>CAYSZR010000054.1:0-11991 GCA_964435565.1 uncultured Coriobacteriaceae bacterium
CAAGACCAGCTCTTCGAGCTCTTCTTTTCTTTGCATGGTCCAGGCAAGCAGCGGCCGGGAATTATCGAACGCTTTATCCACATGCTGCAAACCCCTGATTTCGGCACGTATCGCGCTGAGGCGGTCACGGCTTTCCTCAAGATGCGCTCGACAGTCGTCGTGAACGCGTACACGGCTATCTATATCGGTCTTTGCCGCCTGAGATTCCGCCTGCAATTCTGCAAGCCGTCCTTCGATATCTTCGAGTCGCGTGCGTCGAGCCCCAAGGGTGCCCTGCGTGGCCACATGCGCATCTTCGATTTGAGCGATCCTGTTCTTCAGAAGACCGTCCTCGACATCTGCTGTCGAAAGCGTCTCGTTCGCCTTTATCTCAGCGAGCGTACACTCGTCGATTTCCCTTTCGCATGCGCGGACCTGAGCATTTGCCTCTGTAAGTTCGCGATTTGCCTCTTCACGCAAAGCGTGTATCTCGCTAGCAGACGCCTGCTGTTCTTCGAGCTGCTCTTTAAGCTCGACCAACCGCGCAGACGTATCACGATAATCGGCATCGTACAATTCCAGCTGATTGGCTGCCTCGGCTCGACGGGATTCCGAATGATGAATGGTCTGGCGCAGCTCGGACAGGCGCGAAACCATGTTTCGGCCTTTTTCCTCAAGCAGCAGCATTCCCGAATCCAAGCGCTCAAGCACCGTCTGGCAACGTCGGCGCTGTTCGGCTATATCACCGACGAACAGTCCCTTTTCTTCCAGTAAGCGTTGATATTTTTCAAGCTCCCGGCTTTTCTCTTCAACGCGAAACCGTGCAAATTCCACAAGGGAATCCGCTTCCTTCTCGCCGCGCTCAGCTTCATTCCAAGCGTCTTGCAGGCGTCGCAGATCGTCTACCGCAAGTGAAAGTTCGACTGCTTTAAGCTCTTCTGATAATTGCTCGTGCTGGCGTGCACGCGACGCCTGGCGCTCAAGTGGCTTGAGCTGCCGATCGATTTCGCCAACAACATCGTGCACGCGTTGCAGCTCGACATCCATATTCTTGAGTTTGCGCGCAGAACGTTCCTTCCGCTTCTTGTATTTAAGGATGCCGGCAGCTTCCTCGATAAGCAGACGGCGGTCTTCCGGCCGTGCACGAAGCACGTTTTGAAGCGAGCCCTGCGAGATAATAGAGTGCGTGTCACGTCCCAAGCCGGAATCATTCAGGATGTCCAACACATCCATCAAGCGCGAAGGCGAACCATTGATAAGGTACTCGCTTTCACCGCTGCGATACATGCGGCGCGTGATAACGACTTCGTTGAAATCAAGGGGCAACGTGCCATCCGTATTGTCGAGGACAAGATCGACTTCTGCCAAGCCAACTGCCTGACGCGCCGAAGAACCGGCAAAAATAACGTCTTCCATCGCCTGACCACGCAGCTGCTTTGCACTTTGCTCACCCAGTACCCAAAGCACCGCATCGGAAATATTCGATTTTCCTGACCCATTAGGACCAACGACAACCGTCATGCCAGACTCGAGCGATAAAACAGCACGGTCTGCAAACGATTTGAATCCCTTTAGGACGAGCGATTTGAGATACACGATTTCCCTTGGTAGAAAGCCTGCTATAAAACTTTAAGATTCTACCACAGGCAGCGCTTCAACCGCGGCAACCTAGACGCTATTCGGCTTTGAATGTCTTGAGGGCAGCCTGCGCAGCCGCAGCCTCCGCCTGCTTCTTGGAATGTCCACTGCCTTCGCCAATTATCTTGTCGTCAACCTGGACCTGCGCGAAAAACGTTCGCGCATGTGGGGGGCCATCCGACCCGACGATACAATACACGGGCTGCCTGCCTTGATCCTGCAATATCTCCTGCAGCGATGATTTGGGGCTTTCGGGCTCGAGCGCAAGGTTGCGATCTGCATGTATCAACAGCGTGCGCGCAATCCAAGCGCGTGCAGCACTCACGCCCCCATCCAGATAGAGCGCAGCGACCAGCGATTCATACACGTTCTCAAGCGCAGAGTGAAGACCGCGTTGATCGGTGCCCGTCTCGCTCTCGCCGAATATGATGCAATCCGCAATGCCTTCTTCTGAAGAGATCCTAGAAAGGCTCGTACCTGAAACGAGAGAGACCTTTATGCGCGTCAAGCCGCCTTCGTCAAGATCCCTATAGGTATCGAACAGGTACGCCGCAGAAATAGCCCCCAAGATAGAGTCCCCTAGAAATTCGAGGCGCTCGTAATCGTGCATCGTATCGGGCCTGTCGAGAGCAGACGGATGTGTCAAGGCAGCCCGAAGCAGCTCCTTGTCATTGAATTCGTATCCTAAGATACGCTCGGCCCGATCGAGTTTATCGGCATAACCAATCCCCGATGGTTTCGCAGCATTCATTCGGTCCCGCTCTCTGCCGCCTTGTTAGCATCGGCAAGGGCAGCTTCCAGCCTGCCTGGCATATCCTGGCGAATCGCCTTGGCAGTCGCAAGCACGCCGCTACAGATAGCGTGCGCGTTGCTTGAACCGTGCCCAATCAGACAGACGCCCTTGCAGCCAAGCAGTTGAGCTCCGCCATATTCATCAGCGGAAACGCTGTTTTTGAGCTCATTCAGCGCATCTTTGATAAGCAATCCGCCGATCTTCGCTTTTGTTGAAGAATAGATGGCGTCTTTAATCCCAGAAAACAGGGCCTTACCAACACCTTCATAGACCTTCAAGGCAACGTTTCCCGTAAACCCATCGGTCACGATGACGTCGAATCCGCCAAGCGCCAGACTGCGACCTTCAGCATTTCCAATGAAATGAGGGACCTGTTCCCGCATAAGCGCGTGGCATTCCTGTGCAAACTGCGACCCCTTCGTCTCTTCTTCTCCAATATTCAAAAGGCCCACAGTCGGATCATCGATTCCCAGGGCTGCCTGAGCGTACACGCGCCCCATAAGACCGAACTGGACAAGATATTCTGGCTTGCAGTCAGCATTTGCGCCCATGTCGGTAAATACGACTTTGGCGCCTGGAGACGGAACGACGCTTGCTATCGCCGGCCGCTTGACACCGTGGATACGCCCGATGACAAGCGTCGCCGCAGCCATGCACGCACCCGTCGATCCAGCGGAAAAGAAACCGGCGGCTTCGCCTTCTTTGACCAGACGACATCCCACGACGATCGACGAGTCCTTCTTGCGGCGCACGGCATTAGCAGGATGCTCGCCCATCTCTATTATTTCCGTTGTCGGATGGGCCTCAACTCGATCGTGAGCACGTGCGAACGGCACGATCTTCTCTTCGGGACCCGTAAGGATGACGGTAATCGAAGGGTCCTGCTGCACTGCCTGCGCTACACCCTCGAGCACGACATCCGGCGCGTCATCTCCACCCAAGGCGTCAACGACAAGCTTCACTTCATTCATACGCAAGCCATCCTGTCTCTAGAAAATGCAAAAATCCCGCAAACGGATACCCGCCTGCAGGATTCGCTTGCAGATAAATCGCGGATTTATTCCTCGATCGCGAGAACCTCGCGACCCTTATAATAGCCGCAACTCGGGCACACGGTGTGCGGAAGCTTGACCTCGCCGCACTGTGGGCAAACCGAACGGGCCGCCGTCTTGCAGACGTCGTTCGAAGAACGACGAGAATGAGTTTTCATCCTGCCAGTTTTACGCTTGGGTACTGCCATCGTCTCTAACCTTTCTAGGAAAGCATGCATCTCATACATGCTGAATTTCTTTCGGACACGCGAAAAGTTAATATACCACGCTTCGCTTTCCGAGTGAAGCACAGATCAATATTTTTCTGTTCCATTCGAATGCTTTACTATCTAGCGGTCCGCCCTCGTCAACAACGCCACCGTCTCGACATGCTTTGTATGCGGGAACATATCGACGCCGATCACACGGCGCACCTGATACACGCTGGACAAACGCTCTATATCCCGTATCTGGGTCTCAGGATTACAACTGATGTAGACAACACGCGACACAGGAGCTGCCAGCAAGCTTTCGCAGAACTGTTCGGATGCTCCCGCACGCGGCGGATCCATGAAGACGACATCGAACGGCCTATCCCCCGCAGCCAAATACTCACCCGCATCGCCGCAAATGAACTCGGCGTGCTTGATTCGATTGACCCGAGCATTTTCAGATGCGATAGCCGCAGCAGATGCAACACTTTCAACCCCGGTCAAAAGGGCACGGGCGCGCTTGGCGGCAATAATACCGATAGTTCCTATACCGCAATATGCGTCCAAGACGCTATCACCCGCACCGATATGAGCCATATCGACAGCTGTCTTATACAGCACTTCCATCTGCGCGGGATTGGTCTGATAAAACGCATCCGAAGGAATCTTGAACGTGCACCCGCATGCCTCGTCCTCTATCCAATCCTGCCCGTAGGCCGTCATAGACAACGAACCCAATACGGCATTGGTTTTTCTGGTATTGACGTTAAAGGCAATGCTTGAAATATTCGGATGGCGCTTTCGAAGCGCCTTCACGAACGCCTTTTTACGTGGAAACTCCTTGCGGTTGACGACGAGCGTCACCATAATCTGGCCCGTATGAGCGCCCACCCGTACAACGGCATGTCTCAACAGGCCCTTTCCCGCATCCTCGTCATAGGCGGGAATATGAAATCCCTGAGAAAGTTCTGCGATGCTA
Organism: uncultured Coriobacteriaceae bacterium; assembly: GCA_964435565.1. Lineage (GTDB taxonomy): Bacteria > Actinomycetota > Coriobacteriia > Coriobacteriales > QAMH01 > QAMH01. Next base: position 4,633 of record CAYSZR010000054.1, read on the forward strand.
TTCAAGATGGGACGACCGCTTCTGTGCTCGACAGGGCACGTGCGCACAGCGATAATCTCGTGTGTTCCCTTCGCATACAGCCCGCTTTGAGGCAAGCCGTCTTCACCAGGAGCAAACGGGCTCATGATTTTATAGCGGTACTCTTCGGGATCATCCATTCCCAAAACTTCGTCGACTTCGCAGTCAAAGGGTGAGAACAGTTCCTTGAGAAGCGTCTGCTTTCGTTCGAGCTGGATAGGATAGGGAACGGAAAGCCATTCGCATCCACCGCATCGATCGGCATAGGGGCAGGTAAGTGTCTTATATCCCACGGTAGCACATCACTTTTTATCAAAATCGAAGTCTTTTAGGGCTGCGAAGGGATGAGGCGAATCGTCTTCCTCGTCTTCATCACAGGAGCAGGGGCCATTATTCAGATCAGAGACCCGCACAATCCTCTTTGCATAAGACGACATATGGGGTCGCGTATACAAGCGCCGCTTCTAGTGCCGAAGCGATGTCAAATGTGCCATTCGATTCGATACATTCGAATTCATCACTCTCGTATCCCTCTGCCTCATGCTCTGTTTCAAGCAGATAATAGCCTTCGACCGTCCCTTTAATGGTAACGGCCGTCGGTTTGAGGCAACGAGCACAAGGTGTAATGGCTTTGCAGCTCACCTCTCCGGCAAGGACAACGCCCTCTCCGGTGTTCGTTAGCTGAAGATGGTATTCAATGCCATCCGGCATCTGCAATTCCATGCCACCCACGGCATAAGACGCAACATCTAAGGTGCCATCGAGCTGTCTTGTAGACGCAGGCTCACTTAGATCCGGATAGACGGATACGATGAATTGTTGCATTGCCCGACCTCCTCGCGATCAAACTATCGAGCAATGAATAGCCGTATTAATCGGTCATCCCGCTGTTCAGACGTTGGCGGCAGCGCGTAACGTTTTTAAGCAGATTATCAAGATTGGTCTCAAGATTCGCAAAAATCTGGTCAGCGTAATCTTCAGCACCGACACGCATTTCACGCTCGCGTGCCATGGCGTCATCGACAACCTCTTGAGCGCGTTGCTCGGCAAGGCGAACGACCTCTTGATCGCCTGCCAGGTTTTCTGCCTGACGCTCCGCGTCCTCCAGGATGCGATTCGCATCGATTTCAGCCGCCTCGATCATCCCCTGACGATCGCGCACGATGATACGTGCTTGACGCAACTCTTCGGGGAAGATATCGCGAATCTCGTCGAGAATCTCAAAGATGGGGCCAATCTCGACCTGGCGCTTCTGACTATTGCCCAGAACAGGCTTTGACTGCTCAATCCTTTCAGCGAGCTCGTCGAGAAGTTCCTCGATCCCTGCGTCGTCCATACTGGGACTCCTTTACCTATCAGTTTCTACATTTGGGGCTGCATTCCTGATTTTGGCACCAGATATGCTAATTTGACATGGTACCACATCATGCAGCGACGTGCCCTGTTTAAAAGCAAACAGGCAGCTTGAAGCCAAATTGGTGCTTTTTTCACCAGATATCTCGATCATCTGATCACCAATGACTTATTCAACGCCATCTTTTCCCCGCAAAAATAGATGGTCTTGTGCGGGCCCAGAGACCCGGCCCACGCTTATACCGTCACGGGTGACGGAAACGCCATTTGCCAGCGTATATCCCGGCAAAGCATCAAGCAGCGGTGTAACAACGAAATCGCGTTCGAGCGCAAGCGGATGCGGCAAAGTGAGCACTGCATCATCGCTTGTGATGCCTTCGTAGTCGACGATATCCAAATCAAGCGTGCGGGGGCCATTTGGAATCATACGCGTACGCCCCTGTCCCGCCTCAAGATCATGCAAGACGTCCAGCAATTCATAGGGGCCAAGCGTCGTCTGAATTGCGGCGACAGCATTCACGAAGCTTGCCTGAGCCTTCATGTATGCAGGTTCGCTTTCCATATAGCGCGAAACGGCACCAACCCATATATCTGGATTGGATCGCAAATCTTCAAGCGCCTTGTCGATATGTCCGCATGCATTGCCCATATTCGAGCCAAGACCAAGAACCACACGATGCGATTTTTTAATCATTTCACGTGTAAGCGCGACATTGTGCACCCGCATTATCCGTGCACCCTGATTTGCCATAAATGCTGCGCATAAAGCAGATGCCCGATCTCGATCTGCTGGTACCTCAATGCCTGTCATGATGCCGATGAAGCTTTTGCGACTCACGGCGCCCATAAGCGGATAACCCAAGTCCGCAAATCTGGCGGTCGCCTGAACAAGCGCCTGATTATGATCGCCGCGTTTACCAAAACCAACACCCGGATCAAGACAGATACGCTCGGGTTCGACGCCCTCTGCCCTCAAACGGTCTGCCATATGCAATAGCTCATGCTCGACATCGTCTACGGGGTTTTCGTATTCCGGATTATCCTGCATGGTCTTTGGCTCGCCGCGCATATGCATGACGATTAGACCGACATCGCTTTGCGCTGCGATATCACGCATTGCACGATCGCGAAACCCGGTAACGTCATTGATAATGCATGCTCCGGAATCGACGCATTCTGCCGCAACTCGCGGGTGGCGCGTGTCAATGCTCACCGCAACACCCTGAGCTGCGAGTTCACGGACAACAGGCAAAACCCGCGCGAGTTCGTCTTCAGGTCGGACTTCGTCTGAACCTGGACGGGTAGATTCGCCGCCAACATCGATGATATCGGCGCCAGCGTCGAGCATTTTATGGGCAGAATCCAGGGCATCCTGCGTTGTGACGTTTACCCCGCCATCGCTAAAGGAATCCGGGGTCACGTTACAGATGCCCGCAATAAACGGACTCGACAAGTCAAACTCGAACGAAGCGCAGTGCCAGACTTTAGCTCTCATACCCTACTAGCGTCCTTGCATAATAAGGCTCAACGCCTCTGCACGGGTTTCAGCAGACTTTCTGAAACTACCGCGAACAGCAGATGTCGTCGTTTTCGAGCCAGGCTTTTTGATGCCGCGCATACTCATGCACAGATGTTCACATTCGAGCACGACCAACACACCCTGCGGATCAAGCTGTTCGACCAGAGTGTCGGCAACCTGAGAAGTCAGGCGTTCTTGAACCTGAGCCCTGTGCGCATACAGTTCAACAAGGCGAGCGAGTTTTGAGATACCGCAGATATAACCTTTGGGATTTGGGACATAGGCAACATGCGCCACCCCGTAAAACGGAACAAGATGATGCTCGCAAATAGAATAGACCGGAATATCATGCACGAGAACCATTTCCTGATGACCCTCGTTGAACTTCTTCACAAAGAGCTCAGCGGGGTCCTGTGTCAGCCCCGCGAGGATTTCCTCGTACATGCGCGCAACACGCGCCGGCGTTTCCATAAGGCCCTCTCGATCGGGGTCTTCTCCCACACCCTCGAGAATCAGTCGCACTCCACGCTCGATTTTCTCATGATCCATTGTCTGTGTTCCCCTTATTGATCGATAGTTTCTGGCGGCTGAGAGCCGGATGACATATCAGGGCTGTCTGTACCGGAAGGCGCTGGCTGCGGATTGGGCTCTTCTTGTTGCGCGCTGCCTTTGACAGCGCTCAGCTCGATAGCCTTTTTGTCCTGTTCAGCCTCTTTGGGATGTTCCTTTTCCCACTCAAGATACTCATCCCACTTGTTATTGAGCAATGAATCGACCGCCTTGCCCTCAACGGTCTCTCGTTCGAGCAGGACCTGCGCCATCAGATCAAGCTGTTCACGATGCTCGGACAAAATCCTATAAGCGGTATCGTGCGCCGTTGTCATAAGACGAGCGACTTCTTCGTCGATAGTGTTTGCCGTCTGTTCGCTGTAATTAGGCGTAGACGAAAAATCGCGGCCCAGAAAGACTTCCTGATTGGGCTCACCATAGACTTGATGCCCTAGAATATCGCTCATGCCATAACGGGTGACCATAGCCTTTGCCATCTTCGTGGCACGCTCAAGGTCATTCGAGGCACCGGTCGTCACATCTCCATCGTGAACGATTTCCTCAGCGACGCGTCCGCCTAGGAACATCGCAAGGTTATCTATCATCTCGCTCTTGGATTGCAAGAAACGGTCCTCGCTTGGGATGGACAGCGTATAACCCAGTGCTTGTCCGCGTGCGATAATCGAAATCTTATGAATAGGATCTGCGTGCTCGAGCAAATGGCCGACGAGCGCATGACCTGATTCGTGATAGGCAATCGTGCCCTTCTCACGGTCAGTCATGATGCGCCCCTTGCGCTCCGGGCCGGCAACGACACGCTCCATCGATTCAGTTACCTCGTCATTTGTGATAACGTTCTTATTGCGACGAGCAGCGAGAAGCGCAGCCTCGTTCAAAAGATTTGCAAGATCAGCACCTGTGAATCCACTGGTCAAAGCAGCAAGACGCGGCAAATCAATGTCACTTGACATCGGCTTGCCCTCGCAGTGCACTTTCAGAATCTGCTCGCGGCCCTTAAGGTCGGGACGGTCCACGACAATCTGACGATCGAATCGTCCAGGCCTTAGCAATGCCGGATCAAGAATATCTGCACGGTTTGTCGCCGCAATCATAATGACCGAGTCGTTAGTCTCGAAACCATCCATTTCGACGAGGAGCTGATTTAGCGTCTGTTCACGTTCATCATGTCCACCGCCCAGTCCGGCACCTCGCTGACGGCCAACTGCATCGATTTCGTCGATGAAGATAATCGCAGGAGAATTTTCCTTGGCCTGAGCGAAGAGATCGCGCACACGGGATGCACCGACGCCGACGAACATCTCGACGAAGTCCGAGCCGGAAATACTGAAAAACGGCACCCCAGCTTCACCGGCAACAGCACGTGCGAGCAGCGTCTTGCCAGTGCCCGGAGGACCGACGAGCAGAACGCCACGCGGAATCTTTGCCCCCATAGCTTGATACTTTGCGGGGTTTGACAGGAAATCCTTGATCTCCTGCAGTTCCTCGACCGCCTCGTCGATACCGGCAACATCGGAAAAACGCACTTTAGGAGTTTCTTCCGAGACCTTTTTGGCCTTGGTCTTCCCAAACTGCATCTGCTTGTTATTCACGCCGTTCATCTGCGAAAGGAAGAAGAAGAGCACTCCAAAGATCAATATGAGCGGTATAAGGGTCGTGAGCAACGTGCTGATCCACGTCGACGTCGTGACATCTTCGCTATATTTGACATTCGGATGTGCAGCCATAAGCTCCTGCAGCGTATCATCGCCCGTATACGTAGAGGCAAAAGCGGTCTGCGTATCAGATGACTTAGCATCGGCGTCGCGATAGTACTTGCCATCGAGCGTGGCGGATGCCGCATGATACGTAACCTCGACGACGCGATCGTCTTGCACGGATGCAACAAAATCACTGGTGACAAGCTGATCTGTCTCAGGTGCACTGCCGCCGAAATTGACAAGTTGGCTTGCGACAAGAGCAACAAGCACGAGACCCAGCAACACGTAAAGCACGACGCTTCTCGTGTTCGGGCCTTTCTTCTTTTGATTATCGGGTTCTTCCACTCACCTTCTCCTTGTCTTATAGCGCACTGCTCAAGATTACTGGTAAATCTCAGGTTTGAGTATACCGATATACGGCAGGTTTCTATAACGTTCGGCATAGTCGAGCCCATAGCCAACGATAAACTCGTCTGGACATTCGAAGCCAATATACTTGCAGTTGATATCGGCTTTCTGCAGGCCCCTCTTATACAGGAGCGTCGCGATTTCAATCGAAGTTGGCCTGCGGCTGCTCAACGTTTTCATCAAATAGCTGAGCGTGAGGCCAGAATCAAAAACGTCTTCTGCAATCAGCACGTTTTTGCCCTCGATAGAACTTGAAAGGTCTTTGATAACGCGTACCACGCCAGATGACTTGGTTCCAGAGCCATACGAACTCACGGCCATAAAATCCATCTCCAGCGGAAGCTCGATCGAACGAACAAGGTCGGCCATATAGATGGCCGCACCACGCAATACCGAGATGACTATGAGGTCATCAGGACTATCGGCATAATCTAGCGTGATCTGAGCACCTAGTTCCTTGACACGTGTTTGAATCTGTTCTTGCGTGAAGAGCAGTTCCTTCACATCTTCGTGCATCGGGCCAGCCTTTCCGTTTTTCGATAGCAACCCGACCATTATGGCACTTGGCAACCAAATTCGTAGTGCATATTCGATTCGTCATGGAATCGCAACGTAAAAGGCAAGCGCCCAATCTAGACAATCCGATCGAGCGCCTGCCGGCAACGCATATTTACAGCGGAAACCACCGCATGTCGCACATAAGATTTACCGTTCGAGCACACCCGACTGATCGGGGTTATTGCCTTCATCAACTTCAACTGGCTCTCCATGCTTATGCGCCCGAGCACATTTTATTACCGCACCTGAAAGCGCAATGAGTGCAATCGAGTTTGGAATAACCATAAGCTGGTTGAACAGGTCGGCAAGCTCCCATACCAGATCATTGGAGAGTATCGAGCCAAGGAAGATGAAGCAAAGCGCGGCGACAGAAAAGACTGTAACTGCTTTTTTGCCAAAGCGCTGGAAAAGATATTCCACATTGATCTTGGCAAAGAGATTCCAGCCCAAGATAGTCGAAAACGCAAACATGAAGAGGCATATGGCAACAAAGCCATTTCCGATCCCCTGACCGAAAAACGTGCCAAAGGCAACTTGGGCCATATTGGTCTTGTCCAGCCCCATAGTTTTGCCCGTCACGTCAATAGCCAGCGGCGCATCGGCGCCAACGTAGAGCACCGAAATAACGACCAGGGCGGTCATGGAAACGACTACGAAGGTGTCGATGAAGACACCGATCATAGCTGCAACGCCCTGATGATGGGGGTCTTTCACATTGGCCATGGCGTGTGCATGCGGCGTCGAGCCCATGCCGGCCTCATTGGAGAACAGACCGCGTTTCGCACCTTGACTGATTGCCGCGAAGATTCCTCCGGAAATTCCCGCCGCGGGCGTGAACGCCTGCTCGAAGATGAGCGCGAATGCCCCGGGGAGATTTGCAGCGTTCATGATAAGAACGATAAAGCCGCCGACAAGGTAGACAACTGCCATAATGGGGACGAGTTTTTCGGTGACGCTTGCAAGACGCTGAAGTCCGCCGATAAAAACGACGCCAGCGGCAAAGACGACAAATAAGCCCATTGCCCAAGTGGGAATGCCAAATGCCGTATTGCATGTTGCCGCGATGGAATTGGATTGCACCATGCAGCCCATGAATCCTAACGCAAGGATGATTGAAACCGCAAAGAAACCGGCAAGGAACTTGCCCCCTGTGCCCGAAAACGCCTTCTTGATGTAGTAGACCGGGCCGCCGTGAACCCTGCCATCCGCATCGACCTCGCGCGTCTCTTGCGCCAT
>CAYSZR010000055.1:0-11538 GCA_964435565.1 uncultured Coriobacteriaceae bacterium
TATTCGAAGAAGGACCATTTTCGATAGCGCCTCAGTCTATATGGATGATTGACGGGGCGGGTTTGGTCGACGCCTTCGGCAATGCGCTTGTCACGGGCACTGCGGGCACGGGCGATGCCACGGCCCTGCTTCCCGTTTATACAAGGCTTTCAGATGCGGAAGAAAACGAGCAGGCGCGCATCTCGAATATGAACAGCCCCGAAGAAGCTGAGAAGCGCGCGCGTCTTGAGCGCGAACTACACCGTACGGATCGAGAGATGCGAATCCTTGCGCCTAAAAGCGGCTCTGGGACAGATACAAGCCAGCATGCAGAGGGACGGAATGCGCCGCGTCCTCTGATTTTAGCCATCGAAAGCTCGTGCGATGAAACGGCTGCTGCCGTGCTGGATGGCGATCGTGAGGTTCTGGCGGATTGCATTGCAAGCCAAATCGACTTCCACGCGCGTTTTGGCGGTGTTGTTCCCGAAATCGCCTCGCGCAAGCATACCGAGGCCATCGTCCCGACCGTGCGCTATACGATGGAGCAAGCTGGCCTGGAGTTTGCGGATCTTTCGGCTGTCTGTTGCACGCTTGGTCCGGGATTGGTTGGGGCGCTTGTTGTGGGCGTGGCCTTTGCCAAGGGGCTGTGCTTTGCAACGGGACTGCCGTTTATCGGCGTCAATCATCTAGAGGGGCACCTGTACGCGAATCGCTATGTCGATTCGACGCTTGAGCCTCCGTTTGTCGCGCTGCTTGTAAGCGGGGGACACACCATGCTGGTCCACGTGGTTGGTTGGGGCGACTATAAAATCTTGGGATCTACGCTCGACGATGCTGTTGGCGAGGCGTTCGATAAGGTCGCCAAGGCTCTGGGGCTTGGTTATCCCGGAGGACCGGTTTTGAGTGCATATGCAAAGGATGGAGACGCGCGTGCGATACGTTTCCCGCGTGCGATGATGCACAGTGGGGATCTGCAGTTTTCTCTCTCCGGTTTGAAAACCGCGGTCATAACCTATATTCATGAACAGCAAAGCGCTGGTATGAGTATCGATATATCTGATCTGGCGGCGAGTTTCACCGCGGCGGTTGTCGATGTGCTCGTGGCAAAGTCACTCACTGCATGCGAACAGACGGGGGCCAGGGTGCTCTGCATCGGTGGCGGCGTAGCGGCAAATCCGAGCTTGCGCGAAGCGTTGTTCGACGAGCTTGGAAAGCGGGGCATCAAGGTTATTATGCCCGATTTGGGTGATTGCTCAGACAATGCCTCTATGATCGCTGCGGTTGGCCTTGATCTGTATGAAGCGGGTGAATTTGGGTCTTTCTCAGATGATCCCATTGCCCATATGCCTCTTCGTCATAGCTAACTGAAAAGCACGGTAGAACGTGATGTCATTCAGACAATAAAATCTAAGTATGTACATATAAGATAACTTTCTTACGGAATAGTTACAAACGGCTATTTCAGTAGGGTGTATGTGGTGACAGAGCTACTATTCCATCTGTTGCATTTGTAAACGCTACCCAAGAAATAGGAGGCTATTGAGATGAATTTGAAGCCACTCGGCGACCGAGTCATCGTCAAGCAGGATGAGGCAGAAGAGACTACCGCATCCGGTCTGATTCTTACGAGCAACTCAAAGGAAAAACCCCAACGCGGCGAAGTCATCGCTGTTGGCGAGGGTAAGTACATCGACGGCAAGCTCGTCGCTCTTTCTGTGAAGCCGGGCGACAAAGTCGTCTATGGCAAATATGGCGGACAGGACATCACGGTTGACGGCGAGGATTATGTAATCCTTCGTGCAGACGACCTATACGCGGTTATCGCTTAGTAAAGGGCTATTCGAAAGGATTGATTGTCAATGGCTGCTAAAAACATTAGCTTTGATTCCGAGGCCCGCAGCGCGCTTGCTGCCGGTGCTTCAAAACTCGCCGATGCTGTTAAGGTTACGCTTGGCCCCAAGGGCCGCTACGTTGCCTGCGAGCGCGGCTATGGATCTCCGCTTATCACCAATGACGGCGTGACCGTCGCCAAGGAAATCGAACTTGAGGACAAGGTCGAGAACATGGGCGCTCAGCTCATCCGTGAAGCTGCCGTCAAGACCAACGACGTTGCGGGTGACGGCACCACGACTGCCACGCTGCTGGCCGATGTCATGGTCCGTGAAGGCCTTAAGAATGTGACCGCCGGTGCAAACCCCATCGCCATTCGCGTTGGCATGAACAAGGCCGTCGAGTCTTTGGTCGAGAAGATCAAGAAGGACGCCAAGGAAGTCAAGACGTTTGACGAGATCAAAAACGTCGGCGCTATCTCTGCTGGCGATTCCCAGATTGGCGAGAAGATCGCCGAGGCAATGGAGAAGGTTGGCAAGGACGGCGTCATCACCGTTGAGAATTCCAACACCTTCGGCATCGATATCGATATCGTCGAGGGCATGGAGTTCGATAAGGGCTATTTGAGCCCCTACATGGTCAATAACACCGAAACCATGAAGGCCGAGCTCTCTAACCCCTATGTTCTTATTACCGATCAGAAGATCACGACTGTTCAGGACATCCTGCCGCTGCTCGAAGGCGTAATGCAGTCCGGCAAGCCGCTCCTCATCATCGCTGAAGATGTCGAGAGCGAGGCCCTGGCAACGTTGGTGCTCAATAAGATTCGCGGCACGCTCAACGTCGTTGCCGTCAAGGCCCCTGGTTTTGGCGACCGTCGCAAGCGCATGCTTGAGGATATCGCAATCGTCACGGGTGCTCAGCCTGTCATGGAAGAGCTTGGCGTTTCGCTTTCCGATGCGACCATGGATATGCTCGGTACCGCTAAGAGCGTCAAGGTCTCCAAGGATGCCACGACCATCGTTGATGGTGCAGGCAAGAAGGCTGCTATCAAGGATCGTATTGCGGTTATCACCAACGAGATCGAGCAGACCAGCTCTGACTTCGACCGCGAGAAGCTCCAAGAGCGCAAGGCCAAGCTTTCTGGCGGCGTTGCGGTTATCAAGGTCGGTGCTGCTACTGAAGCAGAGCTTAAAGAGACCAAGTCCCGCATCGACGACGCGCTGCAGGCAACGCATGCAGCAGTCGAAGAGGGCGTTGTCGCCGGTGGCGGCGCAGCTCTGGTCGACGCGATGAAGGTGCTCGACAAGCTCAAGGCAACCGATGCAGACGAGCAGGTTGGCGTTAACATCGTGAAGAAGGCCTGTGAGGCTCCGATGCGTGCCATCGCCGAAAACTCCGGCTTCGAGGGCTCTGTCGTTATCGACAAGATCAAGAATTCCGAGGTTGGCTTTGGCCTGAATGCAGCCACGGGCGAGTATGGCAAGATGCTCGACATGGGCGTTATCGACCCGGTCAAAGTTGTTCGCTCTGCGCTGCAGAACGCGACGAGCGTTGCAACCATGCTGCTCATCACTGCAGCAACGGTTTCCGATGTGCCCAAGGATGGTCCGGACCCCGCTGAAATGGCGGCAGCCATGCAGGGTGCAGGCGGCATGATGTAGGCATTGCCCGCATAGCAGATATCTTGAGGGGCCCGCTTTATGCGGGTCCCTTTTATTGGGAGTCTTTTGCGGGCTCTTTTGTTGTCTTGAGGGTGACGACAAGGATCGCGGCGATAACGAGCAGAGAACCGATTGCCTGAAAGCCGTTGATGGTTTCTCCTAAAACGATAAATGCGAGGAGGAGCGACGAAGGGGTCTCGGCGATACTCACGATCGAGGCCTTGGTTGCCCCGATGCGACCAATGGCATAGATAAAGAGCACGATGGGGGCTATGGTCGATAAAATCGCCAAGGCCGATCCAAGGGCGATTTCGTAGAAGCCGATGCTGGATAAGCCTGCAAGTTCACCGTTGAATAGCACCAACGAAGCGACAAGACAGACAAGCGATATGGAAAACGTTGCCGTGAACGGGCTTTCGACACGCGCTGTTTTCTGCACGAGAACCGAATATGTTGCAAAGGCGATGCACGCGACGATGGCAAAGAAGATCCCCAGCGGGTCGATGGAGACACCTTCGGGGGCGAACGCGCCCGAGATGAAGACGATGCCAACAAGCGATAGCGCAAGGGCCGTTATGACACGCCAGGTCAAACGTTCGTGAAAGGCAAAGACATTCATGATGGCAACGGCAGCGGGATACGTATAGAAGATGACTGTCGCAAGCCCTGCGTTCATGTGTTCGACGGATAGAAAATAGAGCCAGGCAGAGAGAAAGAAGAAGATCGACTGGATGTATACGGCAGGTTGGCGGCTAAGGAACTTGCGCTCGTGAAAGAAGGCGATGAACAGGCCGAGAAAAACGATCGTGCATCCAAAACGCATGATCATGACGAGTTGGGCGCTCAGGCCGCATGCATACAGGAGCTTGCCGAATATGCCCATGGTCGCATAAAGCACGGCCTGGGCAATACCGGCTGCATATCCAAGCGTGGTGGCGGACTGATCCTTAATCATTTCTCTAGTGTTCTGTGCGCATGACGGTGGCGGTTACGCGCGCGACGTGGTTGTTGAATTCGTCATATTCGTCGATGGTGAAAAAGGCAAGGTTGCGACCCTGCTTGTCAGGGCGTGCGATGGCTGTCAGCGTGGTTCCTTTGGCGCGGCGCAGATGCTCGATGCTGGCGTTGACCGAGGCAGAGGGTGGTTGGTTGACGTTGCTCGCAACGGCCAGGGCATAATCTGCAAGCGAGAAGAAGACACCGCCCATGATGAATCTCTGGGCATTGTGATGGCGATTGTCGAACGTCATGCTCACGGTTGCGGTGCTTGTCTCGAAATCGAAGTCGTCTATCGTCGCTCCAAGACAGGTACGGGCGAATTCATCGCCCGAAAAGAAATCACGAATCTCATCAAGGGTGCACGCTTCCACTGCTGCGCCTTTCGTTTCTTGGGTTTACGGGGATAGTGTAGACCAAATAGAACGTCGTGCATTTATGGAAGCGTCTTTTTTGATTGATGGCCCAGAAACCGATCGACTTCTGCAGAATGGCTGTCTTCGAAGAGCCTTTTTGCATCGACGACCTCACACAGGTGGCCGTCGAGAATGATTCCAATCCTATTCGCAAGGGCACATGCTTCATTGAAATCGTGCGTTACGAAGATGATGGTGCAGCTAAGCTCTTTGTGAATTTCACGTAGCAGATCGTACATATTGATCTTCGTCGCGGGGTCGAGTGCAGAAAACGGTTCGTCAAGTAGCAGTATCTCTGGTTCGAGCACCAGCGCACGGGCGAGTGCGACACGCTGTGACTCGCCACCGCTTATAACGTCTGGATAGCGGTGACATAAGTGGTCAATGCCAAAACGTTCGAGCATCTTACGCGCTTGTGTGTACGCCTCTTCTTTTTTCATGCCGTGATGGCGCGGGCCATAGGCGACGTTGTCAAGAACAGTTAGATGCGGGAAGAGTGCATAATCTTGATAGACGATTCCCATATGACGTTTGCGAACGGGAATGACCGCTGCGTCTGTTCCGTCGATGAATATACGTCCTTTGCTCAGGTCGAATGCACCAGCTATCGATTCAAGCAGGATGGATTTTCCGCTGCCTGTCCTTCCAAGCAGTGCGAAGATTTCGTTTGATTCGATTTCGAGCGATACGTCGTGCAAGACGAATTCGCCGCAGTCGATCGTCGTGTTTTGTATAGAAACCGGGCATCCCATATTCAGACCGCATTTCTTTCGCTCTTGCGATGTTTGGAATAGATTGCAAGGCCGCGGGAACGCACGTGGGATGTTGGCTTATTCAGTATGTTCGCAATGGCCAATGCCGCTGCGGAAAGCAGTAGCATAATCATTGCTGTCGCCATGGCAGTTTCATTATTTCCGGTCGAGATACTCAGGTACACGCTCCCTGGCAGCGTTTCTGTTTTCATGCGGGTGACGCCGACGAGCATAAGCGTAGCGCCGAATTCTCCCATACCGCGAGACCAGGTCAGAATAATCGTGGAGATAATCGAGTTGCGGCAGATGGGAAGGATGATCGTGCGAAAGATCTCGAATGGCGCGGCGCCAAGTGTCTCGGCAACGAATTCGAGGCGCGGGCTCACATCCATGAAAGCTGTACGTATCATCCGAATTGCAAAAGGTAGATTCACGATAAGTTGAGCAAACACTATGCCTGCTGGCTGAAAGACGACAGCGAAGCCAAGCTCTTTAAGTTCTTTTCCAAAAGGCGATGAGAAAATGAGCAACAGGGCAAAGCCAAGCAGGATATAGGGCAATGAGAGCGTGAGTTCCATGACGATTTCAACGAGGCGCGATCCAGGCAGTTTGATATGGGTAAGCGCATAGGCGACCGGCATGGCAAAGAGCATGCAGATAGCTGTCGAGATAATTGATGTTCCAACGCTCATACGCAGGCTGAAGAGGACTTCCTCGCTTGTGATCGCTTCGCCAAAACTCGATACGCCGGCGACGACAATAGCAATGATGGCGCTCCCCACGAAGAGGAACACCACCATTGTCATACAGACTGCAAGGATATGGAACGCGCTGAGCTTCTTCACAGATGTACGCCTTAGCTAGTTAGCCGACGATTTCATAGCCGTACTTCTGCCAGATCTGCTTAGCGGTGTCGGTTTGCAAAAAGTCGTTGAACGCCTGGGCAGTGCTTGTATCAGCGCAACAGGTAAGCTGTGCGGCAGGAATGGTTTTGATCGCCTTTTGCATTTCAGGCGTGTCAACTATGGTCACCTTATCCGAGGAGTTTTCCTTCCAGACGATGCCGGCGTCCCCGTTGCCGTTTTCAAGCGCCGTGGCGATCTGCGGGGCGGTTGTGGTCATGCTGAACTTTCCAGCCGCTTGCATGCTGTCCCAGATGCCGGCGTTGGTCAGGACCGTCTTGGCAATCTTGCCGATTGGGGTGGATTCGGGATCGCCTACAAGCACGGTGTTGCAATTGGCAAGGTCGGCGATGCTCTTAACGTTTTTGGGATTGTTCGTGGGAACAATGAGCACAGGTATATGCTTCACAAGATCGGTGCTCGAAGCGACAAAGTCCTGGACAGGCTTGAGTTCGTCGGCAGAACCGGCAATGAAGAAATCGCCTTCCTTCGTGGTTTTGATGGCAGTCTGGGTTTGGGCGGCATTCTGATAGACGACTTCCATCTCGCAGCCAGTGCTCGACTTGAAGGCATCGGCTATTTCGGCAAACGGATTGGTCATACCAGCACCACAGTAGATTTTGAGTTTCTTACCGTTCAGGTCAACCTTTGTGGCGTTTGATGCAGCGCTGGTCGTCTTGCCTGATGTTGAATTGCTAGAACCACTGCATGCGGCAAGTCCCATGCAGAGCGCGAAAGATGCGATCGCGACAACAAGAATAGCCAGTAGTTTGTGATTCTTCACCATATATCCTCTCCTTTAAAGATTAAGCACGCGCTAAAACAAAGCGTGAGATATTAATATATTAGAAAAACTAGTTGAATAAAAGACTAATTGTAATAAAGAATAAATATATCCATAGAACCGTGCTGTTTAAGGTGTCCGCTTTGAATCCTATTTACTGGCGCTGCGCTTTGGAATGTCGAAGTGGAGTATCATACGCTATAGGTAACGTTGCGTTGAAGCGATACGGGACGGAGGCTGTCGAATGAAGGCCATGCGGACAATCGTGGCTGCAATCCTGGCGCTTGCGCTGTCCCCTTCAATGCCTGCCTATGCGAGCGAGAGCATTTCCACAGAGGCTGCTGAATCCACTTCATCAGACAACGTCACACGCATCGTGCGGGTGGGTTGGTACGATGAGGAATCTATCGAGTCTGGTGACGAGGCAAACGAAATCGCCTATGAGCGCGATTATTTGACCGCGCTTGCCGAATACACTGGATGGCGTTACGAATTCGTTCCAGGAACATGGAATGAGAATATCAATCAGCTTAATTCCCACGAGGTCGATTTGTTGTGTACCGTCACGAAGACCGATGAACGTATTGGAAGCATGTCATTTTCAGCAAATCCAATGGGCAACGAAACGGTTTATCTGGTTTCGCGTAATGGCACGTCGCTTCGTTTCGACGACCCGCAAACGATGAACGGCGCTGTCATTGGATGCGAGGACGGCAATAGAGCTTTCGATGGCTTTTCTACATACGCCGCTTCGAAGGGCGCCAGTGTTTCAGAGCGCGCGTATCCATCAAGCGAACAGGCATATGATGCGCTTGCGGCAGGTGAAGTCGATGCCGTTGTCCAGACTAGTTTCTATAACGTGCCCGAAGGATACGCCGTCTTGGGGCAATGTGCGGCAGAGCCAGTCTATTTCGCTACATGGAGTGGTAACCAATCGCTTATCGACGAATTGGACGAAGCGATGGGAAAGCTGCTGGGATATGTTCCCGGTTTCAATTCCGATCTGTTTGAGCATCATTTCAAAAACAACCTTGCGGAATCCGTTGCCTTTACGCAGGCCGAACTGGATTATTTAGCGACGAAGCCTGTCGTGACGGTATATTACGAAAAGAGCTGGGAGCCCATTGAATATGAGTCGAATGGCGAGGCGGCGGGTATTATCCCTGAGATATTGTGCGCTATCGGCGACGACACCGGCATTCAGTTTGCCTTCGTTGCCAATGATTCGTCTGAGTCGGCATTTTCAAATGCGAAAAAAGCCGTAGGCGATACAGTCAAGGCGGTGTCTTACGATTATTCGTGGGGAAGAGAACACGATCTTGAGGTTACCCAGCCCATTTCGACCAATTCGGTCATGCGGGTGACGAGCGGCACTCTGGCAAGCGAGCCAAAAACCGTGGCACTTGTTGCCGATGACTATATCAACAAGATGATCCGGGCAGAATTCCCGGACTTAGAGGTGCTGGAATATAACTCATTTGGAGAGTGCTTGAAGGCCGTCGCGTCGAAACAGGTCGACTGCACATTCGTGAATTCGTACCAGGCGACATATTTCGCATCCGTAGAGGCTTTTGCAGATCTGGACTATCGATCGGATATCAAGATCACGCAGGGCTTGGCTTTGGGCACCACGAATTCTTCGAACCCGTTGTTATTCGATATCGTTTCGAAATCGCTCCAGCGGCTTTCGTCGAATACCGTACAGGGTATTATCGACAAGAACTCCATCTACATCGGACCGCGCACGTTTTTGGAGACCGTTCGTCACTATCCTATTCAGACTGCGACGGTTGCAGCGCTGTTGCTGTTGATGGCAGGCGTTACGATCGTTTTGGCGGCAACATCGCGCATGCGTCGCCAGCGCAATGCCCAACTGCAAGCGGCAAACAACGCGAAAAGCGATTTTCTGGCGCGCATGAGCCACGACATCCGCACGCCTATGAATGCGATTTTGGGGTATACGACGCTCGCACGCGAGCAGGTCGATGATAAGCAGGCGATGGAGCGCTATCTTGTACGCATCAGCGATTCGGGCGAATATCTGCTTGCGTTGCTCAATGACATTTTGGATATGAGCAAGATCGAAAGCCATAAGCTGCAGTTGCGGCTTGAGCCGTTTTCCGTGCGTGAATGTATCGACAAGGTGCAATCGGTGTTTTCGACGCAGATACAGCAGAAACATCTGAGCCTTGTGTTGATGGAAGACTCGGCATGTATCGAGAGCATTCTGGTCGATCGCTTGCGCTTCCAGCAAATATTCATGAACCTAATCAGCAACGCCATCAAGTTCACGCCCGAAGGCGGCACTATTTCGGTGTCGGCCAAGCGCGTGAAGAGCGAAGATGGCTTTTTGACCATGCAGTACAGTGTCAGTGACAATGGCTGTGGGATGTCGCCCGAGTTTGTGGAAAAGGCGCTCAGTCCATTCACGCAAGAGGAACGTGTCGGGAAGGATATAGGTTCGGGGCTGGGGCTGTCTATTGTCAAGAGCCTGGTCGAGCTTATGGGTGGCACCTTGCAGGTCGAGAGCGCCGAAGGAGAAGGAAGCACCTTTTCGTTCGAGCTGACAAACCAGCTTGCCGCAGGAAATGGAACTGCGAATTATTCTGAGGACGACGAGGAGGATGTCGATCTAGAAGGGCTGCACGTGTTAGTGGTCGATGACCAGCCGATGAATTTGGAAATCGCTTCGAGCCTGCTGCAAAGAAAAGGCTGCATTGTCGAAACAGCCACCGATGGAAGTCGTGGGGTGAGCGCGTTTACCGATTCTGCAGTAGGAGATTTCGATATCATCTTGATGGACGTGCGCATGCCTGTGGTTACGGGGCTGGAAGCTGCGCGTGCCATTCGTGCTCTTGACCGGCCTGATGCGATGAGCATTCCCATTGTGGCGCTTTCAGCCAATGCGTACGATGATGATGTGAGCGCGTCTTTAGAGGCGGGCATGAATGATCATATAGCGAAGCCATTTGATGTCGATATGCTTTATCGAGCAATATTTCGTTTGGTGCACAAAGCCTAATGGGCGCGGAGCAAGCAGGACTGGATGTTTCTGCTTTGCCGCGCAAAATAGGTATTGCTTTTGGGTTTTGGCACGTGTAAAATACCTTCTCGCGCTTTAAGCGCACTGCTCAACATAGTGCGGGGTGGAGCAGTCTGGTAGCTCGCCGGGCTCATAACCCGGAGGTCGTTGGTTCAAATCCAGCCCCCGCGACCAAAACTCCTGCTCAGGGCCTCGCCCTGAGCTTTTTTGTTGGTTCAACCAACATCCAACCAACATTCTACCAACAAAGAAAAAAGTAGGCCAGAGAAAAAGCGGCTGAAAATGCGTCCCTGATTGCGCTCTAGCGCAACCATTCGTGAAAAGGTAACGCCCTGCCGTGAGCATTGCTTGCGCCCTGCCGCGAGCAACTTGCGCCAAAGGTATCGCCCTACCGCGAGCAACTGCGGTGATGCTTGCGCCCTGCCGCAACCGATTATCTTTCTTTCATCTTCTATACCTGAATCTAAATATCTCCACGCGGGTATGCAAAGCCGACGGGTTTTCCACTGAGGCCTGTGGACGGACGGCATTGTTCGAATTCATCACGCGGGCGTTCGAAATGACGACAAACCCTTTTCCGGACAGCGCCTCTTGCGCAATCATGCAAAACAAGAATTGCAGGCACAAGGGAGAAGAGGACCCATGGACGCGAAGAAAACCGGCTCGGAGGAGATCGGCCACCTCATGTCCCTTTCCGAGGCGGCGAAGTACCTCCATGTCTCCTACGCGACGGTCTTCCGCCTGGTGACAGACGGCGAGCTGAAGGCATTTCGCATCAAGAAAACTTGGCGCACCAGCGACATCCTCTGCGAGGAGTACGTTCGCAGGCAAATCGACGACCAAGCCTTGATATGTCAGTCGACAGAATCGGAGTAAGGCGGGGGAAAGACTGCTTCGTCCGATTCCCCGTCCAATCGTATGCCACGATTCAGGATGGACTGACCCGCCTGCTCGTTTCGCGCAACGTGGGCCGCAACGGCTGGGCGGTCATCGTCACGCTCTGCAAAGCGATATATGCGGATGGACGCCTGGGCAGGATCAGCGCCAAGGAGATCGGAAACGTCACGGGGCTGAATCCCAACCAGGTCGCCAGGGGCATGGCCGAGCTGAGGGACAAGGGCATCATCGTCGCGGTGTACCGCACGACGACGGAGGGCTACCGGCACATCGAC
>CAYSZR010000056.1:0-10638 GCA_964435565.1 uncultured Coriobacteriaceae bacterium
GGTTCCAATCTCGATGGAAAAGCATGTCGAGGGCATCTACCGTACGATGCGCAGACGAAAAAGCCGGACGTTCGATCAGCTGGTAGGTGAAGCGCCCACGCCCGAACTCGTGGTCGTGACCTTTCTATCGATACTGGAGCTTTATAAACGCGGGGTCATCATGATCAGCCAAGATAGCGCATTCGAAGAGATCATGCTCGATATCAACGAATCTGCGCCCGAGATTACGGATTTCTCCGTCCCCGACTGGGGCATGCCCGAAGACCCAACGCTCGATGAGCTCGAGGATGCGCAAGCACCGCAAGCAGATCTTGCGCAAGACGAGGAGTGATTATGGCTCGCGATGAGCAATACGATGACCTGATGAGTGCTGCAGAAGCGCTGCTGTTCGTTTCAGACGAACCTGTGAGCTCGGCTGCGCTTGCAAAGATACTGGAAGTTGATCTGGTCGAAATGGACGAGGTCCTTGCTTTGCTGGCAGCCGAATATATGGACGACAATCGCGGCATACAGTTGCGTGAAGTTGCAGGTGGCTGGCGTTTTTACACCCACCCTGCGCATCATGAGATCATCGAACGCTACATCATTTCATGGGATACGCATCGCATGTCGCAGGCGGCGCTCGAGGCGCTTGCCATAATCGCGTACCATCAGCCCGTGACACGTTCCGGTGTCAATGCCATACGCGGTGTCAATTCGGAAGGTGTCGTATCCTCGCTCGTGGAAAAAGGGCTTGTGCGCGAGATGGGACGCGATAAGCCGGGTGGCTCCATTCTCTATGGCACGACGCGCGCGTTTCTCGAGCGCTTCGGCTTGAAAAGCGCGAACGACCTTCCGCCCCTCGAAGATTTTGCGCCTGACGAGGAAAGCCGCGAATATATCCGTGAGCGTCTGAGCGGTGCGGGAAAGTCTCATGATATGCAGCTCGAACTTGATGATGACGAACTTGCAGACGATGACGAGCAGGTTGAAGTGCGCGTGACGCTCGAGGACGGGTCCTATCGAGTCGAAGAGGTCGATTCTGGAGATGACGAACGTCTTGATGATGCAGAGGGCATAGCTGCGATTATCGGCGCGTCCATGACCGAAAAGGCCGAATTCGACAGTATCGTTGATGATATCGAAGAAGAATCGCATGACGATGGAGATATCGATGACGATGATGATGAGCCAGACATCGTGCAAGACGATGACACCGTCGATGAGACTATCCAGACAATAGAATGAATTCAGCCGGCGATATTCCAGAACAGCCCTTTCCCCTGCGTCTGCAGAAGTTTCTTGCGCGTGCGGGTGTTGCGAGCAGGCGTGGATCAGAAGACCTTATGACTGCCGGGCGCGTAAGCGTGAATGGAAAGGTCGTTACCGCACTTGGGAGCAAGGTCGATCCCAAGTGCGATATCGTCTGCGTTGACGGGCATGAAGTGCGCTTGACCGATGGATCGGTCTATCTGATGCTTAATAAGCCAGCTGGCTATTTGACGACGATGTCCGATCCCCACAATCGTCCCTGTGTCGCCAGTCTCGTGCCTGTAAAGGAATATCCGGGGCTTTTCCCCGTTGGACGTTTGGATATGGATACAACGGGACTATTGCTGTTTACAACAGACGGCGATATGGGGCAGCACCTGCTCCATCCCAAACATCATGTCGACAAAACCTACCGGGCGCATGTTGATGGGAAAATCGATAAGGCCGCAATCGCTAAACTTGCAACGGGCGTCGAGCTTGATGATGGGGTGACGTCGCCTGCGCAGGCTTCGATCGAACGCGTGCGTGCAGATGGGACATCAGATATCACGCTTGTTATACATGAGGGTCGTAAACGCCAGGTCAAGCGTATGTGCTCTGCTGTTCACCACCCTGTGCTCGAATTGCATCGTGATAAGTTCGGCCCGTTGGAACTAGGCGGTCTGGAAGTCGGCGCATGGAGATTGCTTTCCAATGCCGAATGTGCCGACCTTCGTCGCGCGGCCGGTCTTGAGATGGGGGAGCGATGATGCGTCTAGAGAAACCAGCTGATATGCCAAGTCCCATCGCCACAGACGCTGCCGACGGCAAGGCGCGCATTCTTCTCATGCGCCATGCACAGACTTTTGCCAATGCGAGTGGCTTTTTTCTGGGACGCCGCGACGAAGGGGTCACCGAAGTTGGGCAAGCGCAATCGCAGCGCGCTGTCGAGGGGCTTGTCGCATGGAAGCCCGAGCTGATCGTCACTTCTCCGCTCATGCGCTGTCGCACGCTTATCGCCACGCCTGCCGCGGCAAGGCTTGGAATCGACATGCGTGTAGACGAACGCCTGACCGAATTCGATTTTGGCCCTGTGGAGGGCATGTCTTTCGAAGATGTCGTTGCACGGGGAATGCCGTTTCCCTGGGGGCCGAAAAGCGCTCAGTGGCCGCCGCATGAGGGCGGGGAGTCATTTGATGATTTCATTGCAAGGGTCGGTGAGGCTGCACGTGATATCGAGCAGACGAAGCGTCGTGTTGCCGTTGTCGCGCACGGCGGTGTTATACGAGGCTTTCTTGCCGTATGGCTCAATATGAGTACAGATGACATCAACCATCTGATCGTTCGCAACGTTGACAGCTTCGTCTTTCGCAGTGAACCGGGCTTTGTTGAACTTGAAGCGTTCGGGATTCATCCCGAAGACCTTGCCGCTTACTAAGTACGCACATCAGCGTGCAAATGGTGTACCATCATCCAGATTGTTTAGAAGAGAGAAAGGCACTGCAGACATGCCAAACGAGGGTAGCTTCGAGGCTGCGAAACGTAAAAGCGATGAAATCCGCGCCGATTTCGACGTCCATCCTGAAAAATACCGGATGCTCACGGGAGACCGTCCCACGGGAAGACTGCACCTGGGCCATTATTTCGGCACGATCAACGGCCGTGTGGCGTTGCAAAACCGTGGTATAGCGACCAATATCATCATCGCTGATTATCAGGTCATCACCGACCGCGATACGACCGCCAATATCGCCGATAACGTATACAACATGGTCATTGATTACATCGCGTGCGGCATCGATCCCAAAAAGACGATGATATTCACGCATTCAGCCGTTCCGGCGCTCAATCAGCTCATCTTGCCATTCCTCTCGCTCGTCAGCGAATCCGAACTCGAGCGCAATCCAACCGTCAAGGCAGAGCAAGAGGCGTCTGGTCATGCGCTAACGGGTTTGTTGCTTACGTATCCCGTTCATCAGGCGTGCGATATCCTTTTCTGCAAGGGCAATGTGGTGCCCGTCGGCAAAGACCAGCTGCCCCATATCGAAATCACGCGTACGGTCGCTCGACGCTTCAACGAGCGGTATGCGCAGGTGTTTCCCGAGCCAGAGGGCATTCTTTCCGATGCTATCGAAGTTCCCGGCCTTGATGGGCGCAAGATGTCCAAGAGCTACAACAATGGTATCTCGCTTTCGATGACGGCCGAACAGACTGCGAAGATCATCAAGAAGTCGCCTACAGATTCTGATCGCAACATCACGTTCGATCGTGAAAACCGTCCTGGTGTCGCAGCGCTGCTGACAACAGCTGCTTTGTGTTCGGGACGTACTGAAACTGATATTGCCGAAGAGATCGGTAACGGTGGTGGCGGTGCCCTTAAGGCATATGTCACCCAAACCGTAAACGATTATCTTGCTCCCATCCGCGCGCGCCGCGAGGAGCTGGCACATGACATGGATACTGTTAAGGAAATCCTCCATGACGGCAATGCAAGGGCTAATAGAATCGCCGAAGAAACCCTGCAGGAAGTTCGCGATGCAATGGGCATGGTTTACTAGCTCGCTACATGCGGATAGAGTAGAATAATCGGACTTATGAGATTACACGGGAACATACAGCGGTTTGCTCTGGTCTTTGCGTGTGCATGCGCAGTCGCATTGGTCTGCGCGCTTGCCGCTTGTTCGACGACGGATACTTCTTCTACGTCGCCTTCGGCACGGCAGACTGCCTCGCCTTCTGACACCACGACTACACTCGATGTCAGTAAATTGAAGAAAGATTCCGACAATGTGCTCGAAAGCAACGTGGTCGAGGAAATTTATTACTATTCGGGAATCCATCATGCCGAACTCGTTTTCGAAGGCTATGAGGATCAACCCATCACTATAGAAATCTATGCGCACTCAGCTCCTCAGACGGCGGCCAAGTTCTGCAGGCTCGTCGATAGGGGATATTACAATGGCAAGCCGCTGTTCTGGATTTTGAACAGCATGTACGTGCGTGTTGGAAGTCCGACTCAGGATAATGCCAATCTGATTACCGGTGAATACGAGGAATCCGATGTTACCAACTCGAATTCTCTCAAGCGCGGCGTCGTTGCCATGAACAGGGCGGCTGATGGTCAGCAAAGCGATGCTTCGAGCATCATCATCTGCATGAGCGATCTTTCGTATCTTGATAAGAAGTACGCTGGATTTGCGAAAATCACCGAGAACTATGAGGTCATAGAGAAGCTGGCTAATCTTACCAGCAGTTCTGATAGCTCCAA
This sequence comes from uncultured Coriobacteriaceae bacterium, assembly GCA_964435565.1. GTDB lineage: Bacteria > Actinomycetota > Coriobacteriia > Coriobacteriales > QAMH01 > QAMH01. Next base: position 4,499 of record CAYSZR010000056.1, read on the forward strand.
GAAGATTACGATTGATGAAAACGGTCGGATCAACGACGAAACGAAGTATCCGCATATCCAGTCAATAACGATGGTCGATTGAGGAAAGAAAACATGAAAAAGCTCACCTGTATCGTCGCTGCAATAGCGCTATGCGCCCTGTGCATGGGCTTGGTCGCTGGTTGTGGAGGATCTTCGTCTGCCACGGGCTCGAGTTCCAAAAATTCGAGCAGCACAACGGCGACGTTTACAAGCAAGGCAACGGGCGACTACGCTGCAGGGACGCATCATGCGGTCGTCAAGGTCACGGGCTATGGAGAATTCACGATCACGCTCGATGCCGACAGCGCCCCGGTAAGTGTCGCGAATTTCTGCCAGCTTGCCAATGATGGCTATTACAACGGCCTCAAGTTCTATAGGATCGTTGACGGCTTTTGCCTGCAAGGCGGTACGAAAGGCAACAGCGCATCAGGTCAGGATGAGAGCCTGACGCCCGTTATCGGCGAGTTTTCCGATAATGACGTCGAAAATCCGCTTGCCGAGCACTTCGAACGCGGTACGGTCGCTTTGGCACGCACGGGTGTGATGAACAGCGCCAGGAGCACGTTTTTCATTACGCTTGCAACGACCGAGAATGTTTCGAAGAGCCTGGACGGGCAATATGCTGCATTCGGCACGATCGACGAGTCCGGTATGAAGATTATCGACAGCATAGTAAGCAACTATCTGAAATATGCAAAAGGCAATGGTGGCGCCATTACCGATTCGAATAACATGCCGGTTATCGAAAGCATCACGATTACCGACTAATTTACCCACAGCAAGCTCGCATCAAAATTTTGCAATTATTTTTTGCAATTAAAGGTAGCCTTTGATTGTAAATTGAGAATATGTATCAGATTTGGCAATATGGTGGTGAAAATGGGAATCCCCTTTGAACGAGTCGTTATTATCGGAGTCGGCCTGATTGGCGGATCGATTGCCGCCGCGATGAAGACGGTTGAAAATCCTCCGGTTATCTATGGTGTCGGACCTCATGAGGCATCGCTTGTGAAGGCGCATGAGTCAGGCGTTCTTGACGAATATGCGTGCGTCGACGATAAACGCATCGACGCCTGGCTTTCTGCAGGCGGCAGCGACCTTGTCGTTATCGCCACACCTGTTTTTGCTGCTAAATACTGGTTTGAGCGCATTGAATCCTGCGGTTATGACGGGGTTATCACCGACGTCGCATCGACGAAGGCCGTAATCACCGGTATTGCCGAAGAGACTTTAAGCAATCCGAGCAGATATTTGCCGGGCCATCCCATGGCCGGGTCTGAAGCGAACGGCTTTGGGGCGGCGCGTGCCGATTTGTTTCAGGGAGCATATTGGATCTTGTGTCCCGAAAGCGAGGGACAAGACGATGTCTTTCTCAAGCTGCACGAGACGTTTTGTTCGTTAGGCGCGCGTATCATATCGATTAGCCGCGATCAGCACGATAGCGCCATCGCGATTGTCAGCCACGTGCCGCATATGGTTGCATCATCGCTTGTCGAACTTGCCGGCAACCATGCTGATGAGCGAAAAGAGCTGTTGAGGCTTGCCGCTGGCGGCTTCAAGGATTCGACGAGGATCGCTGCGGGTTCCCCCGAACTATGGTGTGGCATAGCCTTGGATAATCGCGACGCTGTTTCTCAAGGCCTGCACGAGATGGGCGAGATCTTGAAGGATTTCGAAGATGCGATTCGTTCAGGTGATGCTCAGACGCTTACGGGCCTATTGGAAAAGAGCGCGTCTTTGCGTCGCAGCCTTCCCGCGAAGTGGATTCCCGATTCTGCAAAACTCACGCGCGTACGCATTCCCATGACCGATCATCCAGGCATTATTGCTCAGGTCACCGGCATGGCGGGCCATGCGGCATGCAATATCCAATCGATCGAGATCGATCATATCAACGAGGACACCGCCGTACTCGAATTGATACTTACCGATGAAGGCGATATGGGCCGCTTTGGCGGGGAGCTTATCACCGAGGGTTTTGACTTCTCGTTTGCTAGCTTGACCGAGGAGTAACGAAGATGCCGATCAGAGGCGCTATCCGCGTCCCCTCGGATAAATCGATATCGCATCGCGCCGTGCTCTTTGCCGGTCTGGCCCAGGGCGTATCACATTTGAGCGGCGTGTCGCCAAGTGCTGATGTTCGCTCGACCATAGCGGCTGTTGAGGCCCTTGGCGCGCATGTCTCTTTTTCCAAAGACGAACGGGGACTTTCCGGATCGATCGAGGGAATCTCTCTTGAGGCAGACGCAAAGGGAACGCTTGAAATAGACTGCGGCAATTCTGGCACGACGGCACGCCTGCTTATGGGCGTTCTTGCCGGTCTGGGAATCGATGCGGTGCTTAAAGGCGATGCCTCGCTTTCGGCGCGTCCCATGTTGCGTGTCATCGATCCACTTTGTGCGTTGGGGGCATGCATCCAAAGCACTGAAGGCAAGCTTCCCGTGCATGTTTTAGCAGGTCATGAAATCGTCGCTGCATCGACGGCGACACAGCAAGCTTCTGCGCAGGTCAAGTCAGCGCTGCTTCTCGCGGGTATGCAAGCCGAGGGGCTGTCGTGCGTCACGGAACCATCCAAGAGCAGAGACCATACCGAACGGCTGCTTCCCGCATTCGGGGTGCCGGTCAAAATCGATGGCCTTACCTCGTGTGTCGAAGGCCCTGCCCATCTGCGCGCATGTGACCTTGCGATTCCCGGCGATCCTTCTTCTGCGGCCTTTGTCGCGGTTGCGGCGGCATTGTGCGGTGGGTCCGATGTCAAAATAGACGAAATCGTGCTCAATGCAACGCGCATCGGCGCTTTTGAAGTTCTTCGTCGTATGGGTTGTCCGCTTGAGTACGAGGATTTGCATGAAGAGGGAAGCGAGTCGCTCGGTACGGTGCATGTCCAGTTTGCCCCCGCACTGAAAAGCACTGTCGTAACCGCTCAAGAGATACCTTCGTTGATAGATGAGATTCCCGTTCTTGCTCTTGCGGCGGCTTTCGCAGATGGCGAGACGGTCTTTGAATCATGCGGTGAGTTGCGTGTCAAGGAATGCGACCGGTTCTCGGCGATTATCGACGGACTGGGCGCGTTTGGTGTGCATGCGTTTGGAAGTGGTGATGACCTGCACGTTATCGGACGTCCGCAGGCAGGTGCATCCGCGCCTGCGCAGGTGGCTCTGCAAACGCATCATGATCATAGGCTTGCCATGGTCTGGCATATCGCAGGTTTGGTATTCGGCACGGATGTTGAATTGGACGATAAGGCCTGCGTTGCCGTCTCTTGGCCCGATTTCTTCGAGGATATGCAGAGCCTGCAGATTTGAGATGCTACACTTTCCCGGGATGCGGTACGGTTTTAGCCTGCTGCACGGTTGAATGAACGAGGAGGAATCGTGATTATCGCGATTGATGGTCCCGCGGGGTCGGGAAAATCGACGGTTGCCAAGCGCGTCGCGCAGATGCTTGGTTTTCATTATCTGGATACGGGTGCCATGTACCGTTGCATTGCATGGTACGCACTTGAGCACGGTATTGATCTTGATGACGCCGCAACGCTTGAAAAGGTCACGCGTGAACAGACGATCGCATTTGCCCATCAACCGGGAAGCCCTTTGGCATCTGGCGTCTCAATTGCCGGTGTTGATGTGACAGCTGCGATACGTACCCCTCAGATCGACAAGGCGGTAAGCCCTGTTTCGGCACTGCCCGCTGTGCGCGAGGCCCTTGTGAAGCAGCAGCGTGCGATTGCATCGGCTGAAGACATCGTTATGGAAGGACGCGATATCGGAACGGTCGTTTTTCCGCATGCAGAGCTCAAGGTGTTTTTGACGGCAAGTGCCGAAGAGCGCGCGCGTCGTCGTGCTGCGCAGAATTCCGAACGCGGATATGGCGAGATGGATGTTTCCGCTATTCTTGAGGCGATAATCGCCCGCGATAAAGCTGACAGCACGCGTGCGGTATCTCCATTGAAACCTGCAGACGATGCGGTGATGCTCGATACCACGGATATGTCCATTGACCAGGTCTGTGCTGCAATCGCTCGTCTTGCCGAAGAAAGACGATAAGGACGGGCCTATCCATGGCAAAGCGCGAGAAGTTTTTCGATAATGCGATATGGGTGCCGCATGGCAGAGTGCATAACTGGTTTGTGTACGTTGCGGCCTATATCGTGCGCCCTGTATTGAAGCTGTGCTTCAGATATAAGGTAAAGGGTCTTCAGAATCTGCGCGAGTTAGGCGATGAGCCCGTCGTGTTCGTTATGAACCATGTCTCTTATGCCGATCCCTGCATTGGATGGTGCGCTTTGTACAGCCATGCGCATGGGTCTAGGATACTCGCGCGTTCGTCGTTGTATCGTCCCATCATAGGTGGTCTGCTCGCACGTGTGGGAGCGCTTCCGGTCGATCCTGATTCTCCTGATAGGTCTGCCATCAAGCGTGCGGTCGCTTGCCTTAAGCGCGGCGAGAACATGCTTATCTATCCCGAGGGCACGCGCATGAACAGGCCCGATAAACCCTATCACCCGCATGCAGGCGCCGTGCTCATAGCAAATATGGGAAAGGCGCGAATCGTGCCGGTTGGAATCTTGGGTCCGGAAAAGATCATGCCCTATGACAAGGCCAAGTTCATTCGGTTTCCGCGTATCTATGTGAATTTCGGTACGCCCATAGACCCAAGGGACGAGCATTTTGAAAGTATCCCGAAAAAGGGACGTTCTGATGCCATTATCACCGAAATCATGGAGGAAGTGTTCCGGTTGCGCGATAGCGCCGCCGATTGCACGTAAACATTTGCAATTAAAGGCAGCCTTTGATTGCAAATAATTTTTTGTCGCATATCGCAGCTGGTCAAAGCAGGTTGCGAGCTCGAATGGAGCTGATCGTCATGTCAATCACCATTGAGATAGCCCAAAATGCCGGGGCATGTTACGGCGTGAAGCGTGCGCTCGATATGGTAGATCAGGCCCTTGACGGCCCTAAGCCCATCCATACGCTCGGGCCCCTTATCCATAATCCGCGTGTGGTCGATGACCTTGCCAAAGAGGGAGTCAAGGTTGCGCCTACGCTTGACGATGCCGGAAAGGGCACGCTCGTCTTGCGCAGTCATGGGACGGCTCCGCAAATCGTCGAAGAGGCAGAATCGCGTGGCTTCAACGTTATCGATGCGACATGCCCTTATGTGTCGAAAGTCCAGCATAAGGTGCGCGAACTTGGCGAAGCGGGCTATGCGGTCGTTATCATTGGAGAGCCCGGTCATGCAGAAGTCGAAGGCATTCGCGCTTGGGGAGGCGATGCGGTTGTCGCCGTCGCCGACACGCCCGACAAGCTCCCCGCGTCTTTGCCACGCAAAATCGGTGTGGTCATCCAGACGACGCAAAGCGGCAAACGCGTCGAGGCCGTTCTTGCGGCTATAAGGCTCCTTGCAGATGAGGTGCGTGTCGAGGAAACAATATGTTTTGCCACGCAGGAACGTCAAAAGGCCGCAGCTGACCTTGCCGCCCGCGTCGATGCGATGATCGTCATCGGCGGGCATAATTCTGGAAATACGCGTCGCCTGTACGAGATATGCAAGCCGCTTTGCCCTGCGACCTATCATATCGAGGGAACGGGCGAAATCGAGGCGGCCTGGCTGGAAGGCATTGGTCGTGTCGGGATAACCGCGGGCGCGAGCACTCCGCAGTCGCATATCGACGCTGTCTGCGCGTATATCGATCAACGTACCCGATAGGAGCATTCAGCATATGGGCGTTCCGGCATCTGTTAGTCCCTACGAATCATTGAACGACAGCGTGTACCCACGTCCGTGTCGTGCTGTAATCGAGCGGGTCGATCCTGGCTCGCCGGCGCAGAAGGCGGGGCTCGAGGCAGGCGATGTGATCGTCGAGGTCGAAGGCGTCGCATTGCGTGACATCATCGAATGGCGCTGGCAGGCAGATGGGTTCGAAGTCGAGGTGCGTCTTGAAGGCGGCGAAGAGACTGTCATCACACGTGATCTGGGCCAGGATTGGGGCATCACGTTTTCAGACAGCATCTTCGATGGAACCATCACGTGCTGCAACGGCTGCTCCTTTTGCTTCATGACCATGCTGCCCGATGGGATGCGACCCACGCTGTACCTGCGCGATGACGATTATCGGC
>CAYSZR010000057.1:0-10344 GCA_964435565.1 uncultured Coriobacteriaceae bacterium
AAATCATACAAACAGTCAGCCAAATCCCGAAAATCGCGACTGTTTGTATGATTTTTGAGGGGTGTTTTCGGGGTACCCCAAGTATCGGCCAACCCCCAACACTTTGACCTGCATGTTTACTTTTCAAATCTTTATCATACTCATTGATAATTTGCAAAATCATACAAACAGTCGAAAAAAGGCTTCTTCGATTAAAAAGCTGAGTTGCTGCTTGCAAGTGTCGGCGTTGCTTCGGGTAAGCCGCTCCATTGGCGGACGCGTTTCAGCATTCCGTCGACATCGAGCACGCCTCGGGCAAAACCCTTGCGTATGAGCTCGGGGGGAACGTATTCGTCATATTTTTCGAAGATGGGGATTTCATCTGCATAGACAAGTTCGAGTGGATCAAGAGGTTTTGCCGCATGCGCGGCAAGAACATCGCGGAAATTCGCCACATCGCCTTTCATGCGAAATTGCAGGAAATAGGGTCTTGATGAATCAAGTCCCCTGAGTTGCAGATCATCACCACATTTTATCTTGAGAAAGCGTTCAAGCGCGAGAAAGCCATAGCTTCCTAGCCAAGGGAAGAGCCCCCAGCTGTCCCCGCCAAGATTGATGAGCGGAGCGGATAGAAGGCCAGCTGCACGCGCGGTTGCGCGTGCTTGCTGCAACCGAACTCGCGCGTTGTCCATAAGATACGGATACCGAACGTCTTCTTGGAGCACGCGCAACATGCGCTCGAGTATCTTTGTATCGATATCGCCTGGGCAGTTGCCAAAATATGCAGGAACTTGGCCCTTGACCTGTGTCGTGTATACGACATGACGCTTGTGGTCGATTTCCTCGACTATCCATGTGGCGCCAGCGATTGCGAGCTTTTCACCTACGGGAGGAGGTAAGACAACGGTTCCCAATTCTTGTGATTCGCTCCGTACCGTGTATTCCTCGCTTTCTTGGAAAACGCCATAGAACCGATAGTTTCTTGTGATGCGTTCGCCCGAAATCCCAACGATAAGGCCGCCTTCTTCAGTGATTTGAATATGATCGATGTCAATAAGATGATGCAGCAGTATGCGAAAGTCATCACTGCTCACACGATGAAAATAGCTGAGCGTGAGAACGCGGCCGGCAAGTTCGGCTGCAGTCATTTCGCCGCCACTTGCAAGTGTTGCCATCGTTTGATGGTAGAGCAGGCTATAGGGGAGCCTGTCAAGATGAGGCGGTTCGACCCAACGTTCCTCAAGGTAGAGCTGTACAAGCGCGATGCCTTGCAGAAGTTTCCAGGGGATGGTTTCGCCTAAGGTAGCGCGTGGTTCAGGACGCTCTTCGCGCATGACGAACCACATCTCGGGGGGTTGTCCACGACGGCCCGTGCGGCCCATGCGCTGCAAGAACGAGCTTACGGTGAAGGGCGCGTCCATCTGAAAGGCGCGCTCGAGCCGGCCGATGTCAATGCCGAGTTCGAGTGTGGACGTGGTGACGGTTGTCAGGGCGAGATCTTCATCGCGCATGGCATCTTCAGCGCTTTCGCGATACGAGGTTGAGAGGTTGCCGTGATGAATGAGGAAGCGATCACGTTCGTTGTTGGCTTCGCAGTAGCTACGCAGCATTGTCGTGTAGGCCTCGGCATCTTCTCGTGAATTGGCGAAGACGAGGCATTTTTTCCCGCGCGTATGCTCGAATACATAACCCAAACCAGGGTCGGCACCTGTCGGGGCGGTATCGCTGGGAAAGTCTATTGCATGTTGCAGGGATTTTCGATCGCCAGAGCGATTCTCGAGCATTGAGGTTGAGGGAAAATCGTATTCGTCGTCGGGGGCCTGTCGCTCGCTGATGTAGAAATGTTCCATCGAAAGGCGCCAGCATTGGCCGGCGTCCTCGATGCGCGGGATGATGGTGTTCCGGCCTGACCCGGCGCCTAGAAAGCGCCCCGCGAGCTCGAGGTCGCCGAGGGTGGCAGAAAGACCGATGCGGCGTGGATTGCAGCTTGCCAGCCTGCTCAGGCGCTCGATAAGGCAGAGGCATTGGCCGCCGCGGTCGGCGCGCATCAGGGAATGGATTTCATCGATGACGATAAAGCGCAGGTCGCCGAAGAGCTTCGTGATATGCGCGTGTTTGTGCAATAGGAGCGATTCGAGCGATTCGGGCGTGATCTGCAGAATGCCGCTAGGGTGTTTGATAAGTTTTGCCTTGCGTGATTGCGAGACATCACCATGCCAGCGCCATATGGGGATATCCGTCTCCTCGCAGAGTTCGTCAAGGCGTCCAAACTGATCGTTGATAAGGGCTTTGAGCGGTGCGATGTATAGAGTGCTGATGCTAGAGGATGGATTTGCGTCGAGTTGCGTGAGAATGGGAAAGAACGCCGCCTCGGTTTTGCCCGATGCGGTCGATGCGGCAAGCAGCACATTGTCGTCTGAATTGAAGATGGCATCTGCCGCCGCGACTTGAACAGAGCGCAGGCTTTCCCACCCGTTTCTATAGATGAAGTCTTGGATGAATGGGGCATATGAATCGAAGACGTCCATATAGAAAACGCCTATAGGGTGAACTCTGCATAGGGCGCAGGAGAGTTTGCCTGCGCTTCGGGCGTCGTGGGGACGAACTGCTGGCTTTCAAGAAGCTCGTCCATGTCGGCTTGCGGGTTTTGATACATGATATCGAGCAATTCGATGAAATCTCGTATGACCTCTCGTGGGGTGATGTGCGTGGCTGCTCCCACGCGTTCGAATTCAGTCTTGATGAAGCAGCCGAGCTGCTGGCTCGTCAAGCGGGGCTCATAGCCATAGAGCTGAGCGTGTATGTTCGTGAGTTTTTCTGTCAGCACGAGCATCTCTTCATGGGTAAGTGGAACGAGTCTTATGATAGGCGCAAGCATATCTTTGTAGTGTTGACCAGCGAATCGACCTTCTGCCAGACGACTGCGCAGGGCCTCGTAGCTATAGACACCCCGACGCTTATCTTCGATGCACTGCGGTGTGCCGCCCATGATAATGCCCAGGTGGTGCGCCTTGCCCTGAAGCGTGTCGTTGTACATCGTGAGAATCTTCTCGTAGTTATATTGGCGTGTTATTGCATTGGGAATCTTATAGATGTTCACCAGTTCGTCGATAAGCACGAGCATACCGGTATAGCCTGCTTGGACAAGGAAGCAGGCAAATAATTTTATGTATTCATACCAGTCTTCGTCGGTTATGACGATGCGTACGCCGAGCTCTGTCCTGGCTTCCGTCTTATTGGCATATTCACCGCGAAACCACTTTATGACCTTGGCTTTCAGGTCGTCATCGTCGTGCATGTATGCACGGCAGTACATGACGAGTAGCTGTGCGAAATCGAAGCCGTGCACGAGCTCTGATAAGGTGCCGACGACTTCGTGAATGCGACATTCCACTTGTTCTTGGAATGCCTCGGTGCCAGGGCTGATACCCATTTGCGCTACGCTGCTTTGGATTCCCGATATCCACCGGTCAAGGATGAGCGTGAGCGCGCCGCCTTCAGGGCGTGTTTTGGTCGACATATTGCGGACGAGCTCTTTGTATGTTGCAAGACCTTGGCCATGACTGCCTTGTAAGCGACGCTCCGGGGAAAGGTCGGCATCAACGACAACAAAGTTTCGGTCCATGGCGTATGCGCGAATGGTTTGCAAAAGGAAGCTTTTGCCGCTGCCATATTTGCCGACGATGAAGCGAAATGACGCCCCACCGTCTGCGATGATGCCAATGTCATGCAGCAGGGCATCGATTTCTGCCTCGCGTCCGACCGCGACATAAGGTAATCCCACGCGGGGGACGACGCCGCCTTTGAGCGAGTTGAGAACGGTTGATGCAATGCGCTTCGGTACTTTCATGCGGCATAGTATATATGAAAACGAACAAATGTTCTATACGATTTTTTGCCAGATACGGGTACTCTTAGCCTAACTTGATACCAGGGAATGTGAGATGCCATGCTGATACTCGTCGTCAATGCAGGAAGCTCCTCGCTTAAATGCCAGCTTATCGAAACCGATGGCAAGAAATCGTTCGCGAAGGTCCTGGGTCAGCGGCTTGGCTTACCGCAGGCGACGTTGACTTTCACGTTTGGCGATCGAAGAGAGGAACAAAGCGTCGGCGGGCTTTCTGTGGTGGGCGCACTGCAACGCTGTCTTGAAGCGTTCGAGCAATCGCCGGATTCACCGATTTCCTCTTTTGACGAAATCGAGGCAATTGGCAATCGCATTGTTTCCGGAGGCGAATATTTTACGCATTCGGTCATTGTTGATGATCAGGTTATGGATCGTATCGAAGAATGCAGCGCGTTGGCACCGCTTCACAATCCCGCAGCGCTAGCTTGTATAAAAGAGTTGAAGAAGCGATTCCCCCATGTGCCGCAAGTCGTTGTTTTCGACACGGCGTTTCATCAAACCATGCCGCCTAAGGCATATATGTACGCTTTGCCGATGCGCTATTACACCGACTACAAGATTCGCCGGTACGGTGCGCATGGTACGAGTCATCGCTATGCCGCGCGGCAGGCGGCGGGCCTTTTGGGGCGTCCGCTCGAAGATCTAGGACTCATTACGTGCCATCTGGGAAACGGCGGGTCGATCACGGCGGTCGATCACGGCGTCTCTGTCGATACGACCATGGGGTTCACGCCGCTCGAGGGGCTGATGATGGGGACGCGCAGCGGCTCGATCGACCCTGCGATTATCACGTACATCATGCGCCGCGAAGGTATTACCTATGACGAGATGGACGATATCTTGAATCGTCAATCTGGGTTGCTGGGCATTTCGGGCACGAGTAGCGATATGCGCGAGATACTGGAAGCTGCGGCGCGCGGCGATGAGGATTCCGCTTTGGCGCGTGATATGTATATGTACGCCGTGCAAAAGGCTATTGGTGCATACTGCGCGGTCATGACGCGCACCGACGCGGTCGTTATGACTGCGGGCATCGGAGAGAACAGCTCTGAGATGCGTGAACGCGTGTTCGATCGGCTTGCACATATGGGCATGATCTTAGATAGGGAAAAGAACAAGGTCGTTGGCGCACTGGGGGCCGACCGTGTTGTCTCGGTCGATGACTCGCCTATAAAAATCTGTGTCATTACAACTGACGAGGAATTGCGCATCGCGCGTGAGACTGACGCCGTGGTGCACGGCGAGACGCCGGGCGACTAGCGTGCTGCAACCATGTCGCGCACGTCGTCTTCATAGTCTGCGATAACCCGGGGCGCATCATCGCACATGTCGATGCAGATGTCTGCGAATTCATCGTAGAGCTTCTCGTTGATCGTATCGACGAGCACCGACGCCATACATGCGTGGGCATGCTCGAAATCACGGACTGACTTTCTTGCGAGCAGGATCTCGATAAATTCGCATTCCTCGGCGTTCAAGAGGCCACCCGCATCTGGCACTGTCGCCTTTTCGATATCTTGCGAGGTATGGGGTGCTATTGCGGATACCGTGTTTTCGACGTCTTCTTCGACGATGAGTTTGTCGCAGGTGGCATCGGCGGCGCGACGGATACCCTCGAGCTTTCCAAAGTCGATATGGACGGCATTTGCCTGCTTTCTGCGTTCTTCTTCTGCAAGGCTTGTTGCCACGCGTCTTGCTTCTGCGACGATGTACTTGGTCGTAATGGTCTGGTCGAGCGTGTTGGGATAGTCGTAGGCATCGCGCAGTATGCTTTCGCATGTCGTGAGCAGCTTCGTTATCCAGGCAACGGGCGCCTCGAGGCAAGCGTATCGCGTTCTGGACCATATGCCGTTGCGGCAATAGACCGTATCATGTTTGCTGATCTTGTATTCCGCCTGCTGTATCGCAAGTGGGTCGGCAAAGACCGCGCGGGCAAATGGGCAGAAGGGCTCGGTTTGTATGCGTCCGAAGAGTTTGGTGCAAAGCGAGGTTTTAAGCTTGGCATCGTGGTGCTGGGCAACAACGCGGTAAACATGCGCGATGAGCTTGTGGAGCTCGGGTTCGTGTTGCAGATAGAATGGCGAATCCGCAATTGCATATGAACTCAACGTGCACAAGGAAGCGAACAGCTCGGTATCGCTACGGGTTTCGTATGTTTGAAGAACGTCGAATGCAGCATCTTGCTGCGTGAATGAAATCGTGTGGAGCAAAGTCGGATCGAGCTGGTAATAGACGATGAAATCGTCGTGCCAGGTTTCAAAATAGCGCGCAATCCGGCTGTCGATCTTTCTATAGGCATTTCCGAAAGCGCAGAGGGCCGTATACCCTTCAAGCGGGTCGCTTACTCCGACAAGGTGAATCAGTTCATACAGGTAGACAAAGGCAAATGAGAGCGGCCCAGCTTCTATCTGCCCACGGCGGACCTTTGCGCGCCACGTAAAATAGCCACGCAATTGCTCATTGGTCATATCTTCATAGGTGGGGTAGTAGTGTAGGAAGTCACCGGCATATGCAACGTCATCTTCGTATTTGGAAAGATACCGTGCCTGTTCGTAGAAAATGACTTCGGTGCCAGCATGGCGCAGATCCTGATGGCGTGCGATCTGTCGAGCGCTGCTGATGTCATCTGGCACGAAGCTGCGCATTTGACGCCCTGTCATGATGATGGGCTGATCGCAATAGACGGCAGCGCTGAAGCTCGCGCTCGCGCGCAGGCGAGACGAAAGCTGCGCACGAAGTTCATCGATGCTCATCTGTTGCTCTGCCTGCCGTGCCATTGCCCAAGTGCTCCTTTTTCGTGTTCCTGCCAAGCTGCAGTATAAGTGAAAACGAACATATGTTCTATATAAAATGAGGAATTCGCTCTTCTCGTGCGAGCAGATTGCGGCAGGCATGATTCTTCTTTCTGCAAAATGCGCTTGCGCCTATCCGCCCGCTCTATCGCGCGTTAGAATATCGAAAGTCACGTTTCGTGTTCGGAATGCCCATCTTATCCAGAAAGGCCATCCCCATGCCAAAGCGCACCGACATCCATAAAGTGATGATCATTGGTTCAGGTCCCATTATTATTGGTCAGGCTTGCGAATTCGACTATTCGGGCACGCAGGCATGCAAGGCACTGCGCCAGCTCGGATATGAGATCGTGCTGGTCAATTCGAATCCAGCGACAATCATGACTGACCCGGATATTGCCGATAGAACTTATATCGAACCGCTTAATCTGCAGCGTCTCGAGAAGATCGTCGAAATCGAGCGTCCCGACGCGCTGCTTCCCAATCTGGGCGGGCAGACGGGACTTAACCTTTCGAGTGAACTTGCAGAGACCGGCATACTCGACAAATACGGTGTCAAGGTCATCGGTGTGCAGATCGACGCTATCAAGCGTGGTGAAGACCGCGAAGAATTCAAGAACACGATGGAGGAGCTGGGCATCGAGATGGCCCAGAGCAAGGTTTCGCACACGGTTGAGGAAGCTGTCGCGATTGCCGACGAACTGGGGTATCCATGCGTTTTGCGGCCCGCGTATACGATGGGTGGCACCGGTGGCGGCTTGGTCTATAACATCGATGAGCTCAAGACCACTGTCGCACGCGGTCTTGCTGCATCTCCGGTAACCGAGGTTTTGGTCGAGGAAAGCGTGCTTGGATGGGAAGAACTCGAATTCGAGGTCGTGCGCGACGCAAAAGGCCAGCTCATTACCGTCTGCACAATCGAAAACATCGATCCAATGGGGGTGCATACGGGCGATTCGTTTTGCGCTGCGCCCATGCAGACCATCTCCCAGGAAGTCATCGATCGCTTGCAGAAGAAGTCATATGCGATTGTCGATAAAGTCGGCGTTATCGGCGGTACCAATGTTCAGTGGGCACATGACCCCGAGACGGATCGCGATATCATCATTGAAATCAATCCGCGCACATCGCGATCGTCTGCGCTCGCTTCTAAGGCGACGGGATTTCCCATCGCGCTTATTTCTGCAATGCTTGCAAGTGGACTCACGCTCGACGAGATTCCGTGTGGAAAATACGGCACGCTGGATAAATATTATCCAGACGGCGACTATGTCGTCATCAAGTTCGCGCGCTGGGCATTCGAGAAGTTCAAGGGCGTCAGCGACCATCTGGGCACGCAGATGCGCGCTGTGGGCGAAGTAATGTCTATCGGCAAGAATTACAAGGAAGCCTTCCAGAAGGCTATTCGCTCACTTGAAAAGGGCGTCTATGGCCTTGGTCATGTGAAAGATTTTAGTGAAAAGGGGCTCGAAGAGCTGCTGGGCATGTTGAATTACGCAACGCCCGATCGACAGTTCCAGATGTATGAAGCCCTACGCAAGGGTGCAACAGTCGACCAGCTTCATGAACTCACCAAGATCAAGGCATATTTTATCGAGCAGATGAAAGAGCTGGTAGACGAGGAAGAGCAGATCCTTGCATTTGCCGCCGAGCATCCCGCGCAGATGCTGCCGGACAACGCCCTTGCGCAAGCCAAACGTGATGGCTTTGCCGATCGCTACCTTGCACAGCTGTTGCGTCTGCCTGAAACGCAGGTTCGCGCCGCGCGTCTTGCTGCGGGCATTGCCCAAGCATGGGAAGGCGTGCACGTTAGCTCGACCCAGGATTCCGAATATTTTTATTCGACCTATAACGCACCGGACAAAAGCGAGCCTGTCCCAGGCGATAAGATTATGATTTTAGGCGGTGGCCCAAATCGTATCGGCCAGGGAATCGAATTCGATTACTGTTGTGTGCATGCGGCGTTTGCCCTTAAGAAGCTGGGCTTTTCGACGATCATCGTCAACTGCAATCCCGAAACCGTCTCAACTGATTACGACACTTCGGACAAGCTGTATTTTGAGCCCCTTACTGCTGAAGACGTGCTCTCGATTTACGAGAAAGAGCATCCTTTGGGCGTCATTGCGCAGTTTGGCGGACAAACTCCGCTGAATCTTGCAAGCGAGCTCAAAGCTGCTGGCGTAAATATTTTAGGCACTTCTCCTGAGATTATCGATTTGGCAGAGGACCGCGATCGGTTCCGCGAGGTCATGGATGGTCTAGGTATTCCGATGCCCGAAGCTGGTATGGCCGTGACCGTGGAAGATGCCCTGGGCATCGCGCATAGGATCGGGTACCCCGTGATGGTGCGGCCGAGCTACGTGCTGGGCGGACGTGGTATGGAAGTCGTCTACGATGACAAAGCGCTTGACGAGTATATGGCCGCCGCTGTTGGCGTAACGCCCGACCGTCCCATTCTTATCGACCGTTTTCTGCAGCATGCTCTTGAGTGCGAAGCGGATGCAATTTGCGATGGCGTGCACGCATTCGTGCCGGCAGTGATGGAACATGTCGAGCTTGCAGGCATTCATTCAGGGGATTCGGCGTGTGTTTTGCCAAGTCTCAACATAGGCGCTGAGCATCTGGCTACTATCAAGGAGTACACGCGAAAAATCGCTGAATCGCTGCACGTCTGCGGCCTGATGAATATGCAATATGCAATAGAGAACGGGCGCGTCTACGTGCTCGAGGCAAATCCACGGGCAAGTCGCACCGTGCCGCTTGTGTCGAAGGTCTGCGATATCCAGATGGTCCAGATAGCGACTGATGTCATTACCGGCGATCTGACCGGACGCCCGAGTCCGGTGCCTGAATTGTGCGAGCGTGTTTTCGCGCATTATGGCGTTAAAGAGGCGGTCTTCCCGTTCAATATGTTCCCCGAAGTCGATCCCGTGCTGGGTCCTGAAATGCGATCGACCGGTGAGGTTCTTGGCTTGGCGAGCAATTTTGGCGAGGCGTTTTTCAAGGCGCAGGAGGCGACGCAAACGGTGTTGCCGCTCAAGGGCACGGTCCTGATCACTGTTAACGACCGAGATAAGGAAGAGGTTGTCGAGGTCGCGCGTGAATTTATCAAGGCCGGTTTTGCGATTATGACGACTGGTGGCACAGCTCGGGTTCTGGAAGACGCAGGCCTGCGTTGCGAAAGCATTCATAAACAAGGTGAGGGACGCCCCGATATCTTGGATGCCATCACCAATTGCGCTATCGATGCTGTGGTGAATACGCCGTCGTCAAGCAAGGAAAGCGCTGCTGACGATAGCTATATTCGCAAGGCAGCCATCAAAGCGCACGTACCATATATGACGACGCTCGCTGCGGCAAGGGCGAGTGCTCTGGGAATCCAAGCGGTTAAAGCTGCAACTGGTCCGACCGTCAGGTCGCTTCAGGATATACATGCAACGATTCAGTAAGGCTGCTGTCAACGCGTTGTTGAACTTGGATGGTAAGCTTGCCGCTAGGCAGGTAATGCACTCCATATGAGAAAGAGAGTGATTGAAATGGCATCTATTGAGATTACCGCTCAGAATTTTGAGCAAGAGGTTCTGAAAAGCGACAAACCCGTGCTGGTTGATTTCTGGGCGAGCTGGTGCGGACCGTGCAATATGCTGTCGCCGATTGTCGAGGAAG
>CAYSZR010000058.1:0-5864 GCA_964435565.1 uncultured Coriobacteriaceae bacterium
ACCCTTGATTGCTGAGAATTCGCGGCATGCACCGCGTTCACCTGCCGATTTGCAACGAAGGCTACCCTTGATGTAAATCCAGCGAAGGCTACCCTTGATGTAAATCGATATAAATCGGCTACAATGGGGCAATCGTACAAATCAATCGATCAGCGGAGATCCGAATGGGCAAAATCGAAATGAAGACAGCACTCGTCGAGATGGACGGCGATGAAATGACACGCATCATCTGGCAGATGATCAAAGACGAGCTGCTCAACCCATATATCGACCTAAAGACTGAGTACTTCGACCTCGGTCTCGAACATCGCAACGAAACCGATGATCAAGTCACCATCGACGCAGCAAACGCGAACAAGCGTCTGGGTGTCGCCGTCAAGTGCGCGACCATCACACCGAACGCCGCCCGCGTCGAGGAATACGATCTCAAGCAGATGTGGAAGAGTCCCAACGGCACTATCCGCGCCATGCTCGACGGCACCGTGTTTCGCGCGCCCATCGTCGTCAAGGGAATCGACCCCTGCGTGCGCAATTGGATCAAGCCCATCACACTTGCCCGTCATGCCTACGGCGACGTCTATAAGAACACCGAACTGCGCGTGCCCGCGGCAGGCAAAGTCGAACTCGTTTACACGCCTGCTGACGGTGGCCCCGAAATTCGCGTGTTGGTACACGACTATGCAGGGCCCGGCGTAGCACAGGGCATGCACAATCTTGATGATTCCATTGAGAGCTTTGCGAAGAGCTGTTTCGAATATGCACTTGCTACCAAACAGGACCTGTGGTTTTCGACCAAGGACACTATCTCGAAAATCTATGACCACCGCTTTAAGGACATCTTCGCCGAACTATACGAAACCGACTATCAAAAGCGTTTCGAAGCCGCGGGCATCGAATACTTCTACACCCTTATCGACGACGCCGTCGCGCGTGTCATGAAGTCTGAAGGCGGCTTCATCTGGGCATGCAAGAATTACGACGGCGACGTAATGAGCGATATGGTTTCAAGCGCTTTTGGCAGTCTGGCCATGATGACCAGCGTGCTCGTCTCCCCCCACGGCTATTTCGAATACGAGGCGGCGCACGGCACCGTGCAGCGTCATTATTACAAGCACCTCAAAGGCGAGGCGACTTCGACAAATTCGGTTGCCACGATCTTTGCCTGGAGTGGAGCGCTGCGCAAACGCGGCGAACTCGATGCAACACCTGAACTCGTCGCCTTTGCCGACAAGCTCGAAGCCGCTACGGTCAGCTGCATCGAAGAAGGGCAGATGACCGGCGACTTGGCGCGCATCACCACAATTGAGAATCCAACGGTGCTGAGTACCGAAGGATTTATCAGCGCCGTGGCAAAGAGGCTCGCCTAGCTACAAGGCCTTTGGCGTCATCCAATCTCCATCGGCCGCATTCGCATCGAACAAAACTTCAGCGTTGGCATCGGGCGCGAGCGCGAACACGTCTTCGAAGGCCCAGTCGCCGTCAGTCGCGATAACGATATTGTTATCGCAATTCGCAGGATGGTCAGGCTGGCCTGCAACCACATAGACGTGATCGAACACCTGCGCCAGCGTCGCGACGATGCGTTGCAGCATCTGAGAACGCGCCCCTTCGAGCGAACCTATCACGTTCGACAGGTACACGCCATTTTCGACCAGATGTTCATGGAACAACACAGCCGCCTCGAACGTCGCTAGGCGGTCAGCAGAATACACCCCGCTGAAGCAATCGTTCACGATGGCGCTATAGCGCGCATCGTCAGTCTCGAGAAACGCCCGGGCGTCATCGCATACCAGCGACAGACGCCCCGTTTTCTCAAGATCGTACTCTTCGATAAGCCTGTCCACGAAAAAATAGCGTTTTGCGACAGCCGTGATCATCGGGTCGATTTCAACGCAGGTGACTTTGACATCCGCATGATGACTAATCAGATATTTGGGATAGGAGTACCCACCGCCCCCAAGCACGAGAACAGAACGTACGGCCAGGCCCACGTCGAACATGCAATTATAGAGTTTGGTGTAATCAAAGACGAGTTCCGTGTAGCGATAATCCTGCAAGTATGTCGCCGATTGCATCGTGCCCTGCACGTTCATAACGCGTACCAGGTCATCGTCACGCCATATCGTATAGACGCGCAATGTGCCCGCCATCACATTGAAAACGAACTGTCCCTCACGCTCGCGACTCTTTTTCAACCAGATGCGCAACCCTGCGACAAGGCCGACTAAGACCATGGCAACGCCTATGCAGACCGCTATGATAAGACGAGCATCCATTTGCGCACAGCCCCTGTTAAAGTCCCTATCTCAAAGACTAGAGTAACCGTTATCACAAATAAACGGAGCCAAGGTAAAAATCGAGTACAATAAATTGCTGAATTCGCAAGCTGAAAGGGCGGCATGGACGAAATTTTCGAAATAGAACAGCAGCATCTGAGCGCAACCTATGCAAAGCTCATCGATATCGAACGCCAGCTTCAGCAGCAGCTCGAACGCGTCTTCAGCGAAGTGACGAGCGATAGAGAGGCTATCACCAACGAGCTTGGCCTCGACCTCGACGATGACATACACGTCGAAACGATGGCGCAATACGAAGCCATCAACCGTATCATCGACACCTATAACCTTGCCGCTGACGTCGCGACCGAACGTCTGCACTGCACGCAGCTGCTTCTCAAGCAGCCATATTTCGCCAAGGTCTCGCTTCAATTCAAGGAACATGGCGACATCAAGGATATCTATATCGGCAATGTGGGCATGACCGATGATGACTACCGTCATTTCATCATCGACTGGCGCAGCCCCATCGCCGAAGTCTATTACAATCAAGAAAACGGCCCCACTTCCTATGAGGCGAATGGTCGCACCATCAAGTGCAACCTCAAAGGACGCCGTCAGTTCGACCTCGAGAAAGATAAACTCAACGCATATTTCGACACGACAATCGCCATCCAGGACGCACTGCTGCTCGCCTCGCTTGCCAAAGAGCGCACAGCCGCCCTTACGGCTATCACAGCCACCATCCAAAAAGAGCAGAACCAGATAATTCGCCATGATGATGTGGCGGCACTGCTCGTCGCCGGCATTGCGGGTAGCGGCAAAACATCGGTGCTATTACAACGCATCGCCTACCTGTTCTATCGCGAACGTGAAACCCTCAAGCCAGAAGATGTCTATCTGATCACGCCTAACCCCGTCTTCCAACGCTACATCGAAAACGTCTTGCCCGAACTGGGCGAGAGTAACCCAAACACGCTGACTTTCGATGCCCTTATGGAGGGCCTAGGGCTCGCGAGCCGCAGCTTTGGCAAAGGCGTGAGCGCCGAGGACTTGCTTGTCATCGACAAAGCGCTTCCCGACTTCAAGCTCAAGCCCACTGATTTTGCGGACATCCGCGTGGGCGATGAAGCCGTCATCACGCAGGCCCAGGCGCAAGGCGCGTGGAACAAGCTCAAGAACCTGCCCTGTGGCACGCATCGCAGCGCCCTTGTCGTCGACGATTTAACAGGCCGTCTCGAGCAACGAATCAAACGATGCGCGAAATCGGAAAAATACCAAGATGCGATTATGGAGCTAACCGACGAAGAGCAACTCGCCTGCTTTGGCGAACACGTCTTCATCGGCGACATGGAAGAACAAGAGCTCATCGAGTATACCGAGCGCTATTTGCGCTGGCGTTATGCAGGCGTCGAAGATGCCATCGAAGATGGCCAATGGCTTCGGTTTGACACGATCGGCATGCGCCTTCTGGGCAGCCAAAGCCTCAGTGCAATCGAATGGCTCTATCTCAAGCTCACCCTTGTGGGCGGGGGCAAACGTCGCGCCCGCTACGTTATGGTCGATGAAGCGCAAGATTACACGACAGGCCAGCTCATGTGCCTTGCTCGATACTTTCCAAACGCCCATTTCCTGCTGCTGGGCGACGAGAACCAGGCCATTTATGAGGGCACGGCGACATTTGCCCAGATACGCGAAGTCTTTAAGCGTACCCACGGATCAATAGAAGAATGCGAGCTTATGACAAGCTATCGTTCCTCACCCGAGATAACGAAGCTTTTCACGAGCCTGCTCGACGAAAAAGAGCGTATCAAGACGAGTTCCGTACAGCGCCCCGGCATCGACCCCGTCATCATCGAGTGCGCCGACGCACATGAGTATGAAACGAGCCTGCGAGATGCCGTCGATAAAGCCGCAAGCCAAGACTGCCTTGCGGCGGTTATAGCGCCGGATGCCAAGCGTATGGCCCTGCTTGAAAAACAGCTCAAAAACAGCCCGGTCATCGTTGCCATGCGCGCAAACGCCATGCCGGACAAGGGCGTATTGCTGCTCGATATCAAACTTGCCAAGGGGCTCGAATTCGATCAGGTCATCATTCCAGAAGTCCAAGATCGAGTCTATCCAGACGAGCTTCTGGCCAGACATCGTCTCTACACTGCAATTTCTCGTGCGACCCAGAAAGTCACGCTTATTGCAAACGGAAAGCTCACAAACCTGCTTTCCAGATAACGAGCGATACGGGGGAAATAGGGGCCTTCGCATTGCGCATGTTGGGAGAGAACATGAACAAGACAACGGCAACGCGTATCCGCAAGATGGCGAATCAGTTAGAACCCAGCATCATCGCGATGCGTCGTCACTTCCACCAACACCCAGAGCTCTCTGCTCACGAAGTCGAAACCTGCGCCTATATTTGTGGGCAACTCGATGAAATGGGCATTCCCTACCGTCGCGTGACAGGGTCCCATCCTGATGGTGAACTAGATGAACGCACATCGTTCATTGGAACGGGGATCATCGCAACCATCTGCGGAGAAGCCAAGGGCTCCTATGACGCTGCCGGCGACCCTGTCAAGCGTGTCGCCCTGCGGTGCGATATGGATGCGCTTTCCATCACGGAAAAAAACGATGTTGCCTATCGTTCCCAAACTGACGGCGTCATGCATGCCTGCGGCCATGACTGCCACATGGCGATGATGCTCGGCGCGATGCGGATGCTCAACGAGATGCGCGATGCCCTCCACGGCGAGGTGCGCGTCATTTTTCAGCCCGCCGAGGAAATATCGATCGGGGCACGCGATATGATCGCAGCAGGCGCACTTGAAGGCGTGGATGCGATATATGGACAGCATATCTGGAGTGAGGTCGAATCCGGCACATTCTCATGCGAGCCGGGACGCCGTATGGGCAATACCGATTGGTTCCGCATCGATATCGAGGGTATAAGCGCCCATGGGTCCATGCCTCATAAGGGCATTGACGCGATCGTCATCGCATGCGAGATCGTCGATGCGCTCCAAGTACTCGTGAGCCGCAAGACCTCGCCGTTTGACCCGGTCGCAGTTACGGTTGGAGAAATCCACGGGGGCACTGCGCGCAACATCATGGCGGGAAGCGCCTATCTAACGGGAACAGTCCGCACGTGGGATCAACATGTACGAGATATGATCGCCGACCGTCTCGAACGCATCGTCGGCAAGACCGCGCATGCATTCGGCGCGCAACTATCATTCGAATACAAGGCGGGAAATCCCGGTGTGATAAACGACCCCGAAGTTTCGGCTATTGCCACGCAGGCAGTTGAAAACATGATTGGCGCAGAGGCGATCGGTTCATACGAGGGAACGCTTTCGGGTGAGGATTTTGCCGAATATCTGCAACATGTACCAGGTGTATTCGTATTCATCGGCACCAAGAATCCGGAAATAGACGCTATCCACCCACAGCATAGCTGCTATTACACCGTCGATGAAAACATGCTCGCACCAGGCGCGATGGTTGCAGCCGAATGGGCTTGCCAGATGCTCGCCTAATCTGTAAGCGCCCATTCGCATCTTTTTACATTAAAGGTAGCCTTTAAATGTAAAA
>CAYSZR010000058.1:5964-10092 GCA_964435565.1 uncultured Coriobacteriaceae bacterium
GCGAAGCGTATGACTTCATATGCAACAACCAGATCGTCAAGGCGCATGGCGGCATTTGCCGCGCTCGTCGAAGGCAGTCTGGCGCAATCTATGCCGCAAGCCGGAAGGATGAAGCGCCTATAGAGTTCGGTCGCTTTCGCGCCCGTCGTGAAAACGCGCTCTATCGACGCCGCATCGAATATACGAGAAAGGTCGTTAGGCTGCATATTGCGAATGCTCGCATCGGATGCGCCTTCGATACTGCAGCGCGCAAGCACATCCCACATGGCAATACGATTGCGCAGCAAGAATGCCTTGCGCTCAGATACGGTTTGCGCAACGACAGGCTCATCCATCACCCGCGCAAGGACCTTCCACATCCGGTTTTGCGGGTGCCCATAATAAAACCCCATCTCTCGGGATTTAGGCGAGGGAAAAGATCCCAGAAGGAGCACACGCGAACGCTCATCATAAACCGGGTCGATCATATGCATATGCTCATGCGCATCCATGCTGCTCGACGCATCTCCCATCGGGTCTTTTCTGGCATATGTGCATAGTATCATCACAAAGGTTCGATGAAATGGCTGCCTTAGAATAAGAAAAGCCGTTGGCTGAGCAAGAAGGCAGTCAGCCAGCGACCTTTCCATGCCCCTTGACGGGGTGACTCGCACATTGCGGTGTCAGAGGGCTGCGCGAGGGCCCCTTGGAAGATGGCGCCCGGATGAATGCGGGTCTGGGAAACCCTGATGGGCGTGTCACCTTCATCCGAAGACACATGCTGGGCATGGTTTCGAATAGTTAACATTGTATACTTTTTTTCTTCTCATGGCGATTTCGAATACGTGGCAAAAATAACCGTTCAGTGCCGATAAATGGAATGCTCTGTAACAATTCGGACACCAAAAAGTTCTTGCTTTGCTTTTTCATGTATGTTTTACGGCGCAAAGCTATCATAATAGCCATAGACATTTTGTCTGCGTCTTGGCCCGTCGCAATAAACCACGAGGACTCGCATGAAGCAGTTTGTCGCTTGCGTCAACCAGCCAGAAGAGCTCATCGCCCCTCTTCAAGAGGCCCATGCGTATGCCCAGACCCATCATCCGCGCAGTATGCTTGCACGCGTCTTCTGCAACACCACGCAACCCGATGCGGTTTTCGACATAACCTCTGTATTGCATAGAGAATTTCCGGATCTTCCCTTTATCGGCGCGTTAACATCTCGATCCATAGCAAACGGCGTTTTTTCCGATACCGATATCCTGCTTGTCATCTGGGCTTTCGACACCTCGTACGTCGAAGTTATCACATGCGACTGCAGCGGTAGCAACGAGACATCGCAGGCGCGCGAAACACGTGCCTGGATAGATGGATTCGAAGATGCACGCGCTTTCGAGCTCATGATGACCGTTGGTCCCGACATGCGTTTCGAACGTTTTACCAACCCACTTGGGGCATGCCGCAACAATATCGAAGTATTTGGCATGGCATCCGCCATCGACGGCAACTCGAAAACCTTCGTTTTCACACGCGAGGGCATAGTCAAATGCGGAGCGATCGGAGCTTTGTATTGTGGTGATGACCTCTTCTTCGATATCGATTATGCCTTTGGCTGGCGCCCCCTTGGCAAAGAGTTCACGGTCACCAAAGTCGAAGGAAACATCTTAGAAGAACTCGACGGCATCCCCGCGTTAGAAATCTACAAGCGTTATCTCAAGCTCGAAAACGATAACAACTTCACCGCCAATACAGTCGAATTTCCCCTCATCAGCGATGAACACGGTCGCTATATCGGGCGCTCGGCTGTTGGGTGCCGCGATGACGGAGCCCTTTATCTTGTCGCCGATGTCGCCCAAGGCAGCCATCTGCGGCTTGGCTATGGCGACCCAGAAGCGCTCGAACGATCCGATATAGACCGTCTGAACGCGCTTATCCCCTTCGATGCAGACGCTATATGCATCTATCCCTGCTTTGCCCGCAATACCTATCTGACAGAAAACGTGGAACGCGAAATCGCCTCCGTTGAAAAGCTCGCCCCTTCCTCGGGCGCGCTTTGCTGGGGAGAGATTATCCGCATCGATGGCAGAATCCGTCTCCTCAACGTCTCGACGATTACCGCCGCCGTGCGCGAAGGCGCCGGTACGCATAGAAAAATCGCACCCTTTGGAGAAAAAGACCACAGCGATAAAATCGCCGTGCCCATCATCGAACGGCTCGTCCGCCTCATCCAAGTGACAACCGATGAATTGGAGCAGGCAAACAGGAAACTCGCCGCTGCCGCAGACGGGCTTCGTGAAAGCAATGTCGAGCTGAAAAGGACCTCTATTATCGACGGCTTCACGGGCCTGCTCAATCGCAGTGCCATCGAAGACGAAATCGATTCCCGTTTTGCCCGCGGCGTAAAACCGCTGTCGCTTATCATGATCGATGTCGATCACTTCAAGCAGGTCAATGATTTGCACGGTCATGCAGCTGGCGATGCCGTCTTGCAGAGCGCAGCCCGACTTCTCCAGAACAGCTTGCAGCTGACAGACGTTGCCGGCCGTTGGGGCGGTGACGAATTCATGGTGCTTCTATCCTGTGAAATCGTTGAGGCGACGGTATTTGCCAAAAAACTTGTAAAGGAAATGCGCGATATTGATTGCGATGGCGTACGCGCGACATTGAGCATAGGCGTTGGAGAAGCACGTGAGAACGAAGACGCATCGACCCTATATCGTCGTGTAGACCATGCTCTGTATGCGGCTAAAAACCTTGGCCGCAACCAAGTCGTCCAAGCGCAATAACCCGCATGCGAACATAGAGGGGCTGACCATGCACGCATCCCGTTACAACACACATGTTCGCGTTGATGATGAACACCTGCTCTATAACAGCTCAACCGGAGCTTTTGGTGTTTTGGATAGCGTGGCCTGGAAAAGCTATGAAAGTCCGCGGAAAGGCGATGACACGCTCGTCACGCAACTCATCGATGCCGGTTTCCTGACCGAATCATCGCCAGAAGAAGAGCTTGCGCTCATACAAACCGGCTTCGACGCACAACGAGCTGACGAGAGCGTTTTCGAGCTGGTGATAGCGCCTACCTATGCCTGTAACTTTCGTTGTCCATATTGCTACGAACAGGGCCATAACGCAATTTCGGGCATCATGAATGATGACGTTATCGATGCCCTTTGCGCATTTGCCGCCGATCGATGGAAAGCAATGCATTTTACCCAGATGAACGTCCAGTGGTATGGCGGTGACCCCTCTTTGGCCTTAAGCTGCGTCGAGCAGATTTCGAAACGTCTTATCGACTTATGCGACGAGCATGACGTGCTCTATAGCGCGATGATCCTATCTAACTGCAATCTTATAGACAAAGCTGCGGTCGACCTTTTCACGCGCTGCCGAATATCTGAGCTCTTCATAACCGTCGATGGGCCTGAAGAGCTGCATAATGCGCGTCGCGTCGCAGCAGATGGATCGAATTCGTTCCAAAAACAGCTTGCGGCCGCGCGCCTGTGCATCGAAGCTGGGATTCAAGTGCGCGCAAACATGAACGCAGACAAGGTGAATCTAGCTCATTACCCTGAAATCGCCGCATATCTGTATGAGAATCTGGGGGTGCAGCTCACGACAAGCGTGCTATGCGATTACGGACATTTCTTCGGCACGCGCAACTTTACAAAGCCCGCCTTCGATTTGTTCACGCACGAAGAATATGCACATCTCAATCACGATGCCTTCGTAAAACACGGCTTCACCGCCCAGCAGATTCGCGCGATGCTCATGCCGCACGACCGCTTCTGCCGCGGGCAACGTGATGCGTATTTTGTCGTCGACGTCATTGGCGATGTTTATCGCTGCGACGGCTATATGGGAGAGCAAGGACATCGGTCGTTCAACCTGCTCGACGGTTATGATGAAGACGACCTGCACCGCATCACCTTCGACGCGACGCGTGATGCCCTATGCAGCACCTGCACCATCTTGCCGCTTTGCCAAGGCAATTGCATCTGGGAGCGCCGTAAAACGGAAATGCCCTGTCATCCGCTTAAATACACGCTATCCGATTACCTGCATGATTGGCGCAGCTGCTTTGGTTCCCTCTCAGAGCACTTCACCTTGCTTGCCGCACCCTTGGACCGGTAGAAAAGCGAAGGAATA
>CAYSZR010000059.1:0-9683 GCA_964435565.1 uncultured Coriobacteriaceae bacterium
GTATCTCGTCGTCGCTGATTGTATCTATCTTGTTGAGCACGATAAGATCGGCCTCTTCAAGCTGAAGCTGCATAAGGTATTTGATCTCTTCGGGCAGATTGATATCTTCGCCTTCGGGCAGCAACAACTTGATACGTTCGGGATCGACGAGCACGGTAAACGGGCTCAAGGTGATCCAATCGGAACAATCCTCGGCCAAACGATGGTACGTATGGTCAAGCGCGCCAACGCCAAGGCCGGGAATATCGCTCATAACGAATGTACAGGCATCGCGATTACGCAGTCGGGCAATCTTGTCGATGGTGTTATCCATCTGGTAGCAGATGCATCCGCTTGCAATCTCTTCGACCGTGCAACCGCTCGTCTGCGTGAGATTCGTGTCCACAAGGTTGGCGCCCAGATCATTGGCGATGATACCAACCTTGCCGTGCGTCTTGTTCATATGCTCGCCCAAGGCGATCATCGTCGTCGTCTTGCCGGCACCCAGAAAACCGCTCATGACCATAAATCGAATCATGTCTGCAGCTTCAGACCCTTGCCGCTCAGAAGCGGATTTTGTCGTCGCCGTATCTTCGTGCAGAGCCGATGCCCCGCTAAACATATGAAATGTATCGTATGGTTCCATTACCCACCCTATCTAACAGCAGCTCGCATTGACCGGCTGGTCATCCTCATCATAGACGCCTTCATAATCGGGCGCGGTCTTGATGATGGGGTCGCCATGCGTATCACCGACATGCTGTCTGCGGCTACCTGTGTACTCGAATGCGGAATTATACCGCGTGTGCGCGGCTAACCCGGACACATTCCCACAGACGGGACAAGTCTTGCCCGTGGGAAATGCAATGTTGAAATCGAAGATGAACGCATCGGGATAATCGGGTAGCGTCCCCTTATAGGTGACGGTCTCGCCATACGATTCGCACACGTCTTCGGTCCATGCCGATTTGAGCACGCGCACGGTAATCGTCGCAAAGGCGATATCGGGGAACAGGGCCTGTTCAGATGAAGACAAAGGCGTCTTGAAGGTAAAGGGGTAGCGTGGGTCGCTCATCCCGTTGGCCTGCGCAAGGCGACGGAAATCATTTATGAACATCGCGCCGCCTAAACGCATGGCACGAAGCTGCGTATCCTTCGCCTTTTCGGTAGGGATGCGACGATCGGTGAATACGTCGGTGAAATACCACTCGCCGTCGTCTTTCAACACGCGCGCGACCTCGCGCACATAGGCTTCCTTATCAGGCGAGAGATTGAAGGTGCAGTTGGACAGCACAATATCGACAGAAGCATCGGGAATCATCGAGAGACCTTCGGGCACGCCACAGACAAATTCGACGTTGGGTGACTCGTATCCGAATTGACCGATTTCCTGATCGAGGTATTTTTCCGCGATCTTCAATCGATCGGGGTCAGGATCGATGCCGATGACCCTCCCCTGCGCGCCCACGAGCTGAGCTGCCAGATACGTGTCACGTCCCGAGCCACAACAAAGGTCGACAACCGTACAACCTTCCATAAGCGGTGGCAGAGGAGCGCCAAATTCGTGAAAGTAATTTTTGATTTCCGCCGAGATATTGAATAATTTCTCGCGCACAGAAGGCGGCACAGAAACATCGGTGTCGCGTGTACGGGCTGTCGCTTGCGGATCACGCCCCTGAGCAGCAGAGATCTGGGCATAATATTCCTTCGTATCCATGGCGACCGTATACCAGTCACGATACTCTTGTCGATTCATGACCAACCTTTCTCTTTGGTATGAGCATCACTCTACCATAAGAGTATGTCCAATAGTATGCAACGTTGTGTAGCCAGATAACGGAGCGGCAACAACTCGCGAAACAACTTACGAAATACTGCGCCTTGTGATAAAACACCATATTGACGATGCGTTCTGTATCGCTTAAATCAAATCTTGAATCAAGCAAGATCGTGTTTAGCGCACAGTGCTGCGTGGAATCTTGCTATGCATATATGAAAGGGAAGTACCATGGGTTTATCGAGTAAAGAAAAGATGATGGTCGCCGTGCTGCTTGCAGGCGCACTACTCGCCGTATTGAATATGACGCTGCTTTCGCCAGCTCTGCCACATATCATGAATGACCTGCAGATCGACGCTACAACCGTGCAGTGGCTTACCAGCGGATATGCCCTTGTCGAAGCATGCGTCATCCCCATGAACGCTTATCTGGTCGGGCGCTTTTCTACCCGTAAGCTCTTCATTGGCGGCATCACCTGGTTTGCCATCGGGTCGGCCATCGCATGTTTTGCCCCAAGCTTTCCCTTCCTCCTTTTGGGCCGCGTCCTTCAGGCTATGGCCACCGGCATCGTCATGCCCATGGTCTTCACGCTCATCCTCTTGCTGTTTCCCCGTGAAAAACGCGGGAGCGCAATGGGCATCATCGGCCTCATCATTGCCTTCGCACCCGCTATCGGCCCCTCGCTATCCGGCGTGCTCGTCGATTCCGTGGGCTGGCGCATGCTGTTCGCCATCGTGACCATGCTCGCAGCGGCTGTCGTCGTCTTTTCGGCGCTGTCCTTGAAAAACGTCGCAACCTTCGAACGGGTGAGTTTTGACGCTCCTTCCGTTTTGCTCATGTTTCCTGGAATGCTCGCATTGCTCTATGGGCTTTCCTCATTCACGAGTTCCGGCAACATCATCATTTCGATAGCCTTGCTTGTTGTTGGCGCGGTTTTACTGGGGCTCTTCATCCGCAGGCAGCTCAAGCTCGAAACGCCCATGCTGCGCGTGCAGGTTCTCAAGACCCGACGCTTTCGCACCACCGTTCTTCTCATCGCGCTGCTGCAGGCATCGCTTGTTGGCAGCAGCGTCGTCATGCCCATCTATGTGCAGCAGGTTCTTGGCGGAACAGCCACGACATCCGGCCTTATCATGCTGCCCGGTGCTCTTATCGGTGCGGCTATGGGCTTTTGCGCAGGCAAGCTCTTCGATCGACGCGGTGTGCGCGGCCTTGCCATCGTAGGCGCGCTGATTATCGCAATAGGTGGCATAACGATGACCACCTACAAGATAGACACGACGTTTCTAGAGGTATGTCTCGTCTACTCTCTTATGGAAATCGGCATTCAGTGCTTGATCACCCCGCTCAACACCTGGGGCGTCAATTCACTCGACAACAGCGTCATACAGCATGGCAATTCGCTCTCTTCAACTACCAACCAAGTGGGCGGCTCATTTGGAACGGCCATCATCGTCAGCCTGACGGGACTTGCCGGCTTTGCCGCACCCGGAGCTGACCAGCTCACGCAAACATACACAGGCGTTCATCTCGCATTTGCCGGTATGTGCGCCATGCTTGTGATCGTCGCGATCTGCATCATCATCTTCGTGCGTGATCGTGACGATGAAAAAGCTGTCCAGCCTGTTGTTTTGACACAGGGCACGCCGGGTGTCGACCGCGAATGGCTTGTCAGCGATGTGATGAATCCCAACGCAGGCTTCTTGAACACAAGCGCAAACGTGCGCGATGCCATAACCGTGCTGCGCGAATCTGAGACAAGCGGCATCCCCGTCGTGGATGAGAACATGACGGTTGTCGGCTTCGTCTCCGATGGCGACATCTTGAAATATCTTTCGAAGCAAAGCGGCTTTTACACCGACGGCACCAATTACTTCGAGATGGTCGAATCCGATGATTTCCTCGATCGCCTGAAAGAGCTGCTCGATCTAGACGTCATGCGTATCGCGACTCGACGCGTTGTCACCGTCGATGCCGATGCCAACGCCGAAGACGCCTTCAAGACGCTTTCGTCCAAACGCATCAAGAAAATGCCCGTATTGAAAGACGGCAAGCTCGCAGGTTCGCTTTCGCGCCGCAACATCATCAGCGCGCTGAGCCTCCTCGAACAGCTTCGAAGCGCCTAGGGCATATGCCCCCCCCGCAAGGCACGTGGCTACTTGCTGGGAAAATAGGGGCATCTGCCATGCAGGCATTCGGCATTGCGCTTGTAGAACGTGCAAGCCGTATGCTCGGGTACATCAAGATGGACACCCGTTGCCCGCTCAATGTGCTCAGCGGAAATCAAGATTGCCGTAAATCCCGTGCGCTTGCAGCATCGGGGTCCGCCAATCTGGCCAAGCTTGCCAAGAATATCGCTTGTCAGCGCCTGACACTGCCCCCAGGGTTCTGCCTTCATCGGCGTGGACCCCGTGATAATGCTCATGGCCTGACCGGCACTCGCAGCGGCCCCGCACACACCCCAGAAACCGCAGGTGCCGCCAGGCACGCACATGCTTCGACTACGCATCTCGCCAAGGGCCTTATCTACATCGATTGCACCGCCGGCATTCGCATATGCAGCAAGAAGCGCCATGCCCACGAGCGAGTGATGCTCTGGGCCATTGGGATAGATGCTCAAGTCTTCCATGATCTCGATAGCAAGATCGATAGGATCTGTTTTCTTCGTCGCCAGGCATGTCTTGACGATATGATCGACGCCCTTTTCCCTATGGCAGGCATCGCAGACATAATGGCCGTTTTCGCAAACGGAATGACCCTGTTCCTGTTTCCCGCACAAGATGCACGTGACATCCTGCGCCTCTTCGCTATAAACAAGGGGGGCACCGCACACCAGGCAATTTGCTTTTCCGGCTGTCATAATCGGCTTTCCTTTCCTAATGCCATCTGACCGTCTTGCGCTGAAGCGCATCGACGCAGCAGTCCAGAACGGTCACGACAACGCCAACAAGAATAATACCCGCAACGACATTGGTATAGTTCGCATAGTTCGTGTAATTGATGATGAAATACCCCAACCCGCTCGTTGCACCAAACATCTCTGCAAAAGTGAGCATCATCATGGCTGCTGGCAGCTGCGTTTTCAAGCCACTCACGATGCTCGGATACATATAAGGCAAAAGCACGCGCAAAATCATCGTATGCGTGGAAAGACCCAGCATCCGTGCTGAATCTATGATGTGGCGATCAATCGATTCGACACGAATGATCGTATTCAGCAAAGTGGGCCAGAAGATCCCCAAAAAGATAATCGTTGCCGCTGCTACCTGAAAATTCGGCATGAGCATAACCAGATACGGCGCAAATACGATGGCAGGCACGGGGGCGAGCACATGCGCAATAGGATAGACAGCTTCGCGTACCTTGGGAAGCCAGCCAACAAACAGGCCGATAAGGACTCCCGCCAAAACGCCGATGAAAAACCCTTCACCCAACAAAACCAACGACGACGCTATGTCCTGCGTAAGCTCACTTACATGCGTGGGAAATACGAAGAAGACGTTTTCGGGCAGAGGAAAGAGCACGGGGTGCAATAGCTTGAGCTTTGTCGAGCAGATTTCCCATGCCAAAAGCACCACCCAAACGATGTTTGCCACCCAGCAGACAGATTGACGCGGTTTGCCCTTGGCAAGATAGCGCCAGATGAAAAGTACCTGGATAATGCCGCACGTCACCATAAAGCAGGCACGATCCTCAACAAAGGCCTTTCCCGGAAGCATAATCGCCACGAGGGTCGCGATGCACAAGGCGTTCGCGAGGATAAACGCAACGGTGCATATACCATGCTTTGGCATCACAGCTCTTCGCCTCCCGCTGATTCTTCA
The DNA here is from genome assembly GCA_964435565.1 of uncultured Coriobacteriaceae bacterium. Lineage (GTDB taxonomy): Bacteria > Actinomycetota > Coriobacteriia > Coriobacteriales > QAMH01 > QAMH01. The sequence continues at coordinate 5,582 of CAYSZR010000059.1, forward strand.
AAGAGGCGCAATATCTCTTCGCGCACCCCGCGAATCTTCGCATGCTCCTCACTTGAAGCGTTGTCACGCGGGCGGGCGTAGGGCAACGCAAAGGTTTTGATAACACGCTTGGGGACCATGAATAAAACCCGATCGGCAAGGAGCATGGCCTCGTCGATATCGTGTGTCACGAAGACGACCGTTTTGCGGTGCTCGCAGTTGTCCCATAATTCGAGCAGCAGATTTTGCAGCTTGGCACGAATCTGAGGATCGAGCGCCCCAAATGGTTCGTCGAAAAGCATGATATCGGCGTCGATGGCAAGAGCGCGAGCGATGGCGACGCGCTGCTGCATACCGCCCGAAAGCTGATAGGGATAGCGTGCAAGCGATTCGGACATGCCAACACGCCCCAACAGTTCGCGTGCACGAGAATCCGCCTCTTTCTCGCTTGCCGTCTTATCCGTCTGGCGTATGGCAAAGACCACGTTATCCAAAACGGTGAGCCAGGGAAACAGCGAATAATTCTGGAACACAAGCGAGCGCGACGGCGCAGGGCCCACGACAGGTGCTCCGTCCACAAGGACGCATCCTTGCGTGGGCTTACTGAGGCCTGCGAGCAGCGAAAGCAGCGTCGATTTCCCGCAGCCCGAATGGCCGACAAGGCATACGAATTCGCCGTCAGCGATTTCAAACGAGACGTCCGAGAGTGCCTCGAGCGTCTCGTTGTCATCCGCATAGCTATAACTCACGTTTTGAAATGCGATATGCGCCACGAAGTACCCCTAGAACCCCAGCGTGTTATGGCTCTTGTAATCCTCGAGCAGTTTCTTATACAGATCGGCATCCTGGCCGCGTGTCACCATCTCATCAAGAGCAGCCTTGTAGATAGAAGAATCAACGTTTGCCTTGACAAGCTCTTTGTCCTTGTTCTTGATGTCGCCGTTGTCGATCATGGTCCCGTAAAAATCCACACATCTGTCGGTATAGGGATCCATCTCGATAATCATGGCAGGCTTATACGTATCGGTACCATAGATAACGTTCTCGACATATGCTTCGGGCTGACCGGAATACGCGGCAAGATCGGCGATCGCCTTGGCATGATCGTTTTGAAGAATCGCGTACGCGGCAAGGTTGGCGATCTCGAATTTGATAAGGGCGCTCCGCTTCGTTTCGAATGCATTGCGATTAGCGGTCTGGCGGCAGCAGGGAAAATCCTTCACAAAATCGCCCGCTTGGAACGCAACTGCAACCTTGTCTGATTTCAGAGCGACATATCCGTACCCGCTGTTGACGAAAGCCATGTCGACCGCACCGTTTTCAACAGCAGCCTGCTCAGCCGTCGAGCTTTCAAGATAGGTAAAGGTCACATCTTTGTTCGGGTCGTCTTGGTCGACGTTGAGGCCCTGTTCGCGCAGCCATCCCTTCATGACCATATGCCCGGTCTCCATGCGGAAACACCCGATCTTTGCCCCTTTGAAGTCAGCCGCGGTCTTGTACTTGTCCTTATTCGCCTTCAACGTCAACGCCTCAGAGCCTTGCGCAACGGTACCGCCAAACATGACAAGGTCGTCACCTTGGCCGATATAGGTGCATGAGGGAATGACGCCAAAGGGCATGACATCGATATCCCCTTTAGAAAGCGCTGGCATACCCACATCAAATCCCGTCGTCGTCTGCCATTTGACGTTTAGTTTCTCCTTTTCGTACAAGCCTTCCTGCTTGGCGATAAGGATGCAGGCGATTTTGATGTCTTTCCCCAGCAAGGCAACTGTCAGGTCTTCAATGTCGTCATGCACTGTGTTGTCGTACTTCGAGGCTGCAGATTTGCTTGCAGCAGAGCCGCTGCAAGCGGCAAGCAAGCTACCAGAACCAACAACAAGGACGCCTGCCCCCAGAGCACCCAAAAAACCGCGACGTGTGATTACGTGTTTTCCCATAGCTTCCCCCTATTTTTGCATTTGTCTCTATGCATCTAATTGCATTTATCTATTAGTGGTTTGTATCCTATATCATGAAATTAAATATTTCTATTATTTTTTGGAGATATTTTGACTTGCGCCACTAAGGGACTTTGTCTTATACTAGCTTACGTCAACTCAACTTCGCGTTGATCCGGCAGCAATTCAATTTCGTTGCCGCGATGTGATACCTGAGGCATGCAAAAGGCCGGCAAGCCCCAGGTATCATGCGAAGCCTCCCATTTGCCGCGCAAGCGGCTTTTTTTCGGCTTATTAGCGTATGATAGAGCGAATCGACAAGCGTTTAAGGGAGTAGAACATGTGGTCAGCATGCCACCCAAAGTCCGAAAAAGAACTCAGCGAATGCGGCCAGCTCGGAAAGAGCCTGAGCCATCTCACGCAACCTTCGATTCTTGCCGTGCTGGCAAAATCAGATAAGCCCGTCCATGGCTATCTCATTATCCAAGAAATAGCGCACGGCCCCATGTTTGGCGGAAACGCCCCCGACCCCACGGGCATCTACCGCATTCTCAAGCAAATGGAAAACAACGGCTATGTCGTAAGCGAATGGGACACTTCAGAATCTGGACCGGCGAAACGCTGCTATAACATGACAGATGAAGGTCGCGCTTGTCTGCGCCGCTGGATCGATGCACTCGCCTGCTATTCAGCGAGCATCCAAGACCTGCGCATCCTTGCCTGCGATGCACTCGATATCGCTCTTCCCGACCAGCCAATCTGCATGAAGAACCTCGAACTCGAAGCTTGATCTATGATTCAGCCCGTCATCCGCAACGCATCGTTTCTCGCGCAGCCAAGCACCGAGGCAAGCGTGCAGGATGCACTTATTGCCCAAGATCTGCTTGACACCCTTGCGGCACATGAAGACGAGTGTGTAGGCATGGCGGCGAACATGATTGGCGTGCAGAAGCGCATCATCGCCTTCATAGATGGAAACACGCCCTGCGCGATGCTCAATCCGGAACTCGTTTCGCAGGCAGGGGCATATGAAACAGAAGAAGGATGCCTTTCCCTTGTGGGAAAACGCCCCTGCACGCGCTATAAGACCATTAAAGTCCGCTGGGTCGACCTCAAGGGGAACCAGCGATCAAAATCTTTCAAGGGCTGGACTGCGCAGATCATCCAACATGAGATCGATCACTGCAACGGCATAGTCATCTAGCGCATGCGCGCACGCGGATGAGTCGAAAGATACTCTTCGCGAATATGGCTTCGATCGACATGCGTGTAAATCTGAGTCGTCGAGATATCGCTATGTCCCAGCATTTCCTGCAAGACACGCAAGTCAGCGCCGCCTTCGAGCAGGTGCGTCGCAAAACTGTGCCGTAACGTATGCGGGTGCAGACCCTGCAAACCTACCGAACGTCCGTACTTCTCAACAAGATTGCAGACACTTCGCCTGGTCAAGCGGCCTCCGCGTGCATTGAGAAAAATCGCATCAGGGTCCTGAGCGTCCGGATTATCCTTTGGATGCAGATACGGACGCCCTCCCCCCAGATATTCGTCAAGCGCAATACGCGCCGTGCCCAACAGGGGCACAAGCCGTTCTTTGCCGCCCTTACCGCGCACGCGCACGAGTTCATCGTCAAGTAACAAGTTCGCAAAACTCAAGGAGCATAATTCGCTTACACGCAGCCCGCAGCCATAGAGAACCTCAAGAATCGCATGATCGCGCAAGCCCGCAGGCGTTTTGGCAAAGGATTGATCGAGCAAGGTGCCGATCTGCTCGATGGTGATAGCCTCGGGCAAGCGATCGGGTTTTTTGGGAAGCGGCACCGACGCCGCTGGATCTGATTCTACGGCGCCTTCACGCACGCAGAAACGATGGAAACCCTTGAGCGCCGCCACATGGCGCTCGATGCTGCTGGTCGCGTATTCACGATAGCGCAGGTCCTCGATATAGTCAGTGATATTCTCGCGTTCGATATCCTCGAGCGCGTCTTTGCCAGCACCATGTAAAAACCCGAGATAATCGCGCAGATCACGACTGTATGCCTCGACGCTCGCACTTGAAAGACCGCGCTCGACGGTCAAGTACGTGAGATATTCGTCGAGGTCGTCTTCAAACGCCCCAATGTCAATCCGCGCGTCAGACTTTATCTCGCGTTTTGCCATATGCTTACCTTGCCGCCTCGCGTGCA
>CAYSZR010000060.1:0-9635 GCA_964435565.1 uncultured Coriobacteriaceae bacterium
CGTTTTCCGCATGTTTTGCCGCCGAGTCAAGCTCGGTAAGTTCTTCGACGAATGCGGGCACGACTTCGGCAAGCTCGAAGATCAATGTTAATTCCTCACTTGCCTATTCGCAGGCAGGCGTTCCAAGCGAGAAGAATGAGACCGTGTACGTTTTTTCCAAGGCAGATGGCACGGTAAAGAACGTGACTGTTTCAGGTGAGCTTAAAAACGACGACAAGTCGACGCTGTTGCGCGATCCTTCGAATCTGACCAATGTCGTCAACGCCGAATCCAAAGGGGAGTTTGCCCAGACTGGTGAAGGCTATGTCTGGGATGCCGAGGGCGAGAGTGTCTATTACCAAGGTCAATCAAGTAGTGCATTGCCTGTTGAGGTAAAGGTCACGTACACGCTTGACGGCGTCAAGGTGCAGCCCGGCGATCTTGCTGGAAAGAACGGGCATGTGAAGATTCGCTTCGATTACACCAACCTTTCTAAACAATCAGGGTCTGTTTACACGCCGTTTGTTGCGCTGACCGGCCTTATCATGGATAACGAGAACTTTAAGAACGTGAAGGTGACTAATGGTAAGGCCATCGATGATGGCGATCGTACCATCGTCGCCGGTTACGCCATGCCCGGCCTGGAAGAGGATTTGGGCATATCCGTGGGTTCGGTCGATATTCCCGATTACGTCGAAATCGAAGCCGACGCGAGTAATTTCAAGCTTGATTCGACCCTGACCATGGTGTCGAGCAGTTTCTTCAACGACGTTAATACTGATTTTGACAGCGGTGATATCCAAGGTTCCATTGATGCACTCAATTCGGCATCAAATCAGCTCGTCGATGGCTCCAGCCAGCTGGTGACTGGTCTGAATCAGCTGAATACTGGCGCTACTGCGTTGGCTGCAGGAACGACGCAGCTCGCTGACGCGACAAGCGACCTGCCTGCGCAGACGACGAAGCTCAATGTCGGCGCAGGACAGCTGGCCAGCGGTCTTTCGCAGGCGGCTGCTCTGAGTGCGGGTGCTCCGTCGGGTGCGCAGCAGCTCTATGCCGGTAGCGCGCAGTTGGGAGAGGGTCTGACCAAGCTCGATGGTGTGCTGGGGACGACGGGGGGCTATATCGACGATGCCCTGACAGATTTGAATGGAACGGAAATCGAGAAGGATATGCAAAGTGTCAGCTCTGCTGCGGATGCCTATCAGACCGCGTACGTGGCTGCTGCTCAGGCAGGTTATGGCGAGAAAATCGCATCGACGCATGAGGCGTTGACTCCTCTGTTCGCGCAGCTCAAAGAAAACGCAGCTTTGCTCAAGAAGATATCCGATGATGAGAAACTCGCGGCGGCAAGTGCCCAAGCAAGCGCTGCGACAGCTCAAAGTGACGTGAGCCAGGCGGAAGAATCACTGTCTGCTATGAGCACAGATGGTATGACAGAAGAGCAGAAAGACGCGATTGCGGCGGCTCAGAAAAGCTTGTCTTCTGCGAGCGGGAATATTGAAAATGCCACTGCGTCAGTGAACGAGGTGGCAAGTCTTTCAGATGATATTACAACAGCGGCCTCGAATGCAGAGACGGCATCGAATAGCGTTGGAGATGCTCAAAACGAGCTTCAGGCTCAAGACACTGAAACCAGCAATGCCCTTACCGAATATCAAGCAGCGGCTGCTAACTTGCAAACGGCAGCAACGCTGCTTCAAACTGATGCCGCGAAAGCAAATGTCAGCCAGGCGGTCATCAATATGGAGGCTGCGAAGGGCTTCCTTTCCGCTGCACGTGGTTCGCAGGGCTTGGGAGCTCTTTGTGCCGGCAACACGCAGATCACTACTAATCTGGGAACGTTGTCCGCTGGCATCACCAAGATCGCGGCCGGTCTTGGTAGCGCAAGCGATGGCGCGACGCAGCTTGCCGCCGGCACGCAGCAGCTGGCCGGTGCAACCCCGACGCTGGTCGGTGGTATCGCGCAGGTGAACACCGGTGCGCAGGCGCTCGCCAGTGGCGCGACGAGCGCATCTGCTGGCACGCAGAAGCTGGCTGATGGCATGAAGCAGTTCAACGACGAAGGCATTCAGAAGATCGTGAGCATGTATCAAGACAACATCGCCGGGCTGGGTGACCGCGTGAAGGCGACGGCGCAGGCCGGCAAGGATTACAATACTTTCAGCGGTATCGAGCAGGGCACGACCGGACAGGTCAAGTTCGTCTTCGAAACCGATGCTATCGAAGCCGGAAAGTAACGTTGGGATACAAATGACTCTGGGTACGACACGGGGCAAGAAAGCAGCAGCGACGCGCAAATCGCTGCTGCATGCTGCGCTCGAAGTAATGTCGCGAAAAGGGTATACCGCGGCCACCATCGACGAAATTGCCAAAGAGGCCGGTGTTTCGAAGGGGCTTGCTTATTACCATTTCAAGAACAAAGGCGAGATTGCCACCGAGATTCTTACAAATGGCATCAACGAGCTTATTGATACGTTCGAGTCCATTGGTGCTGATGCCCAGAGCGCTGCAGAAGCGCTCGAAGGCATGCTCAATGCATTTTGCGACAAGATCGTCGGCAATCTGCGTTTCGGCCGCTTCTACCTTTTGGCAATGTGGCGCGGCGGGCGTGTGTGGTCCGATGACATGCATGATATCGAGATGCGTCTGATAGAGGTTATTGCCGCCCAGTTCAAACGTGCGCAAGAAGAGGGTTTGGTGCGCGAGGACATAGACGCTGAATTCGCAGCCGTTTCCTGCGTTGGATTAGTGCTGACGAGTGCCATGCGCTATTTTGGCGATGACGATGCCGATGAACCGAAGATAACCAAGGAACAGTTCACGAACGAGATCGTCAATTTTGTCGCGAATGCGACAGCGGTTCACGCATAATCTGACTATGTGGGCTACGCCAGACCCGCAAGGCTGATGCCTATGAAGACGATGAGACCACCTGCCAGTACGCCACCTGCGGCAAGCGGTCGATTGGTCGCATGTAACACATGTGGTATCAGTTCGCAGACGACAGTGTAGAGCAGAAGGCCGATTGTTACCGCCACCATGAAGGTGACGACCTCTTCCGTTATCGCCGAGCCCGCTGCGAACATAATCAGCCCGCCGATGAACGTCGAAAGTACGGCGATACCCAAGATGGTGATGCGCTTGCCGTTTGATTGCCTTCGCACACCCGAATAGACGATCATGCCCATGGGCATGTTATGGATGCCGATGCCAAACGCGAGCATGAGCGCAGTCGTTACCGATTGGGATGCGACGCCGTATACCGACATACCTTCGATGATATTGTGCACGGAAAGTGCGATGGTCGTGGCAATGCTGATATGAAATGCCGTGCTATGCGCATGCGAATCGTGATGGGCGCTGGGGGATTCGGGCAAGAATCGGTCGAGCGCGACTAGGATGCCAAAACCAATCGCAGCTGCAAGGATGGTTATCGGCCAACCGATGACCTCGACGCCTTCGGATGCCTCGGGAGCCAAGTCGAGAACAAGCAACACGGTAATAGCGCCGAGCGCAACGGCGACCGAGAGATCGCAGATACGCTGCTCGTCCTTGGCAAAGCCCGCAATGCAAGCGCCTGCGAGCACGAATATGCCCAGCGCGAATGTGATTACCAAACCCATTAAAAGCCTTCTTTCTTTGCAAACGGCTGTTATACTATCGAAATTGATAACCGTTATCAATATAAAAATGAGAATGATTATCAATTAAATGGTATACGGAGGAGACAGCATGAAAACCGAGGCGGGGTATAGGACGCGGCAACGCGAGATGATCGTTTCGTATCTTGCGGGTGCGGGCGGGGAACACGTTACGGCTAAGTCCGTGCATGGCGCGCTCGTGAAATCCGGAAGGGATATCGGGATTGCGACGGTGTACCGGCAGCTTGACCGCCTCGTCGAAGAAGGGCTTGTGCGTCAGTATACGTTGGGCGGCGGAGAAGCTGCTTGCTATGAATACATTGGCGGCAGTGATTCCTGCAAGCATGCTCCTTGTTTTCATTGCATGTGCATTGAATGCGGCAGCCTCTTCCATATGGAATGCGGTCATTTGAACGATGTCGCCGATCATCTTGCCGCAGAGCATGGCTTTACCATCAATCCGCAGCGCACGGTTTTTTATGGGCTCTGCAAGGCGTGCGCGAAAGCAGAGCAAGAATAAACGTGTCGTTGTATATGAAATGTTTGGTGGCTAGGGGCGTTTGAACGTGCGGCGTACCTGAGCATCGCCTGCTGCAAGTCGAGCATCGAGCGCGTCGCTTGTTTCGCCGCACGCATCGATGAAGCACTGGTGCTCGTCCTCGAGGTCTTTCGCGTGCAAGACCCCAACTGCTCCACCATCGCTTCCGAGCGCCATTACCACCTGTTCGTGTTCGAATGCCAAGGCAATCGTTGCCTTCGACTGCTCCCAGATGAGTTCGAGGACCGATGAATCCCCATGCCCGCTTCCAATTAGAGAGCGTGCGACCGTCGCCGTAGGCACGTAGACGGTGCCAGTTTGCGCAAAGGCATCAAGGCATTCGTCATCGATGAAATTCGCGTGTTCGATGCTATCGGCGCCGGCGGCAATAGCATCGAGGACTGCGCGTTTGCCGTTGGTGTGCGACATGACGGCAAGGCCATGTTCGTGTGCGATATGGACCATCTCGGCAACTTCGCTTGCCGCAAGTGCTTCGCCTGTTATACGTCCGTATTCGTCAAAGTCCATGATGCCCGTCGTCATGATCTTGATGAAGTCGGCACCGGCGGCATCGGCATCATCGACGAGTTGGGCATACTCACGCAGGTTTTCAAAGCTGCGACCGACGATCTTTCCGTAGTGCCCCTGCTTGTAGATGCCGAAGACGGGGCAGCGATAATCGATGCCGTATGCGGGCGCGAGTTCGCGCGCCCTGCTGCACACTCCTAAGGCGTCGCCGCCGTCGCGCACGAACGTGATGCCATGTTCGGCATATGCCTGCAGATGAGTCTTGATCGCAGCGTCGACGGGGCCTTTGGCATGCAGACTTGCTGCTTTCGCGTAATCGATCCCGTCCATCATCATATGCGCGTGAGCTTCGCCAAACATACCGTTTCTCTTTCAAAGACAATGTTGCCACCAGGGTGGTTCCCGGTGGCAACATTGTACGCTTGCGATTCGTCTGTGTTAGTAGGTTCCGTAATCGCGCAGGGTTTCGAATAGCGCATCGGCGTTTTCGGGCTTTGCCGAATCGAGATTGTCGGCCATATCGAAGATGTATCCGCCGCCTGGTGCAAGAATATCGATATTCTCCTTTACGGCGTTCACGGTATCTTCGACTGTGCCGTCACGCAGAACTTCGACCGAGATGCCGCCGGATAGGCAGACGGTATCGCCGAGCTCCTTTTTCGCCGTACGCATGTCCGCTTCCTCGAAATGCAACCAGCACTTACCTTTGGGCAGGTCTTTGAGCCGCTCGATGCGCGAGTTATACGGACCTTCGGCATATAGCCATGGTGTCAGACCGGCACCGATAAGGCCATTGCAGACTTCCATTAGCGGCTTGAAATAGAATTCGTCATATTGTTCATCGCTCATGAAGCGGTCCATGCCCTTGTGCAGCGGCATGAAGATGAATCGTCCCTGTGACATTTTCGCCTGTCCGATGGTTGCACCAACAGTAAGCCCGACAAGCTGCTCCATAATGGAATGGATTTCCTCGCTGTATGTCATCATGTCCATCATTGCGCCGATGGAACCGCGCAGATAGTCGGAAATGATGTCAAATGGAGCGTACGCTACTGCCTGTATTTCAGTGGGAAATCCCATCGCCGCAGTTTCACCTGCATCTTTGCCACTTTGCATTGCCCAGGCACCGAACAAGCCGGCGGCTTGTTGGAGTTTTCCAAGGGATTCGCCGAGTGCGGGATTAAGAAACTGGCTAAGTAAACCCATGTATCCAAAGCCGATGCCACCGCGCGGGTCGAATCCAGCAAGACCCTTCAATGCCCCGCATGTACGGGGTAAATAGGTGCGGGTAAGCCAGCCGCTGAAGTCGACCGCTGCTTCGGCATAGTCGTCCTCGGTCATATATTCGCGCTCGATGTATTGGTGCATCGAATCATCCGGGCACGCACTTCCGGGCTTGCCGGCCCATTCGAGCCAAACCGGGTCGAGCAGTTCGAGAAGGGGGCCTTGCCCGCAAAAAGCAGAACCATAACCGCCATCCATGTCAGGCTCGAAGTGTGTGAGATACCGTTTGATGGCATCTTGCGCCTTGGATTGGTCGTACATGCATTCTTTCATGCTGTAGCCTGCCCAGAGAAAGGGAAAAGCGGTATAGCTTGGAATCACGGGGACACGGTCAGGTTCCTTGAGCTCGATTGCGTCGTTGACGCGTTTCATACGTGCAGCAAATTCCTGGCTTGCATCTGCCATATAGATCAGCTCCTTAGTAATTGTGCTAACCAACCAAGATTTGCTTATGGTAAAGCGCTACTATGCATACAGCATACAGATGTATTGCATCAAAATTCTCTTATTAAGATGTTGCTATTTGTGCAAATCGCACAAATCAACCGAGAGGAACTGCCAACATGAAGCTCAGCCTATCAATGTTCGAACTTGCATTTGGCGATCTTGTAACGTTGTCGAGTATTAGAGGACGTAAGCCGACCATAACGGGTATCCGCGTGCTTGAAGGCGACCAAGTGCATTCGCGCGATGAATTCGTGTATATCAGTATCGTCGACACAGAAGAGGGCAAAGGCCAGGTGTTTGTTCTTCTTAATCGACGCGACTCGCTGTATGTAAGCGGATGCACATTTGACCAGCTCATTAACCTTATGCTTGAGACATTCGAACGGTACAATTCTTGGGAGGCGCGGTTTACGCAGCTCTGCGCACATGCTGATTCGCTACCTCAGACTGCCGAGTTGGCATGTGACATGCTTCGCCGTTCCATCGCGATTTCTGATCTCTCGGGAAAGAACGTTGCCTATGCATTTCATGACGCGGCGCATCTTGATGAATCCAATTGGGGTTATCTTGCCCAGCATGGCAGTCTTAATCCCGAAATCATGAGCCATGAGCTCTTGCCGGGTTCTCCGCGGCAGCATGGCGCTTTTGCCGATAGCCCGACACTGTACGAAGGCTGGGATTATACAGATGCACGAGGAGAGCTCAAACACGTGCAAAACGTTATCGGATGCAACGTTGTCGTTGCCGGCGAGCACCGCGGTAATTTCATCTTTGCGCAAGAAGACCGTCGCTTCACTCTCGTCGATTATCAACATGCGGCTTATCTGCGCGAAATGCTTTCAGAACACGCATATTACCGTTCTCATGAGACGCTTGAAAACTCGCGATCGCATTTGCTCGCAGCTCTTATAGACGGGAGCGACTACAGTAATGTCGCAATGGACGCAGCGCAGATGCAGGCTCCTTGGCCCTGGCTTATCTGCGCTGTGAAATCCGTCATGCGTACGGACATGACGCAACAGTTGGTCTTTATCGAGCTTGCTAATAGGACGCAGGGGCTGCTTGCCTGCATGCGGGAAGAAGCCGTGTTCGTGTGTGGAAACAGCTCGGACGTCGAGGCGTTTATCGAATGCCTTGAAGATAACGTTGCAAAAGGTTCGTTTGCCCTTGGAAAATCGTTGCCGTTTTCGAACGTTTCAAGCACGCCGCTTTTTGCCCGTCAGGCACTCTATGTTCTTGGTATTGCAAACGATCCAGGCATATATGACATGCGCGACTACGCATATCGACATTTGCATGAGTTGCTTGCCGCTTCTTCGCAGATAAATGCACTTGTACACCCTGCGCTTGAAACGCTCGAAGTATATGATGCGGTACATGACACCAGACTTTATGAGACGTTGTGCGTGTATCTTTTGCACGAACGGCACGCCGCCCAAGCGGCCCAAGCGCTCTATCTGCACCGCAATACGTTGTTGTATCGAGTTCGCCGAATCTGCGAGCTCACGGGTTTAAACCTCGATGAACCGGCTGAACGCCAGTATCTATTATTGTCCTATCTGGCTTCCGCCGCGAATGAGTGAATTTCCCGGCATATTTGATTGTTCGGACCTGAAAAGGAGCAAAAAACGACTGTTTGTATGATTTTAAGGGTCGTTTTTTGCAGGCGGCGAGTATAAGCGATTTCGCATAGCTTTGACCTGCGATTATCTTTTTAGAGTATTAATCATACTCAATGATAATTTCCGAAATCATACAAACAGTCGCGATTTTCAGGATTTTGCTGACTGTTTGTATGATTTTGGGCCTATTTGTGCTTGTTTTTAAGGGAGACAGCTTTCTATGCAAGGTCGATGAGCTTCGATCCAACCGCGTACGCGAATTTTCTCCCGTCCTTATTCATCGTAAGGTATCCAAGCTCTTCGAGATGCACAAGGTCGGAGCGCGCGGTTGCATATGACGTGTGGTGTCTTTGTTGATGGTATTCGATGGTTGCTTTGTGCAAGGGATTGCGCAAGAGATTCATGATTACGTCGCGTTCGCGTTCGTTGAGACCCTCGATTGCGTTTACGCGGGTTTTTTCCTGTGCGCGCCTGATGGAAAAGCGATTGACCTTGTTTGCAAGATGTTCGAGCTCTTCGACGTAATGCTCAAGAATGACGCTATGGTAGAGAGTCCCATCGATACCGAAAAGCTGATATTCATGTGAATATCCCGTCAGGGGTTTTCTAAAACCTATTGCGGTGTATTTATCTTCGCGGAGCTTCTGATCGATGTTTGCTGTCTCGAGATACGCGCATCCCGGAAACCCCTGATTTGTGAAGAAAATTTTTCTGACGATAACTTCGACGCAGGCATTAAGCGTCGACAACGGCTGCAAGTCCCAAAGCATTCGCGAAATCTCGATATAGGCGAGAATCGGATGAAGGGCGTTATTCGCTCCCTCGCATTTTCCAAGGCGACATATAAGGTCGAGCACACGTTCTGACGTGTAATACGTTTGATCTGCCATGGGGCTTGGCGCAATGTGCGGCAGCGTGCCCTCGATTCCATCAAGGAGCTTACGGTGTATGTCTTCGATGAGTCCATGTGTGACCTCGCGGTCCTTGAACGATGAGCGACTATCTGAAAATGTCGTACACAGATTAACGAATACACGTTCGGCATCTGTTGTGGGTTCGGCCGCATGATAGGCGATCTGCCGTGCCCGCTCAGATGCGAGTTCTATTCCATCGAGACTGCAGGCGGTGAGAAATTCGCTCATCATCAAATACTGGCTGAAGTAGTAACCATCGAGTTTCGCGATGGAATGGGCGAGCTTGGAGCCGCCGGATGTCTGCGCGACGATCGCATACATACGCGCCTCGTCTTCGCGCGTGGTGGAAAACCATATTTCGCCGTCTTGGTCGAAGGGAAACCACGGAGGGTATTTGAACACGGTCCCCGCTCCCTTACGAAGACCTGCGATAATGCGCCAAGCATGTTCGGCGTTGAGGTCTTTTGGCATGGGCATATGCTGGAACTGGTCCCAAGGAATATAGCGGCGGTTAAACGAGCTCCAAAGTGATCTGAACTCGGGAGAGTCCAGTGCCTTGCTGATAATCTGTACGTTGTTCGTATCCATATATTTTCTACCTTGCCTGCTTTTTTCGGACCACATCTAATCTAGCCTCACGGCTCCAACTAGTAAATATCAATAATTAAATATTAAAAAG
>CAYSZR010000061.1:0-9409 GCA_964435565.1 uncultured Coriobacteriaceae bacterium
GACCACCTCTGTATAACCATACAGCGTCTCACTGCGCTTATTTCCTTTTGCTATTGAAACATAAAGACAGCCTCTTCGTAAGGAAAAACTTTGAAGTTAGTTGACCGGGATGAATAAGGAAACAACAGCGGCAATGACGCATGCAACGCAGACAACCACATATAATTTGCCCCAGTTATTGAATCGCCGCACGGTGTCTTCGCAGGCAATGACAGTCGGGTCGTTTGTGTCGTAGAGAATATCGAAGGTCAGGTCTTTCGAGAGCTCTTTCGTGTCGTCACCGGCCTTTTCCCTCTTGCTCTTTTCCCTCAGCAACCTGACATATTTTCTCATGGTGCTACCGCTGACTTCAATGACGGTATCGAACATCTGCTCGGCGACTTCGTAGCTTACGCGCAAGTAGTTGCGCCTCATGCCCATTCCAAAATTGCCAGCCGACTGTCTTACGCTTATAACGTTGCTGGTAACGCTGCCTTCTAGCGAGTCATTTATCGGGGCATCTTCGCGTTTGATGTAGCGCCATGCTGGGATTGCGGCAAGAAAGGCGATTGCGGCGAAAAGGATAGCGAATGAATAATTTGAGTTGCCGAATATGCTGTTGATATCAAACATGGATAATCTTTCGATAGTTGTATTGCAAGACTGCAATATTCTACCATCTATCTGGTGTTATACCTCTGTAATCGGCAATTCAGCTGCTCGAATTGTCCTGGTGGCGGACTATCGCATTTGCCAAGTCGTCGAGTGTTTTGATATCCCAGCACTCCTCATCGGGTATATGCGAATCGAACTCGGTTTCGAGCAATGTGAGCACCTGGATAAACCCCAGGGAGTCCACGCCTCCCTCGCTCGAAAGGTCCGCTTCGTCGGCGACACCCGACTGGTAGTCCTCGGGCAGATATTGGGCAAGGACCTCGCGTGCCCGTACCTTTACCTCATCGATGGTTGCCATCGTCAAGCTCCTCTCGGATCTTCCATCGTTCAACGTCTCCGGCAGCTGTGCGCGCAAGCTCGTGCCCCAAAAGCACAATCGATGTCACACGTGACCCGCGCGGCTGCATCTCCATCGCCGGAGCGATTCCTGTCATCAAATCCTGTTTCGTCATCTCACCCGGGAGCTTTCCGCAAACTAGGACCAGTTCGTCATCTTTCTGTACGACGGCTACGTCGTTTTCGTCCAGTGCCTTGACGATGGCGGCCTCGTATTCCGGGATGAATATCTTCGTGCCGTTTGAGAGAACGATCACGTCCTTCTTGCGTCCTTGTACATGAAGAAGGCCGTTATCATCTAGATATCCAAGGTCATCGGTATGAAACACTCCGTCTTCGATAACGGCAGAGGTTCTTTTAGGGTCGCGATAGTACCCGCGCATGAGGCACGTGGGTGCAGTCAGCAGGATTTCTCCGTCTTCGGCTATCGTGACGCTGTCCTCAGGACAGATGCGCATGGCATGAAAATCTTCGCCGGTACTTAGGGCTACACCTGAACTCGTCTCTGTCAGTCCGTATCCCAGGCTCGCGCGAATGCCGCGATCGCGAACTTGCTCAAGCAATGTCTCAGGGCAGTCGGCAGCCCCCACAAGTACAAGCGCCAGTTCATCATTGAACGCATCTTGCTCGAGCAGGAACTTTAGAATTCTGGGTACAACCGCCACGGCGGTTGGCTTGAAGAGGGCAAAGTCATCGGCATAATGACGGGGGCCTCGTCCTAAGGCTACCGTGGCTCCGCAGGCGAGCCCCCAGAGCAGCCCGCAAACGACTCCAAATACGTGCGAAAGAGGAAGCATGCACAACAGCGTGTCGTCTGTATCCAAAGGCAGCAATGCCGATCCGTTGAAGGCGCTTGCCATGAGGCTCGCATCGCTCAGCGTGACGGCCCGTGCCGCCGATGTCGTTCCGCTCGTGAAAAACAGAACGGCGCCGGCGCCTTCTGCGGGTGGACGAGGAGATGTCAGATGCCGCTGTATCTCCATTTGTCGCAGTGCATCTGTCGCCCATACGCTGTCCGCATCGACCTCGCGCAGGTACGGAATCGCGACCTTGATGGGCATGAATGGATCGAGCAGCGCTACCTGTAGCCCGGCTTCGCATGCGGAGAAAAGTTCGATGACGCATTCGAGGGACCCGTCTGCGATTATTGCTTCGCATGCATGATCGCGGCTTTTAAGCTGGCAGGCGCGTTCTTCAACGCGCCGTGCCAGTTCATCCCAAGATATAGTGCGCAACTCGCTTTCCCAGTACTCGATCGCGGTTTTGTCGGGGCAGGTCGTGCGCATCTGCTCGATCAGATCGTGGAATCCACTGTAGCAAACCACCTGAGCCCCCGATCCTCCATCGATAGCCGAGCCAAAGACTTACTTGAAGAAGCGTTCCACAAGCTCACGGCTATATTCCACGGTTTTGTCCATGTCGCCGAAACTCATGATTTCGCCTGCATAGAAGGTATCGTACTTGTCCTGCATAGCCTCTACGTCGTCATACCAGCCGGCAGCGTAGTCTTCGGTAAAGACATGGGGGAAGTAATACCAGGCGTTTTCCTCGATGACCTCTTCGGCTGGATTGCCCATGACCTTCAAGTCGTCGAGAACGACCTTCTTTGTTTCCTCGTAATCGAGTTCTTTGCTGTTCTTGTGCTTGCGCAGCGTATAGGTTACATACATCTGATCTTCTAGTTCTGGCCAGCGGTGGTAGTACACCATCAGGTGGCCAAGACGTTCGGGTGTCATGTTTTCCATAATGTAATAGGAGATATCGGGTGAATCCTCTGGCTTGGTCGTGAATCCCATGGTGTCATAGCGTTCGTAATCGATCTTGTCGAAGTATTTCTTTTCGTCGTCATGGATGTCGGCGTATTGACCGAAGAACTGTAGGGGAGAGGTGACGATGAGCTTGTCGAATTCTTCGATGGTACCGTTTACGGTGATGAACACCTTGCCATCCTTGCGTTCCACCTTGGTGATGTCGGAGTTAAGCAGCGCGGGATGTTTGATCTTGTCATTCAGGTGTTCCCAGATGGATTGCGTCCCGTCTTTCCAGGTCCAAAGGTTTACCTAGACGAAGTTCATCGTGGTTTGGAAGTCCAGATATTTTAAAACGTACGCTGCGGGAATCTCGTCGAAGTAGCCATATCCGAATGCGGTGAATGGGCCGATCCAGATGTCTTGCACAAGCTCGACATCGTTTTTCTCGCAGAATTCTTTAAATGGCAACGCCAGATCCTTGAGGTTTTCGTTTTCACCTTCGACATGTTCGCGTTCGGGGGTGACTGCATCGCCTTCATAGCGCCCTTGCGCAACGCCTCGGTGGCCGTTTAGGTCATAGCCCTTATATTTGGTCTGCAGCAGTTCGCCAAACTTCTTCATCTGATTGCGCATCTTCATGAGGTGCGGAACGCGCAAGGGATTCTTCTTCGGGTCGAAAGGATCGATTACATGGCCTTTCAGATTCTTGTAATTGCGATTCAACCTTGGGCCGTCATGAGTGACGCCGCAGAATTCTTCCACGTCGTGGATGGCATAGTAGGAGGGGACACCCATGATGGCGCCCATCTCGTATCGACGCCCCTTGTATTCGGGAGAATGACATTTGCCGCCTACCCAGCCATTGCGCTCGTAGATAACATAGTTCTCATATCCGGCTTGCTCTAGATACATACCCGCCGAAAGCCCAGCTGGGCCGCAACCAATGATGGCGATACGCGCATTCTTATCCATGAGTAGATCCCTTCTCCTCGCTTCTGTTTTCCAATCGACGATTCTGCACCAGGTGATCGCCCGGCGCTCCTATCCCAGTGCGGCAAGCTCTTCGCGCAACGCATCGATCTTGGCCTGTCCAGCTGCTTGCTGCTTGGCCATCTTCTCTTCAATTTCGCTGATTGCCTCGGGAATGCGGTTGCGATAGTAATCTTCGTCGATGTCCCATGGTCCATCTTTGGGAGGCCAAGCTGGATCGGCCATTTTGGCTGGACGCACCTCGTTGACAGCGGGACTGTAGCGCCCATCACGGACATGCGGGCAGTCGGTGGCGTTCTGCACTTCGTCAGATGCATGATGATACTCGCCGAAGATCTTGCGGTACGTGTTCACATGCTTATGAACGGGCATGGTTCCTTCAGCGCACTTTTTGGTGTATTCCATTTGCCAACGCTGCATCGCCGTGCCGCACATGTATATGGCTCGTTTGAGGGCGAAACGCGTTATCGGGTCTTTGGATTCGTAATATTTCCAGTGGCAAAGAAACTGGGTTTTCCCGCCTTTCAGCGGGACGAAGTACCAGCCCCAGGTGAAGTTCATGTCATCGCATTTTCCGCCTGCTATTGCATAGGCGCCGCGTGCGCGGGGCGGATGTTGGATATCAGAGAAGCTCATGATGTATTTGTCTGCTACCACGTCGGAAGCTTCGCAGCCCATGCCCGAACGATCCCAGTCCATGAAGTCGCCGGGCATGAAGGAATCGGGCATCTGCCATTCCTCACAGAGCTCATAGCGATTGTAAATGGACAAATGGCCAAACCAGCGTTCGAGCCATTCGGCGCTTAAGGAGCCGGATTTCGTGCCGCCCCATTGATATATCCAGGGGTACACTTCATCGACCGGCTTGTCGATGGTGATCGACGATGTGACATCTTTTACGAGACTCTGGTCGAAGCGTTCCATGAGCTCGTCGCCGGGAAATACGATGCTCTGCTCGTCTGGGCCGGAATAGCATTTCTTGCCCCAAGCCCACACGATGCGGCATCCGATGAGTACGGCTAATACGAGAACTAGAAGAACGAGGACGATGATACCGATCACTTTCAGCACAATCACAATGATCATCTCTTTTCTGTAAAAAACAGATCCGGACCTTGTTTGTGAGTACTGCTTGAACCAACCCTCTATAGTTGGATTCTAGCATCTTCAAATCATAATGAATGACACATAAGCATTGAAATGTGCCTTATTCTTTGCACTAAGATAAACTGGTGTTATAAAAGAATTATTATTGATAAGTAAAAAATCGCTAAAATTATCGAGTAACTATCGAGAGAATGCGTGTGAAAAGCCATGGATTTTGCGACGAATCTGAATCATTTGATGGATAGAGCGGGAATGACACAGGCCGAGCTTGCACGTGCAACATCGATGAGCACAGCCCAGATTGCGTATCTGTGCTCGGGTAAGACAAAAGATCCCAGGCTCTCGACGATTGCAAAGATATCATTTGCTCTTAGATGCACGCTCGATGAACTTGCGGGACTGAGTGATAGCGCAACGCCGCTTGACCAGGTTGTGCTGCGCGAGCTTGTCGAGGAAGAGAAAAACCCCGAACGTGGCGCACGTCCTTATAGCGACGACCCGCCGACGCCCATTGAAGAAGCGCTTGCAGAAAGCATGAGAGCGCTTCTGCGCGAAAAGCGCTTCGAAGAGATAGCCATCGCTGAAATTTGCGAGCGCGCGGGGGTCAGTAGACGAACCTTCTATCGACATTTCATCGACAAATACGATTTGCTCACGTGGAATTTCTACCGCGATATATCGCAGAAGATAGCGCATCACGATGATTGGGTTTCGTGGGATTACGTTCCCGTCATGTGTCGCTTGTTCAATGAAGACCGCGCCTATTACCATAACGCGTACATGGTCGTGGGGCGCAATTCGTTCAGAGAATACGCGACACGCAGGATGTATCCGTTAGTTGCACATGACTTCGCAGGATGTGATGTGTATTCCGAATTAAAGGAGCGGATGATTATCCACAGCATCGCGTTTGTCTATGATGCCATCATGTTTTGGCTCGACTATGCGCCCGATGTGACACCCGAGCGCTTCTCGCGTTCCCTTCGGCGTGACTTCGGGGTGTTTACCCGAGTGCTCTGCGAAAGCGCTGAGCGCGCACCGCGCTATGAAGAGGCCTCTCGGCTATCGAATTCTTGACCTTGTTTTACGGCAGCGAGCCGAGGTTGTCTCATTTCTCGGCCAGCTTGCTTGCTTCTTCGAACTTTTGCTTCATCGTGGGATTGCCGCGGGTAAGCTTCTTTATGGTCAGGCCTTCGGCTTTGTCATTAGCGAGGCGCAGGTTGCGCTCTGAGGAACGTAGGCTTTCTTTGACCTTATTCAACTGCGCGATGGACTTGTCTATCTGATCGATTGCCTCTTCGAATTTCTTGCTTGCCAGTTCGTAGTTTCTGCCGAAGCCCTGCTTGAAGGTTTCCATCTGCTCTTCGAAATGCGTGACGTCGATGTTTTCCTGCTTCATTCGAGCAAGCTGGTGCTTGTATTCCATCGAGCTCTTTGCGGCGTTGCGCAGCAGGCTGATTAACGGGAGGAAGAACTGCGGGCGGATGACATACATCTTTTTGTAATCTGACGGTGCGACTTCATAGATTCCCGTGTTGTATAGCTCGCTTTCGGGTTCGAGCATAGAGACGAGCACGGCATATTCGCAGTTCTTCTTGTTTCGGTCGTTGTCGAGCTTTTTGAAGAAATCAGCGTTTTTGTGACGATGGGTGGAATCATCCTGTTCATTTTTCATTTCGAACATGATCGAGACGATCGTCTCGCCGTCCTCATCTTGTTCACGGAAGATATAGTCGCCCTTGCTGCCCTCGGAGGCATCGTTGTCCTTTTCAAAGTACGCGTTGGGAAACGCCATGGAACGGATGCGGTTGAATTCGGTTTCGCAGTGTTGTTCTAGTGATTCGCCGAGCATCTTCGTGGATAGCTTCGCCTTCATATCCCTGACTTGTTCAATTTCCTTATCCTTCATGCTGATGATCGCCTCGGAGCTTTTTTCCTGTTCGGCAAGCTTGGCAGCATATTCGTTTTTGATCTGTTCTTTCTCGCTTTCCTTGAGCTTGATTTCGCCTTCGAGTTCGGCGAGTTTTTTCTGCGTCTCGCTTAGAGCCTCGATTACTGCCAGTTTGCCTTCTGTTTCAAGCTTGTCCTGGAGCGCATCCATCAAGGCAACTTTCTGGTCGAGCTGAGCGCTCAAGGCGTCGCGTTCCTTTTCTATTTTGGCAACGGCTGCTTGGGCGTAGAGTTCCTTCTCCTTTTCTAAGGCCTCATTTTTTGCCTGAAGATCGGCAAGTTCGGCTGCGCGCTCGGCAGCACTTCTGCTCATCTCGTTTTTCGTTTGTTCGACTGCCAGAGCGACGGCTTTTTCCCGGTCTGCCGTGAGCAGCCTTTCGCGCTCTTCCAATTCTTTGATGAATTCCTTGTCACGTACCTGTTTGACGATGCCGGCGAAGCTTGCCTCATCGATGGTGAACGTCTTGTGACAGTTTGGGCAGATTATTTCGTTCAAGAGACGACCTCCTTGTGACTCTATACTTTTCTACTACAGAGTACCCGCTTACTGTGACACGGAAATTGAGAATCTGCGTGAAGCCTCACAAAATGTGATTATGTGTTTTTCCATGTTAGAATATTTGCCAGCTCAAAGGACATGAGCTCCTGACGAGGTTCGTCGTACCAGGACTGAAAAGACGACGAAAAGGGGGCTTATATGAACTGGATCGTTCTTGTCGTGTCAGGGCTAATGGAGTCTGTCTGGGCTACCGCGCTTGGCGCGTGCGACGGCTTCTCAAAACCCATTCCGATCGTCGTATTCATCATTGGGATGCTTTTGAGTATGAGCGGGCTTGCGTATGCCCTGCGTACGCTGCCGACTGGAACGGCATATGCGGTCTGGGTTGGGATCGGCGCAGCCGCAACAACGTCTTATGCTATGGTGGCTGGTTCAGAACCAGCGAGTCTTCTCAAGATCCTTCTTATCGTGGTCCTGATTGCAAGCGTGGTTGGCTTGAAGTTGGTAAGTGATGCGTAGCTCTCTGTCATAGTCTTCATTCGACATATATAATGAGACTATCCGACAACCGTCTGGGATTTGTGCGCGACTTTGCAAACGGCGCCAGTCCGTTGTTCGCGCAAGGTGGGTAATCCCACAGTGAAAGAAGATGGTCATATGGAAAAGAAGCGGACGATTGCATTACAGGGCAATCTTAAGCAGCAGGACATCAAGGACCTGTTTGAACGGGCCACACTTGATTTTCAGCAGGTCGAATCTATTAGCTTTGGAGCGATGCGCGCCTTGCTGGACCTGCAGCGCAAATCACAAGGACTTGATATTGCAAATGCGTCGGATGCCGTGTTCTTGCGCTTCGTTGATACGGGTATGGACCGATTCATTCCCATCACGCATCAGCCCAAGGATATCGATCTGAGTGCATTTCAACCGTTTGGCGATGCCAACCAGGGGCAATGCTATAACGACGATGAGGGCGATTGCATTGTGAAGATGTATCACGACACCATTTTATTTTCCACGGCGCAGCGAGAGATTCATGGTGCTTATGCCGCATTTGTCAGCGGTGTGCCCACTCCGCTTGTGGGCGGCGAAGTGAAATCTGGTGACGAACGCGGCGTATTGTTCGAACGTGCAAAAAATAAGAAATCCATCTCGCGCCTTATCGCAGATAATCCCAAGGATATAGAGGAATATGTTGAGCTCTTTGCCGATATGAGCAAGCAATTGCATCACACGCAATGCGAAACCAGTCTGCTAGAGCCGTGTGCAGACTATCTTCGCGGACAGGTTGAAAATACGGTCTATCTGGACGATAAGAAAAAAAAGAAGATGCTCCAGGTTATTGATGATACCGAGCCAGCCACCACCTGTTTGCACGGTGACCTGCATATTGGCAACCTGATCGTCTGCGATTCGGGCTGTCAGTTTATCGACCTGGGTGATTTTAGCTATGGTAATCCGCTTTATGATCTGGGTCAGACCTATTTCTCCTGCGGGTTTTTAAGCAAGATGTCGGGCGATGCGGTGCAGAGCAACTATCACTTTGACCCTGATACCATGGATCACGTCTGGCAATTGTTCATGAAGTATTATTTTGGTGCAGAAACGTTAGATCAGCGTAAAGAAGTCGAGCACATGCTATTGCCTTATGCTACGTTGCGCATCATCACGCTGTGCAATCTGATTGAAAAGATGTACGACTATCGCAAAGAGCTGATCGAAGGGGAGTTCTTCTCCAAGATATAGTCGAAGCAGCAATGCTTTGTAAACTCAGTTGTCAGAACGTCATGATGCAGACTTTGAGGGTCGCTTCGCTGTTTTCCAAGAAGTACTTCATGTCTTCTTCAGGCAAGGCGACGCAGCCGCCGGTATAGGGTTTTGGGCCAAGGCAATGGATAAAGATCGCGGAGCCTTTGCCGTATTCGCCGGCTGCGTTGTAATCGGTGAACATGCCATAGTTATACATGGGGCTGAAATCTATCATATGCTCGCCTTCGGTGCAGGTGTGCCCGGTTTGCGTGGCGCTGATGATCTGGTTATAGAATTCCCGATCGCTGCAACACCAGATTGCCCTGCCCCCGTTTTCAGTACCAACCTCAATGTTAGTCCCTATGCCGCAACC
>CAYSZR010000062.1:0-9347 GCA_964435565.1 uncultured Coriobacteriaceae bacterium
ATAACGGTGCGCACGATTCCCCAGTGAAAGATACGATTATTGGACACGCGCGATCTCCCTCTTTTTAGTTAGCTGCACAGATATTCTACGATATGGCATGCGGCCTGGCGAGCTAGCATCGAGTCTGACAGTAGACCTCTATTGCAGATGAAAGCCACGTGGCGAATCCCGGAGCAATTGCCTCGTAATGTGCGCGAAAACGCGCGTCTGCAGAATATGAGGCTCCAAGCTGGCGATAGACCTCAACAGTATAGAAATCTCCGAACTTTCCAAGATACGCATGGTGTTCACCTATCAATTCCTGTGCCGCTTCGCTATCTGGCGTATTGCCCTGACGCATGCAGTGCGCCATACGCTTGTGCATCTCGTCGAATCCAGCATTGAGCTTCTCGAACCCTTTTTTATCCAGATTGGATAGAGAGTCATAGCGTCTGTCAAATCGTTCGTCGCCGAATGTGGCGCGCATCTCTTCTCCGTAGCGCTCGTCGTTTTTCTCAAGCTGTTCTTTTACAAACGGGTCGAGCTTGTCTTTTGCGCTCATGGCGTTTCCTTTCTCTTCATGATCGATAACCGAATCGACCATGTGTATGATCTTGTTCAGTCGGTTGCGTTTGACCTTCATTCGTTTGCGCTGTTCACGCAGCATTTCGATTCTGTCGGTAGGTGTTTGCATCATTTGTTGGATGTCGATAACGGGGATATCCAGTTCTCGATAGAGGAGAATGCATTGGAGTTTATCCACGTCCTCATCGCTATAGCTTCGATACCCGTTTTCGAGTCGCTTGGGGCAAAGCAGCCCGCACTCATCATAGAAGCGCAGCGTGCGCAGACTTACTCCTGACAGCGCCGCGATCTTTCCTATTGAATAGCTTTCTTCAGTCATTTTTGCCTCCCCTTTGTCTGCAGAGTACAACCTAACGTAACGTTAGGGTCAAGGGATAATTTTGAAAATATCAGGTCTTTGAAAGGGATGGTTCGAAAACAATGCATACGATGCGCGAGATGAAAGGCGGAGCTGGAGTTTTGATAGCAGGGTGTCCCGGATTATGCGGTATTATTCAGAAGCTGAAATGAACAAAAGGAGACCCTCTCATGCAATTTCCCAGTTACCGTCCGCGTCGCATGCGCGCTAACGCCATTGTCCGCGAGTTCATTCGTGAAACCACGCTCTCGGCGAGCGACTTTATCTATCCGCTTTTCGTGAAGCCGGGTACGGGTTGTAAAGACCCCATCGCTTCGATGCCAGGCGTCTATCAGTATTCGATCGATATGCTCGATGCCGAAATCGACGAGCTTGTCTCATTGGGAATCTCGAGTGTCATTTTGTTTGGCCTGCCCGAGCAGAAAGACGAGCGGGGAAGCGAAGCGTATGCCGATGATGGAATCGTGCAGGAGGCATGCCGCGCCATCAAGGCGCATAATCCTGAATTCTACGTTGTCACCGATGTCTGCCTGTGTGAATACACGAACCATGGCCACTGCGGTTTGCTCGACGATAATGGCTATGTGCTGAATGATCAGACGCTTGATCTGCTTGCAGCAGAGGCGGTGAGCCATGTGAAGGCGGGCGCTGATATGGTCGCTCCGTCCGACATGATGGATGGGCATATAGCGGCCTTGCGCGACGCGCTCGATGCAGCTGGCTTCATCAATACCCCTATCATGGCGTATTCGGCAAAATACGCTTCGGGTTATTATGGGCCTTTCCGTGACGCCGCAGACAGCGCGCCGGCTTTCGGCGATCGTCGTTCCTATCAGATGGATCCTTGCAATAGCGACGAGGCCCTGCGCGAAGTCGAGCTCGATATTCAAGAAGGTGCCGATATGGTTATGGTCAAGCCGGCGCTTGCATATCTTGACGTTATGCGTCGCGTGGCAGATACGTTCGAGTTTCCGCTGGTCGCCTACAATGTTTCGGGTGAATACGCTATGGTCAAAGCGGCGGCGGCACAAGGGTGGATTGACGAAGAGCGTATCGTGCTCGAATCGCTCACCTGCATGAAACGTGCTGGTGCCAAGATGATCATCACATATCACGCCAAAGATGCTGCCCGTTGGCTGGCAGAATAGGGGATGTTCATGAGCTTCACACGGTCTCACGATGATTTCGGAAAAGCTCGTGAACTGATTCCGGGAGGGGTCAATTCGCCCGTACGCGCGTTTGCAAATGTGGAGCGTGAGCCGATTTTCTATGATCACGCGCAAGGAAGCCACGTGTGGGATGTGGACGGAAACGAATATCTCGACTTTGTTGGAAGTTGGGGTCCCATGATTTTGGGACATCGTCCGCAGGTGGTTATCGATGCCGTTGAAGAGCAGATGCGCCGCGGGTTTTCTTACGGTGCGCCTTGCGAAGCGGAAATTTGCATGGCAGATAAACTCGCGCATCTCGTCCCCTGTATAGAGAAATCACGCATGGTCAGCAGTGGTACCGAAGCCACGATGAGCGCAATTCGCCTCGCACGCGGCTATACGGGCCGCGAGAAGTTCATTAAGTTCGAGGGCAATTATCACGGACATTCGGATGCGCTTCTTGTAAGCGCCGGAAGCGGGGTTGCGACCTTCGGCATTCCCGATACGCCCGGCGTCACTAAGGGAGCGGCGAATGACACGCTTGTGTGCAGGTATAACGACGTGGAAAACGTTCGCGAGACATTCGATGCGAATCAAGGCGATATCGCAGCGGTGATCGTCGAGCCTGTTGCGGGCAATATGGGCTGCGTTTTGCCTGCGCCAGGCTTTTTGCAGGGTCTGCGCGATCTATGCGATGAACAGGGAGCTGTGCTGATCTTCGATGAGGTTATCAGTGGTTTTCGCATGTCGCTTGGCGGCGCTCAGGAACACTATGGGGTCACTCCCGACTTGGTGACGCTGGGCAAGATCATCGGCGGCGGTTTTCCCGTTGGTGCGTTTGGCGGAAAAGCCGCGATTATGGACAGCCTTGCTCCGCTGGGCCCGGTTTATCAGGCGGGAACGTTGTCGGGCAACCCGATTGCGATGCAGGCCGGTCTTGCTATGCTCGCAAAACTCGAGAACCCGGGCGTGTACGAACGCCTTGAAGCGCTTGGCAGACGCTTGGAGACTGGTCTTAATGACGCCATCAAGAGCAGCGGTGTGCCCGCTTGCGTCAATCGCGCTGGATCGCTTGCGACGCTCTTTTTCACGCCGGGCCCTGTCCTAGATTGGGATAGCGCGGCGAAAAGCGATACCGATCGATTCAGGCAGTGGTTTGCCGGCATGACTGAACACGGCTTGCTTCTTGCGCCGAGCCAGTTTGAGTGCCTCTTCATTTCGGCTGCCCATACCGAAAACGAAATTGACCGCTTCATAGAAGCAGCACGTGAAGTGTTGGATAATATGGCATACTGATTGGGTCCCCATCGTCTAGTGGCCAAGGACCTCGGCTTCTCAAGCCGAAAACGCAGATTCGAATCCTGCTGGGGACACCATATTCGCACGGGATTTGCAATCAAGGGTAGCCTTTGATTGCAAATTTTAATGGTACGGGAGGCATGCATGCCATCTATTATCGTGGCGAGTTTCGGAACGTCGTTTGCCGAAAGCCGCGAGGCCACAATCGGTGCAATCGAACGCAAAGTTGCCGAAGCATTTCCCGAGCATGCCGTATACCGGGCATTCACATCCAACTTCATCATACGACGTATCGAAAAGGCCGAGGGAGTCCATATTCCTACGGTTGGCGAGCTGCTCGAGCAGCTTTTCGAATCTGAGGAAAGCGAAGTAATCATTGTTCCCACGCACCTGATGAATGCCAAAGAGTACCAGCTTGTGCTTGAGCAGGCTGATGCTTGGCAGGATAGATTCAAGAAGCTTCGGGTTGCCTTGCCTTTGCTTTCAGATGATGAGGATTATGCTCGCGCGATTGATGCGCTTTCCTTCGAAATTCGTGCCGCAGCGGCTCAAAATGCCTGCGTGATTCTTATGGGGCATGGGACGTCTGGTGGTTCGAATGCGTGTTATGCAAAGCTGCAAGAGACGCTGGACAGATGCGGGTACGAAAACTGCTTCGTGTGTATCGTTGATAGCGAACCGGGGTTTGACAGCGTGATCGATGTCGTGAGGCGGGCTGGTTATAAAAAGGCGGTCTTGCGTGTGTTCATGGTTGTTGCTGGAGCTCATGCGCACGAAGACATGGCGGGCAATGACAAGACAAGCCTCAAGTCGAGACTTGAGGCTTGCGAGATTGCAACCGAGGTGATATCCGAGGGCCTGGGTGCCGTGCCGAGCGTTGCCGACATCTATATCGACCATGCGCGCGCTGCCATGGCATAGGCAGCGTCGCTTTGTTAACGGCGTTTTTTCTTGCCCTTGCTCTTCTGCGCGGCGCTGTGTATCCTGCCCTCGTTTTTGATGACCTCGTAGGCTTTGTCACGGTATGCTTCGAAATCGCGCTTCTGCGTGGAATAGAACTTGTTTGAATCGATTGCATCGAGCTGGGCCTTTGCCTCACCATATCGATGATCGTCGAGCAGGGCTGCTACGATATTCTTGATGAGATATACCGATGCGTTTGCAGAATGAGGCGCCTTATTCCATTCGGTGATGTCATCGTTGAGCTGCGAAAGGCTGTGGCTTTCACGATACCGGTCGACGATGGGGACGCATGTTTCGTTGATATCCTTCTTGACGCGCCTGTTGATAAGCAGCGCGATGCCAAACACAATGCCCAGGCATGCGATTAAAATACCAACGGCAATAAAGAAGCCATTTTGCTGTTCTTTGGTTTGTGAAACAAGGTCACCGTTGACGAGCAAGACGATGCCCAAAATGATAAAGACAAGTGCCAGGGCTAGCTTCCAGGGAGAGAACTTGCTTTTTAGTTGCGCATTATTCACAGTCAGGCTACTTCCTATGAGTCAATTGTTTGCCATTTTATCCTAGCATCTGGTATACATACGGACTTGGTATAATCTGTATCGTTTGCTGTACATTTTGGAACACTTCGTTAAAATTCGCAATTTCAGTCTGACTGGGATGATTCTCTTGAAGTTGAACCTCCATATTCTGCGCGAAGACCTTGCCGACCTTGTGCGTGATTCACGCCTCGTCTCGGATAAAACCCAGGTGAACTGTTCGACGGCACGACCGTATCTAGAGGGTACGGTACTGACTGAAGGCACAATCTACGTTGCAGGGTTTACGACGTTACCCGAAAGACCCAACATCAAAGGCGTCCCGTCGCTTATAAGCATCGGGGAGCCTCCCAAGGCATATCGCAAAGCGAATATCGATTTGATCGTCGTTGACAGTGCGGTTGCCCAAGATGAGCTTCTGGTCAGGATCGCCGATATTTTCAATTTGTATGACGAGTGGGATACGAACATGCGCTCCATCGTTGCGGCCGGCGGCTCTCTGGCTGAATTGGGGCGCATCACACAACCGCTTTTTGAAAACCCGCTCTACTGCCAGGGCCCGGGATATAAGGTCATGTTCTTATATCCGGGTGATATGGATAATGCGACACAGGAACAACGTGATCACCTGCTGACGATCATGGGGGGAACTTACGATTTCAAGCCAGGTTCTTCTTTGCCGGAACAGGCGATCGTGCGTCTGCTCGCGATTCAACGCTATGGTGAGGCGCGCAAGGACCATGGGCTCGTCCTGTACGACAACAAGAATACGGGCACGAGGTCATGGTGCTATAACATCGGCCCGAGTGGCGCGCATATCGGCAGACTCATGGTCTATGAGATACTGCGCGAGATAAACGATCGTGATGCCGCTTTGCTCTGTCTGTTTGCCCCGTATATTGAACAGGTCTTGCGTGATGTTTCGGCAGATGCGACCGTCGATGCGGGCAAAATGTATTACTGCGTTAGAGACATGCTCTCGCACAAGCTCGTTTCAGAAGAACATCTTGTGCAGGCGCTTAAAGAAGAGCACTGGCATATCGATGACGAATACTTCTGCATGTTGCTCGAAGTTATGAGCGACGGTGTGACGCGTCTTGGTCTTCAGACGATTGCAGCCACGCTTGATGCGACGCTTCCCAAGCACTATCACATCGTATTTGAGAACAGGCTTGTCTATGTATTCAATCTTACGGCCCTCGGTCACGATGACGAAGAGGTGCTGAGACACGTTACCCCGGTATTTCGCGATGTCTTGCTTCATGCAGGTTCGAGCGAGCCATTTGAGAATTTCAAAGATATTTATTACTACTATCTGCAGGCAAGCGAAGCTCTCGTCTATGGCGCGCGAAAAAATCTTAACTTCTGGTACTACCGATATCGTGATTACAGCTTCGATGCGATTATCGACCGTTGTCAGGACAAACGTCCGCCTGAAGCATTTCGTCCACGAGGGCTGCGTCTGCTCGACGCGCATGATAAAAAGTACGACACGAGACTCTCTGATTTGCTCAAGCTCTATTTACAGAACAATTTGAGTGTCACGCAGACCGCCCGTGCTTCGTTTTCGTCGCGCAGCACATGCATTCGCCATCTTCAGAGCATACGAGAGATTTCCCATCTCGATCTTGATGACCCTCATACTAGGCTTGAACTGGACTTGGCGTTCGCAATTGCGGGGACTGATACAGCAGGTACTATCACTCCTGACCTCTAGTCATACAGCTAGTATGAGCTGGATATTTAGCACTCTTTGCAGAGTTTTCATGAAGATTTCGTGAAACAAAATGTGTCAAGATGATGTAGATGTGGCAGCGTTTGGTCTCTTCTGCCCACCCCCCTCGCTCGGTAGAATGTAAACACTGTTAGCGTAGCTCGCATTGTGTCCAGGGGAACGCGAGCACCAAACTCTTAGGAGGGGGTTATGACAGAAGAAAGACCGACGGAGACCGCAGCACCTGAAGAGAAGGTCGCTGAGACTCCAAAGGAGACGGCTGTTGTCGCACCTGAAGGCAAGCCGCTTTCCACCGCGCTGAAGTATTTCTATGGTGTCGGTGACTTTGGCTTCAACCTCATGTCGAGTGTTGAGACCTATTACTTCGTACTGTTCCTCACCAACTTCGCATTGTTCGATCCCGCGACCGCGGCCCTTATCTCGGGTATCGGTTCTACGGTCGACGCGATTTTGGGCTGGATGTACGGTGGCTTCATCAACTCGCTGAAGCCGTTCAAATGGGGCCGTTATCGTTCTTGGCTCATCATCACGAGCTGGCTCGTACCGGTTCTGTACGCACTGGAATTCACGAGGCTTTCCGACAATACGGCTATCGCCGCGACGCTCATCGTTATCATGAACATCACGTCGCATGCCGCTTGGGACTTCCCCTACGTCTCCAACGTCTCGCTTATTCCTATTGCTGCAAATAACCCAGATGATCGTCGTCGCCTTGCTTCCACGCGTGGTATGTGGTCCAACGCATCGAAGATCTTCTTCTCGTATCTGTGCCCGCCGATCGCTGCTGTTGGCGCTACGGTTCTTGGTCAAGCGAATCAGTACGCATTTGCAGCGTTCGTATTCGGCCTTTGCTTCGCCCTTCTCTATGTGGTCCACTTCAAGATGTTCAAGGGCTATGAGAAGGAATACACGAAGGAAGAGCTCGCGAATTACAAGCAGGCTCATAGTGATCAGGGCCGCACGACGTTTGCCGATCTCGGCCGCGCTCTCGTGCAGAACCCGCCGCTCATCGCTCTGCTTCTTGCCGACATCGCAAAGTGGATCTTCAACTTCATGTGCGCCGGTATCGCAAGCTACTACTTCATTTACGTTGTGTTCCAGCCTGGTATGGTTGCAACCTACATCTTCATTTCCAACATCCTGTGCGTCGTCGGTGCATATCTCTCTGCTCCGTTCGGCAAGCTCGTTGGTTCCACGAAGAACGCGACGGTTGGTGGCCTGGTCTTCATGGCAGCTATGCTGCTCATCGCCTGGTTCATCAAGGGTTCTAACATGTGGGCAGTCATTATCCTCATGTCCCTTGGTCAGTTCGGCTATGGCATCATCTACGCTTGCACGACGGCTATGTACTCTGACACCGTTGTCTACGCTGAATGGCGCATGCGCAAGAATGCAGCTGGTTGGATTTCCGGTCTGCAGCTCTTCCCGCTCAAGATTGGCTTCGTCGCTCGCGGCGTTGCAATCCCGATCGTTCTTGGTATGGCTGGCTGGTTGACTGATTATGCGACCCAGTACAATGCCATCGTCAAGGCTGACCCGACGAGCTGGGCTGCTCAGGGCGCTACGCTTATCCCCGATTCTCTGCAGGCAGGCATCTGCAACGGCTTTATGCTGTACCCCGCCATCCTGCTGATTATCGCTGCTGTGATCTTGGGCTTCTGCTACAAGCTCACTCCTGCAAAACTCGAGCAGTATCATGCCGAGATTGCAGCTCGTAAGGCTGCCGGCGAGCAGATCGACTAAGTCATCTGCACGTTAGGCTGAGCCTCTTGGCTCATGCGTGACAACTGGCCCAGGGAGCCCCTGCTACCCTGGGCCAGTTTTATGTAAAGAGGAGGGCTTTTCCTAGCAGGTCAAGCAGTCTTTAGATGTATATACACCGGCGGCGGATTATGTGGATGAAGGTTGTCTGTAGCTGCTGTGAAATCATTGCAGAATAAAGGTAAACATGTTAACTTTGTATATGGTTGAAAAGTATATGCTCTGCAGGTGTTCCCCTAAGCAAATGGAAGCAAATTTCGGATAAGATGCCGAGATTTAAGAAGACAAGGAGATGCATATGATTGGCGAAGATGCTGATTTCACCTTTGAGGTAATCGGTGAAAAGATCAACGGTTTCGTCCCCCGCACGGGCAAGGCAATCACGGAAAAGGATGCGGATTACATCAAGGAGATAGCTAAGGCTCAGTCCGAGGCTGGCGCTGACTATCTTGACTGCTGCCCCGCAACCAACGAAGGCGCACTTGAGACCATGAAGTGGATGGTCGACCTTATCCAGGAGGTTACTGATACGCCGATCGCGCTTGATTCCCCTGGTGCAGACATCCTGCTTGCCTCGATGGATTTCGTTAATAAGCCCGGCATTCTCAATTCCTCGACTATCGCTGGTAAGAAGAACGATCAGATTTTCCCCGCGATTGCCGGTACCGACTGGAAAGTCGTTGTCATGCTCGACGATGACAATGGAATTCCTCCCACGGCAGACGGCCGTATCGAAGTCTTCAAGCGCAATCTTGAGAATGCGGCTCAGTTCGGTGTTAAGCCCGAGCAGCTGTATTTCGATCCGCTGGTAGAGACTTTGGGCACCAATGGCGACAGCCTTCTGACCTTTGCCAAGGTTTGCCGCGCGATTAAAGCCGAAGAGCCGAATTGCCACATCACGTCGGGCCTTTCCAACATCTCGTATGGCCTGCCGTCTCGCAAGCACATCAATATGCCGTTCTTGACGTTGGCCATGG
>CAYSZR010000063.1:0-9049 GCA_964435565.1 uncultured Coriobacteriaceae bacterium
AAATCATACAAACAGTCGCGATTTTCGCGATTTTGCTGACTGTTTGTATGATTTTATGAAGTATCAATCGTGAATTCGATGCAAAAATGCCCGAGTTCTATCATTTTGGGGATTATCTATGACTTGCGTGGGCGAACCTTCTTCGACGATCACGCCTTTGTCCATGAAAATGATGCGGTCCGAAACATCGCGCGCAAAATTCATCTCATGCGTAACGACAACCATGGTCATATGCTCTTGCGCAAGTTCCCTGATAATCATAAGAACGTCCTGGGTCAGCTCAGGGTCTAACGCGCTTGTGGGTTCATCGAAATAGAGTATCTCGGGATGCGTGCATAGCGCTCGCGCAATGGCAACACGCTGCTGCTGGCCGCCCGAAAGCTCGTTTGGCACCATATCCTCTTTGCCGCCCAGGCCAAACTTATCCAGAAGCGCACGGGCCTCGGATTCGACCTCTTCCCTTTTGCGCTTTTGTACGCGTACAGGCGCATCTGTGACGTTTTGAAGCACCGTACGATGTGGGAAAAGGTTGAAGTTCTGGAACACGAGTCCAAACTTGAAACGCGCGCGCTTCAACACGCTTTTGTCTCCATATACCGCATAGCCGGACGGGTTGTTTTTCGCAACGACGACATCGCCGTATTCAAGACTTCCCTTCTCGAACGTTTCGAGCAGGGTCGCACAGCGCAAAAGCGTTGATTTGCCACCACCAGATGAGCCGATTATGCTTACGACCTCGCCTTTTGCAACCTCGAGGCTGATATCTTTAAGAACCATGGTGCCGCCAAAACTCTTCTCGACGTTTTTAAGCGATACGATCGGCTCGGTTGCATTCATGCCCTTGTCCCTAATCATGGTAATACGCCATCTTCTTTTCCGCCTTGTTCAAGAAGAACTCGACAACCAGCGTGAATATCCAGTAAATTGCCGCGGCAATGACATAGGGAACCATACTCACAAACGATGCGGCCAGCGCCTTTGCCTCGGTGAACATCTCTGCGATGCCAAGCACGAACGCCAGCGACGTATCCTTGACAAGGGTAATGATCTCATTGCCCATAGCGGGAAGAATGCGCTTGATCACCTGCGGTAAAACAATATAGAAAAACGTCTGGGTCCTCGAATAGCCCAGCACCTCAGCTGCTTCATAATGGCCTACGGGAATCGACTGGATGCCGCTCCTGTAGATTTCTGCAAAGTAGGCAGCGTAATTGAGGATGAAGCCGATTGCACACGCGCCAAACTTCCACGCCGGTCCCATTGTGGCACCAAACAGGTAATACGGACCGAACATAAGCGCCATAAGCTGAAGCATCAGCGGCGTGCCACGCATGAAAGAAATGTAGACCCGAGCGATAAGCGCCAGCGGTTTGAACTTGCTCATCCTGGCAAGCGCGATGACGATGCCCAACGGCAAAGAGCCGATAAGCGTGACGATGAAAATCTCCAGTGCCATGACGAAGCCCTGGCCAAGGTCGGGCAGGACAAGCGCCATCATTTGCACAAAACTCGGATCCATATCTTTCCCTTCAAAACGATATCGGATGCGCCCTTCGTGGCGCATCCGACACCGATTCAGCACATGCCTCTATACGAAGCTTTATTTCAGGCACCAGTTCTGATAGTTGATTCCCTGGTCGGCATACTTGTCGCACAGCTTCTTGACCGTGCCGTCAGCATCCATTTCCTTGAGGGTCTTGGTGACCTGGTCTGCAAGGGCTTTGTTGCCCTTTTTAAAACCGACTGCATAGTGCTCGCTCGAAAGCTGCTCGGGGAGCTGCTTGTAGACGCCTTTCTTGGCGGCCATCTGATACTGGGCAATCGAGAGATCGCACGCAACGGCATCGACCGTACCGGTTTCAAGCTGCATGAACGCATTGTTGTAATCGGAAATGGTCTGCACCTTGCCGCCGGCAAAAGTATCCTGCACGCTCTTCTTGTCGCCGTTCAAGACCTCAAGTGCTGCTGAGTCAACCTGCGTGATCACGGTCTTTCCAGCAAGGTCGGATAAGGAATTGACCGCACTGCCGTCTTTGACAACGATAACCTGAGCGTTAATCATATATTTGTCAGAGAACGTATAGTCGTTCTCGCGGCCCTCGTAGGTGAATCCATTCCAAATGCAGGTGATGTTACCCTGGTTGATGAGCGCGTCTTTCGCATCCCAGTCGATGGGCTCGGCCTTGAACGTCCAGCCGTTGCGCGCACAGACCTCTTTGGCAAGGTCGAGATCGATACCGGTGAATTCTCCCGTTGTCGTGTCCTTATAGCCATACGGCGGATAGCTCTGGTCAAACCCGACGACAAGCGTGTTGTTATCAGGAACGCTGGAGCCACTTGAACTGCTCGTGCTATTCGCCTTAGAGCTCGAGCTGCTCGACCCACCACATGCCGTCAGCACGAACATGCCGAAACACAGCATGCAGCATGCAAGTGTAATCGCGACAATCTTCTTTTTCATGAAACTCTCCCTATACCACTCTAGCGTAATAAAGTTATCACATCGCGAAGATTCTAACGCATTGCAGGGCATTAAGAAAGACAGCGCCAACGCAAAAGACGTCGCGGTACCCTATACCAAAAGGCCCTTGAGAAACGCCATGCTCTTGAGATTGAGGGACATATGTTCGCTGATCCAGGTCTGCGCAAGGTCAAGCAGCACGAGGGTCGGTGGCGATTCGATGGTGGAAAGCTCGGCAAAGGTCCGATACAAAAGCGCATCTATCCAGGCGATGATCTCTGGGTGTGTGCTCGTTTCAATTCCCGATCGCTCACGGCAATCGTCGCATACGACACCGCCGTAGCTCACGTCGAAAGCCTTGGGGGTTTCGACAAGCTCCCCGCACAGGGCGCATTCTCGTGTCGCGGGAGCCAGCCCCTGCATCCCCATCGCCTTGAACAAGTGCGCAGCAGCTAAAAATGCAGCTGCTTCCTGAGCGCACGTACCCATGGCGTTCAAGGCGACAACGCTCATCGCATAGGTCCTGTCTCCCAGCACAGCGCCATCACGGCCCATCTTCTCAAGAAGCTCGGCAACGACACTGGCACTGGCAGGCCGCTCGAGGCCCTCGCGCAAGACGGCGTTCGTGCACACGGTATGCACCTCGCTCACGATATCGAGCGATTTGCCCTCGCGTAAAAGAAGGTCGACCTCGGCAAAAAGCTCGAGCCGCGCACCGATCTTGTTTCCGGGCTTTCTAAGCCCCTTTGCGACAGCGCGAATCTGATGCCCGTCTTCAGCAAGGAGCGTGACTATCGAATCGATTTCGCCCAGCTTCGTGTGCTTGATGACAAGGCAGCGGGCGTTATAGGCCTTCCCCATACCCGAACTTCCTGATCTGCGCGGCGTCTCGACGCCAGTCCTTCTTCACCTTGACGGTCAGATCCAGATGCACCTGGCATCCAAACAAACGCTCGAGATCAGCACGGGACTGCACGCCGATCTGCTTGATCTTGGATCCGCCTTTGCCGATGATGATGCCCTTCTGGCTAGTGCGCTCGACATAGATAACCGCCCATGCGCGCAGAATATTGCGCTCTTTATCCTGCTCGATATCCTCGACGACAACACCGACGGAATGCGGGACCTCGTCGAAGGTCATGCGCAGTATCTTTTCGCGAATGAACTCGGATATAAGCACGTCGTCACTTACATCTATGCCTGTGCCCTTGGGAAACCATCTTGGCCCGCAGGGAAGCAGATTGTATACCGCATCGATAAAATCGCTCAGGTTACGATTGTGCTTAGCGGAAAGCACAACCTCATCGTCAAAGGCACATAGCGTCCGGGCTTGTTCGAGCTGTTGCAAGGCAACGTCTTTTTTCACCAGGTCAGATTTTGAGATAACAAGGATCTTCTTGCACGAAAGCTCGTTAACGTGGGCGGCAATCCACTCATCGCCTTTGCCAACAGGCTGCGAGGCGTCCACGAGCATGGCAACGACATCGACATCAGCAAGACCCTGAAGTGCCGATTCATTCAGCTCTTCTCCCAAAGCGTCTTTGGGTTTGTGGATGCCTGGCGTGTCGACCATGATCATCTGCATGTCGTCCGTATCATAAACGGCACGGAACCGATGGCGCGTCGTCTGCGGCGTGCGTGAGGTAATGGCGAGCTTTTCGCCCATAATATGATTGACGAGCGTCGACTTGCCGGCATTGGGGCGTCCCACCAATGTCACGAAACCGCTGCGGAACACCTCGGGGTCGACGAATTCCCCTTGTTCATCTGCAATACCCGCAGCCTTGAGCATATCGTCTAAATCTGCCATGACGTCTCCTCTATGAAACAATCTTCAAGAACGCGGGAATGAAAACGATCAAGCCGGCCACGACCGAAGTAATCGCCAGTACGAGCACGGCCCCAGCCGCGGCATCTTTTGCGACTTTGATATGCTCGTCATATTCAGGGCTCACCTTATCGCACAGCGCCTCAAGGGCGGTATTGAGAACCTCTGCAGAGACAACCAGACCGATGCAAATCACGACGACGCACCAACCCCAAAGCTCCACCTGCAAAAACCAACAGGCGACAAGCGCCGCAATCGCAAAAAAGAGATGCACCTTCATATGCAGTTCGCTTGCAGACGCGCGGCCAACCCCTTGAAAGGCAACAGCGAAGCTCTTGGCTTGGGACGTATTCTTCATCAGCGAATCCCCGTCATCCCATACGCATCGAGAATCTCCTTCTCGAGCGCTTCCATCTTCGATGCATCGTCAGCCTGCATATGGTCGTAACCCAGCAGATGGAGTATCGAATGGACGAGCATAAGTGAGGCTTCCTGCTCGAACGACGTGCCGAATTGCCCGCACTGTTCGTTCACAACGTCAGTCGCGATAACGACATCGCCAATCTCTATAGGCCCCTCGGCGTCATTTGCGTCCCACGGATCATCGCATTCGAATGAGAGCACGTCGGTCGGGTTGTCGATGCCGCGATACATACGATTGAGCTCGTGAATCTCGTCAACGCTGACTAAGCTGATTGAAACCTCGCAAGCATCGGGGACCTCCATATGCGCAAGCGTGAAAAGCGAGAGCTTCTCAATCTGCTCGTCATCCCACAAAATCGTCCCCCCGCGCCTGTCAATCGAAACGTTCATGCCCTCTCCTACCTCAAGCCCTCAAGGCGTTGCTGTTTGCCTTGCCCGGCTTCGTCGTATGCCCTGACGATACGCGCGACCAAAGTATGCCGAACGACATCGGCGCCTGTCAGGTCGATGAAAGCAATATCATCCAGTTCGCCAAGGATGTCACGAACGCCCGTGAGCCCAGAGGCCCCTCTAGGCAAGTCGGCCTGGGTCGCATCACCCGTAATGACCATTTTCGAGCCAAAGCCCAGGCGTGTAAGAAACATCTTGAGCTGTTCAGGTGTCGTGTTTTGCGCCTCATCCAAAATCAGAAACGCATCATTGAACGTCCTGCCGCGCATGAACGCGAGCGGGGCGATTTCTATAACCCCCTGCTCAAGAAGCTGATTGCCCTTTTCCATATCGGTCATGTCAAAAAGTGCATCGTAAAGAGGGCGCACATACGGATCGACCTTTTCATTGAGCGTGCCCGGTAAAAAACCGAGGCTTTCGCCGGCCTCAACGACCGGGCGTGTCAAGATGATGCGACCGATTTCCTTGCGTTTAAACGCCGAAACCGCCATGGCCATGGCAAGGTACGTTTTGCCCGTGCCCGCAGGACCAATGCCAAACGTGATGGTGTTTGTACGGATTGCATCACAATATCGCTTCTGCCCGCTCGTCTTGGGCCTGATCGCGCGACCACGATATGTAAGCACGGTGTCTTCTCGAAGAAAATTGGGCGAGTAATCCGAATTCTGCAGAACCTCGGCCGCATGTTTGACGTCATCTGCCGTTGCGGCGACCCCGCTTTGGACTATCTCGAATAAGTCGGAAACCAAAGACGAGATAATGGGTATCTCGATCGTATCACCAGTCACGACGATGGCGTCCGAGCGA
Organism: uncultured Coriobacteriaceae bacterium; assembly: GCA_964435565.1. Lineage (GTDB taxonomy): Bacteria > Actinomycetota > Coriobacteriia > Coriobacteriales > QAMH01 > QAMH01. Next base: position 5,970 of record CAYSZR010000063.1, read on the forward strand.
ACGGACACAGTCACATTGAACATATCTTCAATCATGCGCAGATTCGAATCATGCGGACCGCAGAAGAGCGCGAGATTCAAACCCGCGGGCAATGCCAACTTGACCTGACTAGATTCCAAAACAACTCCCTATCGACTCAAAACGACCTGCATGCAAAGAACGCCAGCCGACCTATTGTTCTGCACGTTGTGCACGTCTTGCCTTCGGTGCCTTATAGGCAGGGCATTCGTAATCCTTGTATTTAAGATTCGATAAAATCTCTTCGACCCACGCATCGATGGGCAGGCCCTCTTCCGCACGTTCGCAATCGATGATGCGGGCGTGGGTTTCAGGCGAGCGCGGCATGAAGAGCGTACAGCAATCGTCTGCTGGACGCGAAGAGATTTCAAAGGTGCCTATTTTTTTTGCCGTATCGATAATCTCGATCTTGTCGCTGCCGATGAGTGGGCGCAGGACGGGAAGCTCCACAGCGCTATTGACTGCCGCAATGTTTTCGAGGGTCTGGCTAGCGACTTGACCCAGAGATTCGCCCGTAACCAAAGCCCTGGCCCGTTCCACGCGCGCAATACCCTGCGCGACCCTGAACATAAGCCGCCGATACAAGATGATGCGCAGATTAGGCGGGCATTCGCTCGCAATCGTCTTTTGATAGTCACCAAACGCGATGTAATAGACTCTCCCGATACCACCTGCCGGCGCCAATGCGTGCGCAAGGTCATCGACAATATATTCGCTTGCGTCATCAGTTTGCGGACGCCCGGAAAAATGAACGCCGACAACGACCGCCCCGCGTTTCATGAGCTTCCAGGTTGCAACAGGGCTATCGATGCCGCCCGACATAAGGCTTACGACTTTGCCTGCCGTTCCAACAGGCAGGCCCCCTATGCCACGATCCGTGCGCGAGTAGACATAGACGCTGCCTTGGATGACCTCGACGTGTACTTTCACGTCTGGCTCGCGCATCTTCACAGCCTTGTCTGGGGCAAACGCGCATAAATGGGCCCCGACAAGCTGGTTCAGCTGCATGGAATCAATGGGATAATCAGTATTCGACCTGCGGGCATCGACTTTGAAAGTCTCGAATGGACCGCAATCCATAAGCGCCAATTCGGCGCAGCGATAGTACTCTTCTGGCTCGCGTGCACACTTCCATCCACGCGACACACGTGCCACACCGGGAACCTGCAACAAAATATGAGCGACCGGTTCAAGGTCGTCACCATTTTCAAGCACGACAAGAATTCGCCCGGATATACGCGTGCATTCCTTCACGTCAAATGCAACGAGCGCCGCCTCCATGTTTTGCAAGAGACGGTGCTCGAATGATGCACGGTTTCGACCCTTGAGGCCGACTTCGTGGTAATGAACCAGGCAGATACGCTCGAACAAGCGCTCCCCCTTATTGTTTGCTGTCTTCGAACGACTTCTTGTCGTAGGATATCTCGCCGCGGGCGATTTCTTCCATTGCCAAAGAAAGCGGCTTGCGACCTGCGAATTCAGCGATCTCGCTTACAGACTGCAATGCGACTGCACGATCGCGCTGACCGCGCATCATATCGTTGATGTCGCGAGAACGCTTCGAAGCGATTGCACACAGAAGATACTTGTCCTCGTTGGTCTTATCAAGCAGCGAATCAATACGTGGTTCCACAATAGACATAGGTGCTGTTCTCCTCAATTACAAGATTGTTGCCAAGAGCTGACCTAGGATTGTATCACCTTGACAAGCTCATTGGTAGCCTGTTCCAAATCATCGTTCACAATAACGACATCATAACGTTTTGAAGCTTCCATCTCGCCTTTTGCGTTTTCCAGGCGACACGAAATAGCCTCTTCGGTTTCAGTTGCCCTGCCGCGGAGCCTATGTGCAAGCTCTTCTTCAGACGGCGGGGCGATAAAGACGAGCCGCGCCTGCGGTAGCTTTTCGCGCACTTGAAAACCGCCTTGCACATCGATTTCGAGCAAAACGGTATCACCGGCGGCAAGATGTTCCTTGATGGGCCCAATAGGCGTGCCATAGTAATTGGAATGGACCTTCGCCCATTCGATCAGGCCATCGTTTTGTATGATCTGTTCGAATTCCTCTACGGACATAAAGAGGTAATGAACACCGTCCACCTCGCCTTCACGAGGTGGACGTGTTGTTGCAGACACGGAAACCCAACAATCGGGTATCTGTTCGACCAAGCGTTTTACCAATGTGCCCTTACCAGCGCCAGAGGGCCCGGATATCACGAATAGCGAACCTGTCGACATAATCTCTATTTGCCCAAACGTTGCAGCAGCTCTTCGCGCTGACGGGTACCCAGACCCTTAACGCGACGAGATGGCGAGATGTCGAGTTCGGTCATGAGCTTGGCGGCTTTCGCCTTTCCATAGCCAGGAAGGGACTCGAGCAGCATCGAGACTTTCATGCGTGCAATGATGGGATCATCGGACTTCTTAAGGACCTCGTTGAGCGAAACCTTACCACTCTTGATCTTGCCACGAAGCGCCGCACGCTCTTTGCGCGCCTTTGCCGCCTTCTCAAGAGCCGCTTTTCTCTGAGCATCGGTGAGTGGGGGTAATGCCATGAGAGAACCTCCTCGTTTGCCTGCATGGGCTAGTGCTGTCATTATAGCAGCTTATTAAAGCTTTTTTGCACGTCAATCGCCGTAGAGGTACCTTTAACAGCATATGGCGTGCAAATCAGCCTCTGGTGCACATTCTAGTCCATTCGATAATTATTTTCTAATTCATACAATGCGACCGATTAACACCGTGTGCTTTGCCCATGCCTCTTGCGCCTGTGTCGGAAAAGACCGACTCCGGCAGCTATGCAGGCGTTTGCCAACGCTATAGCCAAGTACAAGATGTTATGCGTGGTATCATCGCCTGTCTTGGCAAGGTCTTTCTTGTCTGTGGCCGGCGTCGATGCAGATTTATTGTCAGCAACGCTCACGATCATACCCGTCGAATCAGAAGCGCTGCCCGAAAGCGTGGCCGCACCTGATGCATTGGAAACGAGTGTAATCGCGCCGAGATTATCGACCGTGAAAGTAATCGAGCCGGAGACCACATCGTACCCAGTGGGAGCTGCT
>CAYSZR010000064.1:0-9029 GCA_964435565.1 uncultured Coriobacteriaceae bacterium
TTATCGAAACATTGCGCCACCTGCGCGATCTGGGCAACACCGTCATTGTCGTCGAACATGATGAAGATACCATCCGCAACGCCGACTACGTCGTCGACATAGGACCAGGCGCAGGCGTTGCCGGCGGCGAGGTCGTGGCGACAGGATCACCCGACGATATCGCCGCATGCAAACGCTCGATTACCGGCCAGTATCTTGCAGGGACGCGTTCGGTCCCCGTACCGGAAAAACGCCGCAAGCCCAAACGGGGCGCCATCAAACTCAAGGGAGCCCAGGCAAACAACCTGAAAAGCATTAATGCTCAGTTCGAGATCGGCACGCTCACCGTAGTCACGGGCGTGAGCGGATCGGGCAAAAGCTCCCTTGTCACAGATACGCTTGCGCCGGCACTTGCCAACCAGGTCATGCACGCGCGCAGACGCGTGGGCAAGCATAAATCGCTCGAGGGCGTCGAGCTTATCGACAAAGTCATCAACATCGACCAGTCCCCCATTGGACGTACCCCCAGATCGAACCCCGCCACCTATATCGGCGTCTGGGACGACATCCGCAAACTTTACGCAAGCCTTCCCGAAAGTCGTGCGCGCGGCTTTTCGGCTGGACGTTTTTCGTTCAACGTCGCAGGCGGGCGCTGCGAAGCCTGCAAGGGAGACGGACAGCTTAAAATCGAGATGCACTTTCTTCCCGACATCTACGTTCCATGCGAGATATGCGGCGGTGCGCGCTATAACCGCGAAACGCTCGAGATCACGTATCGTGGCAAGTCAATTGCCGATCTGTTGAATATGACCGTAGCCGAAGCAACCGTGTTCTTCGAAAATATTCCCGGTATCAAACGCAAGCTGCAGACCCTTGTCGATGTGGGACTTGGCTACATAACTCTTGGACAGCCGGCTACGACGCTTTCAGGCGGCGAGGCGCAGCGCGTCAAGCTTTCAAGCGAACTGCAGAAAATACAAACAGGAAAGACCTTCTATATTCTCGATGAGCCGACGACCGGCCTGCATTTCGAGGACGTGCGCCAACTGCTAGACGTTTTGCAACGTCTAGTCGATGCAGGCAACACTGTGCTGGTTATCGAGCATAATCTCGACATCATCAAAGCGGCAGACCGCATCATCGATCTTGGACCAGAAGGCGGCGATGGCGGCGGTACCATCGTGGCGTACGGCACCCCCGAAAAGATTGCAAAATGCGAGGAGAGCCACACGGCAAGATTCCTACGCCAACTGCTGTAGAGCCTTCCATCTCGATGCTCGCTGTCAGAATCATCGAGATGCCCGGTTTCTAACCAGCGTTTTCGGGTATCCTTCATCCATGCTAATCGATCGCCTACAACATCTACTGTTCTCAGCCGACACGCTGCGTCCCGTCCTTTCGAAACTCGAAAACGGTGATGACGCATCGCTTGGCATCGTCGCGTCGGTGCGCCCTTTTGTCATCGCAGCGCTCTACGCACGAAACCCACGGCCCATCTTCGTAGTCGTGAGCGGCAACGACGCAGCCGAACGCTTTGCCAATGCCGTTGCAGCCTATATCGGGCGTGCGAACGTATGCGTCTTCCCCGAACGTATGGACATGCCGTGGCAAGACGTCAAACCCGACCACCGGATCGTTGGCGCCCGCACGCGCGCCATCGGCTTGCTCGCACTCGATCGGCCCATGGTCGTCATCGCCTCAGCGCGCTCTATGCTGCGTAAGGTCGCACCAGCCTCCGGCACCGTTTTTTCCCCGCTTGTCGCCACTCGCGACAACGGTGTCATCGATGCGGGAAACGGCGAGATCCTTGCATACGAGGATATGGCCACGCAGCTTGTGGCTCGAGGCTACGAACGACTCGATGAGCTTGATGGCCCCGGCACCTTCACGCAGCTCGGTGATACTATCGACGTCTTTGGCGCAGGCATGACCGCACCTGTGCGTATCGAATTCTTTGGCGATGATGTCGATGGACTGCGCCGTGTCGTGGCAAGTACCGGTCAAACGATCGGAGAGCTAAAAGAGGCCGAAATTTGGCCCGCGCGTGAATTCGCCGCAAGCGTCGCTGGTATCAAACGTCTGAAAGCCGCGTTGCATACGCAGCTTGCTACCGACCGCGACATCATCGACAAAATCGCATTGCTCGAAGATGGCGTTTCCTTCAACGATATGGACAGGTTCGCGCCCTATCTATACAAGGATCTTGACCAGACCATAGCCCATGCGGGAAAAAGCGCGCTTGTCGTCATAACCGAGCCGCGTTCGCTTTTCGACGATGCAGCGCATCGCTACGACGAAATATCCGCGATGGCCACCGAGGCAGGCGTCGGGCCCGATGAGCTTGAGATGCTCTTCGCCTCTCCAGCAAAGATGGATTTTGGCAACCGTCAGCGTCTGACCCTGCAATCCATTATGCGCGTTGGTGGTGCCGTCGATGCCGACATCGCTATCGAGCGCCCTAATGTCGCCGGGCGCGAAGAAAAACTCGTCGCTTTGATTCGCGCCCAGATTAACGCTGGCAATACCACGCTCTTCGCCGTGCCCGATCGTCGCGCACGCGAAGATTTCGAGCTTGTCTTCGGCGATAGTTCCATCCCCTTTATCGAAAACCTCGACCGGGGCGAAAAACCATTCGATAGTCGCTATCTAAATATCATAGACATCGATGTACCGAGCGGTTTCGTCATAGCCGATGCGCATCTTGCGCTGATATCGATCGCTGACCTTTCACGGCAAGGTGGCACGCGCCAAAGCGCACAGAAAATAGACATCACCGAAGTCACCTTTCCCTATCAACCCGGAGATTATGTCGTGCATTCGTCCCATGGCATCGCACTTTTCTCAGGAATGGTGCGTCAGGAAGCCGCTGGCGTCGAGCGCGACTATCTGCTGCTTTCATATGCCGAAGGAGACAAGCTCTATGTCCCCATCGAGCAGATCGATCGCGTCACGCGCTATGTCGGGCCCGACGGGTCAGCTCCGCGTCTCACGCGTCTGCACACTGCAGACTGGAGCCGCGCCATGGGCAAGGCGAGCAAATCGGCGAAAAAGCTCGCTTTCGACCTGGTCGATCTCTATGCACGTCGTTCGTCTGTAAAAGGTTTCACCTATTCGTCAGACACGGTCTGGCAAGAGGAAATGGAACAGATTTTCCCTTACGAGGAAACACCTGATCAAGCCAAGGCCATTGCCGATGTTAAGGCTGACATGGAAAGCGACCGACCCATGGATCGCCTCATCTGCGGCGATGTTGGTTTTGGTAAGACCGAAGTCGCCCTGCGTGCCGCCTTTAAAGCGGTAAGCGACAGCCGTCAGGTCATGGTCTTATGCCCCACGACGATTCTTGCTCAGCAACATTACACCACCTTCAACGACCGCTTCGCCCCCTTCGATATCAACGTCGAGGTCCTGAGTCGTTTTCGCAGCAATGTTCAGCAAAAGGCAGCGCTCGACGGTTTTGCAAACGGCACGGTCGATGTCCTCGTAGGCACACACCGATTGCTCAGCCGCGACGTTAATCCCAAGAACTTGGGCCTTATCGTCATCGATGAAGAGCAGCGTTTCGGCGTTGGCCACAAAGAACAGCTCAAGAACCTACGCGAATCGGTCGACGTGCTCACGCTTTCAGCTACGCCCATACCACGTACCCTGCAGATGTCACTATCAGGCGTGCGCGATATGTCACTCATCGTCACCCCGCCGCCCAACCGCAGGCCCGTTGTCGTACACGTCGGAGAATGGGACGAGGATATCGTGAGCGGCGCCATTCGACGCGAGATGGAACGTGGTGGACAGGTCTATTACGTATCCAACCGTGTGCGTACCATCGATGACGCCATGGACCGGGTGATTGCCGCAGCACCCGAAGCGCGCGTCGGCGTCGCGCACGGCAAGATGGGCGCAAAGCAAATCGAAGCTGTGATGGAGCAATTTTCAGCAGGCGAGATCGACGTTCTGATTGCAACGACCATCGTTGAAAGCGGCCTTGATAACCCACATACCAACACGCTCATCATCGAGGATTCGCAGCGCCTGGGCTTAGCGCAGCTCTATCAGCTCAAAGGACGCGTTGGACGTTCGACCAGACAGGCTTTCGCCTATTTCCTATTCCCATCTGAAAAGCCGCTCACGCAAGAAGCGACCGAGCGTCTGCAGGCGATCGGCGAATTCACCGATCTGGGAAGTGGCATGAGGGTCGCTATGAAAGACCTCGAAATCCGTGGAGCAGGCAGTCTTTTGGGTGCCGAGCAAAGCGGCAACATGAGCGCCGTCGGCTTCGACCTATTCGCATCGATGCTTGCACAGGCAGTTTCTGACGCACGTGGCGAACAGGAAATCGCACATGAGGATGTTCAGATAGACATTGCGGCAGATTTCTTCATTCCCGAAGAATACATGCCCGCGGCAGACGAACGCGTGCTTTTCTACCGCAGGCTCGCAGCAGCTCAAACCGAACAAGACAGCTCGCGCATTGCAGATCAGATGCAATCGAACTATGGGGCGCTGCCTCAACCAGCACGCAACATATGCGACCGCGCGCGGCTTAAGGCGCTTGCCGCTGAATGCGGCATAACATCCATTTCGCAAACCGGCGGAAAGATCATAATCATGCCCGTGTCCGCTGCACTAAAAGATGCGGCGACAAAAAACACGGAGACACGCGAGATATTGGGACGACTTCGTGCTTTGTACTTCGCAAAATCGGAAAAGTACACGCTGCCCGTTGCAAAAGGCGAACCAGGACTTGCTGTTGCCCTTGATGTCGTCGAGGCTTTGGCGTCAGTTGCCCAAGACAACCGCTAGAAAGAAAACATCGGAATCTATCTTTTCTGCCCATTTGATGCAACTGCGGTAGAATATCGTTGTCTGATCAATTTCTTGCGAAAGAAGGCCCGTTATGGCAAACAACGTCACAGACAACATCGCTGAAAGCTTCCAGAACATCTTCCTTGCAGGCGTAGGCGCCCTTTCCATCGGTGGCGAAAAGGCCAAGGTTGTTCTAGATGACTTGGTGGCACGTGGGCAGGTCACGGTCGAGCAGGGCCGCAAAATCAACGAAGAGCTCAAGCACAAGGCCGCAGACGGCACGAGCAAATTCCATGAGGATTCCGTTCGCGCATACGTGAAGTCGCTTTCCCCCGAAGACCGTTCTAAATTCGCCGAAAGCATGGCAGCGCTTGCCAAGGAGATCGATGAAGAAGAGTCCGACGAAGTGGTAGTGGAAGCCGAAGAGGCTGCCAACGCCGCCGAATAAGGCGATGGCAAACAACGATAACACCTTTTTCCGCCGCGTCTTCGACGTCCCTTCGGGAGTCAGCCCCAAAAAGCAATTTGGCCTGACCAGAAAGACACGATACGCGCATCTTTTCGGCATGCTCCACATCATGCAAAGGCATCACCTCAGGCGTGGCGTGACACCCAAAGAGCTGCGTTCGATGCTTGAAGAACTGGGGCCGAGTTTCATCAAAATCGGCCAGACGCTTTCCACGCGATCGGAAATCCTGCCACCGGCATATTGCGAAGAGCTTTCGCATCTGCAGATGGAATGCGAGCCGCTGCCCTTCGACCTGGTGCTCACCGCACTCGATACCATCTATGGGGAAAAACGCGAGCAGATATTCTCGGATATCGACCCCACGCCCCTGGGCAGCGCATCGCTTGCACAAGTGCACCGTGCGACACTTCGCGCCACCGGCGAAACGGTCGCCATCAAGGTCCAACGCCCTGGCGTACGCACGACTATGGCGCAAGATATCGACATGATGCGCTCGTTGGCCAAGTACGCGCAGCGCTTCATGAAGGATAACCAGATCGTCGACCTGCGTGATGTGGTCGAAGAGCTTTGGCAGACCTTCCTCGAAGAGACCGACTTTAAAAAAGAAGCGGAAAATCTCGTCGAATTCGGCACGCTCAATAACGATGTAGCCTTTATACGCTGCCCTAAGCCCTGTCTTGAGTATTGCACAGAAGAAGTGCTCGTCATGGAATACATAGACGGCATTTCCATCCGAGACACGAACAGGCTACTGGATGCAGGCTACGACCTCTCGGAAATCGGAGAGAAACTCCTCGACAACTATGCAACGCAGATTTTAGACTTTGGTTTTTTTCATGCAGACCCGCATCCAGGCAATATCGTCATTAAAGACGGGCAGATCGTTTATCTTGACCTTGGCATCATGGGCCGTCTTACCAATGATGAACGAGCGAACTTCGGCCGCGTCATCAGCGCTGTCGGCCATAAGAACGCAGCCATGCTCGAAGACGCCCTTATCTGCTTTTCGGTTGGCGGCGACATCAGCTCCATCGACCACCCCAAACTACTCGACACACTCGACCGCATCATCAGCCGGTACGCGTCGGCCGATGTCGCCGATATCGATATCGGCGCCTTCTTGACCGATATCACTGCAGCTATGCGTGAATGCAAAGTCGAATTGCCCAGCTGTCTCACCGCTGTTGCCCGTGGCCTTGTCACCCTCGAGGGAACACTCCTGCGCTTCGTGGGCAGTTTCAATATGGTCGATATCATCAATAACCATATGCGCAACGCAAAAAACGACGCTGATGAATTTAAACAGGCAGCTCAAGACCTCATCATCGAATTCGACCGAACAGCACGCGGCATGGCCCGCGCCGCCGAACATATCGGTGATGCAACGCGCATGCTGAGCCGCGGACAGCTCAAGTTCAATATGGAGATGCTCGGCAGTGACGAGCCGATGGGAAAGATCTCGCGCATCGTCAACCGACTCACGCTTGGCATGATCATCGCTGGCTCATTCGTAAGCGCCAGTCTTGTCAGCACCATGGCTGGCCCTAGCTTCTTCGGATTGCCCGTTTTATCATTCGTCGGCTATGCCGTGGGCACCGTGCTTACAATCTGGGTTTTAGTCGACATCATTCGCCGCGGTAATAACCCCTAGGCTATACAAGCAACCCGCCTATCGCCTAGAGACAGATTCCCCGCCAGCTCCCTGTATGAGTTCGCAAAGCGTCAGCAGAAGCTTCTCGGGATTAATCGGCTTGGCGACATGAGCATCCATGCCCGCAGCAAGACAATTTTCGGCATCCTCGACAAATGCGTCGGCAGTCATCGCAATAATGGGAATCGTCGCCGCGTCGCGACGTTCCAGTGCACGAATCGCCTTCGTGGCGTCAATGCCACCCATGATGGGCATACGCAAGTCCATCAGTATTGCATCGTAATAGCCGCGTTCGGATTGGGCAAAAAGATCAAGGCCCTCCTTGCCATCATGCGCGCGCTCGACGACCAGCCCGCCGCGTTCCTGCACTATCATAGAGGCAATCTCGGCATTCAAGTCGTTATCCTCGACAAGAAGAACGCGCTTGCCTTTTATATCTTCAATATTGGCATGAACATGAACGTCACGGGTCTTCCTTGCCGGTGAGCCTTTCACATCCACAGCCTCGATCGGGAGTTTCACCCTAAATGTGCTGCCATGGTCAAGTTCGCTTTCGACTTCGATCGTTCCGCGCATGAGCTCAACGATCTGTTTCACGATGGAAAGCCCCAGGCCAGTTCTCTGTATGCCAAATGTTCGACTACGGCGCTCTTGGGAAAACGGGTCGAACATCCGCTCCTGGAATTCTTCCGATATGCCGATACCCGTATCCGCAACGCTGATCATGGTGTTGCAACCATTCTCATCTTCGTTGATCATCAAAACCGCGAATTCGATTCTTCCTCCATCGGGCGTATAGTTCACCGCGTTCGAAAGCAGATTGATAGAAATCTGCCGGAGTCGCAGGGCGTCTGCTCGAACATACCGAGGAAAATCCTCTGCCATAGTCGTGACAAGCTCCATATCACGCGTCTCGATTTGCGGACGCAACGTATCGATAACGCTATCGAAAAGCGCGCGCGCCTCGAAATCCTCTGGCTTTATGACCATCTTCCCACTCGCAACCTTTGAAAGATCCAAAACGTCATTGACCAAATCGAGCATCAGCTCGCCCGAAGCGCTTATCTTCTCGAGATAGTCCTGGCGCAGATCCGCATCCTTGGTCTCAAGCGCAAAATTCGTAAACCCGATGATTCCGTTCAAAGGCGTTCTCATATCGTGACTCATGCCAGACAGAAACGCCACCCGCGCCTGATCGGCCATCTCGAGCTTCTCATTCGTTCGCCCAAGTCGCCGGTTCGCCTCCTTGAGCGTCGCAACGTAACGTTTGCGCTGGCCCATCCACAGAGCGACGCAGATGATGATCGTGATTACAATCACCAAAGCAGCGATGATAATTCCCCTGCTCTCATACAAGGTATCGTAAATCGTATTGTGATACAGATTGCGCGACGTGTAATCGAGAACGACACTTTGCCTTTGCACAGTGGTGATCTGGGCTATGCCTGCATTGAGTCGGCTGACCAGCACGGCGTTTTCAGGGGTATCGACAACGCCCGCCCTGTAGTCCATGGTAAAAGCTGTCAAAGGTACGACATGCAGATCGGAATAACTTGGCTTTTGCAGCAAATAACTCCATATATACGTGTTATTGAGCATGCCGTCGATCTCGCCTGCACGCAAAGCCGATACGGCCGCGTCCCAATCCTTGAATAACTCGATGGAGCAATCCGGGAGACTCTCTTGAACCGTGGATGCAACACCGAATTGCGACTCGATCATACCGACTTTGAGGTTTATCAGGGAAGTCGGCTGATGCCCATCTGTCGTCACCAGGCTGAATGGCGTCGTCATAAGATTATCCGTAACCAAAGCCTGCTGTCCGGACGTGCTTAAAATACTTGACCCAAAGGGAAGCACCAAGTCGAAGCGCGGGTCGTCGAGCGCGTCTTTCAGGGTTTCTCCCTCGTCAAGCGCAACGAAGGTGGGCCGGTATCCCGCATTCTCCGCCGCAAGGCGGCAAAGGTCGACGCCCATACCCTCGATTGCGCCGGTTTTCGAATCCATATAACTCAGCGGCGATCGACCTACCGGCACACCGATAACCAGCTTGGTATCTTCTGGGGCTTGCGCGTCTTGCCCATCGACGGCAAACGCCCTGGGAGCGACAACAAGACCGCACGC
>CAYSZR010000065.1:0-5471 GCA_964435565.1 uncultured Coriobacteriaceae bacterium
GCACGCAGCAATAATCGAACTCTATGCCTTGCCCGATCCTATTGGGACCGGCGCCTATAATCATGGCTTTGGGCTTGTCGCAGGAACGGACCTCTGTTTCCTCATCATACGTCTTATAGTGATAGCTCGTATTCGAATCGAATTCGGCCGCGCAGGTATCGACGGTTTTGAAGACCCCGATCACGCCGAGATTTTTGCGACATGTGCGGACCTCATGTTCATCTGCACCCGTGAGCTGCGCAATCTGAATATCAGACAGGCCATAGCGCTTACCAAGGCGCATAAGGGGTTCGTCGATATCGTCAAGCCGTTTGCCATCGAACATGCCCTCGACTTCGACCATGTCGTGCAAGCGGTCGATAAACCAGGTGTCGATACCCGTAAGATCGGCAACTTCTTCCACCGGCATACCACGACGCAGCGCTTCTGCCATGTAATAGATACGGTATTCGGTCGGCGTCGAAACATTGCTCTTGAAATGAGTCTCGTCGAATTCGTCTTTACCGTCACGGCCTAGCCCGCTGCGGCCGTTTTCAAGCGAGCGCATTGCCTTTCCCAGCGATTCTTCGAAAGTCTTGCCAATGGCCATAATCTCGCCAACAGCCTTCATACGCGTGGATAGCGTCGAATCGGTGCCCTTGAACTTCTCGAAGGCGAAACGGGGAATCTTCGTCACCACATAGTCGATGGAAGGCTCGAAGCATGCCGGCGTTGCCTTGGTTATATCGTTCGTGATCTCATCAAGCGTGTAGCCAACCGCAAGCTTTGCCGCCATCTTCGCGATAGGAAAACCCGTCGCCTTCGAGGCAAGCGCGGAAGAACGGCTCACACGTGGGTTCATCTCAATGACAATCAGGCGGCCGTCTTGCGGGTTGACGGCGAACTGCACGTTTGATCCACCGCATTCGACGCCGATTTCCTCTAGGATGGCAAGCGATGCATCGCGCATACGCTGATATTCGACATCGGTAAGCGTCTGAGCGGGAGCAACGGTAATAGAATCGCCGGTATGCACGCCCATGGCATCGAAGTTCTCTATCGAGCAGACGATGATGCCGTTACCCGCGTGGTCGCGCATGACCTCCATCTCGTACTCTTTCCAGCCGATGATGGATTCCTCGACCAAGACTTCGCCAACCGGGGACAAGCTCAGACCTTCACGCATGATATCGCGAAGCTCGGCGGCATTATAGGCGATGCCGCCGCCAGCGCCTCCAAGCGTGAAGCTAGGACGCAGGACCAGCGGGAACCCGAGTTCTTCGGCAAGTTTTTCAGCATCGGCGATCGAATAGGCAAAACCGCTTCGCGCAACTTCCAGACCGATTCTTTTCATGGCCTCTGCAAAGAGCTTACGGTCTTCGCCTTTTTGGATTGCCTTGAGGTCGCAGCCGATCATCTCGACGCCATAGGATTCCAGGACACCGCTTTGGGCTAACTCGACGGCGCAGTTCAGCCCGGTTTGCCCTCCCATATTGGGAAGCAGCGCATCGGGACGCTCGCGTTCGATGATCTTCTCGACGACAGCCGGCGTGATGGGCTCGACATAGGTGCGTGTCGCCGTATTCGGATCGGTCATGATGGTGGCGGGGTTCGAATTGACAAGAACGACCTCATAGCCGTCTTCCATAAGGACCTTGCAGGCCTGCGTGCCCGAATAATCGAATTCGCATGCCTGGCCGATGACGATAGGGCCACTGCCGATAAGCAGGATCTTCTTGATATCGTTTCTGCGAGGCATCAGGCACGCTCCTTTCCGTCTGTGAAGACACGCGTCTCGCGCACCTCGATGTCAAGATAATCCTCGCGACCATCCATAAGACGTGAAAACGCCTCGAACAGATACGACGAATCATGCGGGCCCGGCGATGCCTCGGGGTGGTACTGCACCGAGAACACCGGATTATCCAAAAACGCCATGCCTTCGGGCGTGGCATCGTTAAGGTTCACATGTGTAAGCTGTATGCGTCCAAGCTCGCGCGACTCTACGACAGGCGCGATACCGGCTTTCGTCCAGTACATCAGACTATCAGGATGCTCTTCAAGGCCACCTGAAAGTTCGGGGACGAGTTTGCCGATACTTGGGAAGAGCTGGCCAAACCCATGGTTTTGCGCAGTAATCTCGACAGCTCCCGTACGCAGGTTCATAACCGGCTGATTTGCACCATGATGACCATACTTGAGCTTCTCTATCGTCGCACCCGCCGCAATAGAGAGCATCTGATGTCCCAGGCAGATACCGAAGATAGGCACTTTGCCGATAAGGTCTTTAACCTGGGTATATACCTCGGGGACCGCCTGGGGATCGCCAGGACCGTTGGAAAGGAAGATGCCGTCGGGGTCGAGCGCCAGCAATTCATGCGCATCTGTATTCCAAGGCATGACGGTCACTTCGCAGCCTTGCATGCAAAGACCGGATAAGATGCCCGATTTGATTCCGCAGTCAAGTGCGATGACCTTATGTTTTCGTTCGCACTGATACGCTGGCAAGACATAGGGCTTGTCCGTGGAGACCTCTTGCACAAAATTATGTCCGACGAGTGCAGGGGCCTGGTCCAACCGCGCCCTGATCGCCTCGATTCCATCGTGTGCCGTGGATATGACGGCCTTCATCGCGCCATGCTCGCGAACGTGGCGCACGAGCCTGCGCGTGTCGATACCCTCGATAGCGACGATGCCGTTTGCCTTCAGAAATTCAGGAAGCGACTGGCTCGAACGAAAATTGCTCGGCTTGTCACACATATCGCGCACGACGAGCCCGCGAAAGAACAGGCCGCGCGATTGCATATCTTCAGCGTTAACACCGTAATTGCCGATTTGCGGATAGGTCATCGTGATGATCTGACCTGCGTATGAGGGATCACTGACGATTTCTTGATAACCGGTAAGCGAAGTGTTGAAGACGATCTCTCCAAACGTCTCGCCATCGCTGCCGCAGGCATTGCCCTGAAAGACAGTACCGTCTTCGAGCATGAGCACAGCAGGTTCGCCTTTGCGTAAAGACATATTCTCATCTCCCTTGTCGGCCTCTCGGGACCGCTTGTTAAAGGTTGTTGACGAGTCACAATACTAGCACGTTTCGCCCGCTGGATAACACCCAATCAAGGGAGCTCCAGCCGATGGCGCAAGCTAGAAAGTGACTTTGCCATTTTCCATAGTCGCGTAGCCTTCGGTATACACATCCACCGCGCGACCGTTGAGCTCCCATCCGATGAATGCCGAATTCTTCGATTTCGATTCGAACTCGTCGACCTCGACGGTCCAGGCAATCTGAGGATCGACGATGGTGAAATCGGCGGTTGCTTCCCTGTCGATGCCAATGAGCTTGCAAGGGGCGATGGAGGTGACCTCGACGAGGCGCTGCCAAGTCATCTTGCCCGGAAGCACGAGCTTAGTCAGGAGCAAACCCAGCGCGGTCTCGAGTCCCGTCGTCCCAAACGGCGCAAGATTGAATTCGAGCGCTTTCTCGTGGGTAGCATGCGGGGCATGATCGGTTGCGACCATGTCGATACGCCCATCGATAAGTGCCTCTTGCAGAAAACGGCAATCCTCCTTCGTGCGCAACGGGGGATTCATCTTGAGGTTGGTATCATATTCATCGACCTTGATATCGTCTTCGCATAAGAAAAGATGATGGGGCGTCACCTCGCAGGTCACAGGTACGCCTTCTTCTTTCGCGCGCGTGACCATATCGACGGCACGGGCCGTCGTCAGGTGCTGGATATGGACAGGGCAGCCAGTAAGACGCGCAAGCTCTATATCGCGCGCGATCTGCGTCTCTTCTCCGGCAGCAGGCCATCCGGCAAGACCCAGCCTTGTGGACACGACCCCCTCGTTCACCACACCATGGCCGACAATGTCTTCCATCTGGCAATGACTGAAGATAGGCTTTCCAAACATCTTCGCGTAATCCATGACACGACGCATCATACCGCCGTCTTGGATCCCGTGGCCATCATCTGAGAACGCAACAGCGCCGGCAGCGACCATGTCACCCATTTCGGCAAGCGCCTTGCCTTCGAGCCCCTTGGTACACGCTCCCAACGGATACACGTGCGTTCTACCAGGCTCATAAGCGGCCTTTTCAAGCACGTATTCGACCATCGCGCCATCGTCGATGGCTGGCTTGGTGTTTGCCATGGGAACGACGCCCGTGAAACCGCCATGCGCCGCTGCGCGCATGCCCGTGACGATATCCTCTTTGTATTCGAGTCCCGGGTCGCGAAAATGCACGTGAACGTCGACCATGCCGGGAATAAGATACTTGCCCGCGCAATCCTTCACGGTCAGCTTCTTGGGCAGTTCGATGTCGTTTCCCCTGGCAACGATTCGACCATCGCGCACCAGAACATCTGTGATTTCATCTACGCCGGCCTGTGGGTCGACGACATGGGCGTCTTTAAAGAGCAGCGCCATTGCCCTCACCTCCAAGAAGCAGGTACATGACCGCCATGCGCACGGCAACTCCTGAATTCACCTGATCCAGTATGACCGCGCGATTAGAATCGGCGGCTTCAGCGGTCAATTCCACACCTCGGTTTATGGGGCCTGGATGCATGATGATCGCAGCGCTCTTCATCGCGTTCATGCGTTTGACGTCGATGCCATAGAGCATGGCGTATTCGCGCGAACTGGGAAGTGGCGCGGCTTCAAGGCGCTCCATTTGGATGCGCAACGTATAGACCACATCGAGCTCGGGCAAAACGTCATCGAGCGTATAGGAACATCGAGCGCCAAGAACGTCGGGGCGCGCGGGCATGAGCGTAGGCGGGCCGATCACGATAGGCGTCGCGCCCATGATCTTGAGCAGGGGGACCAAAGAACCCACGACGCGCGAATGAGCGACGTCTCCCACAATACCCACGGTCAAGCCATCTATATGACCCAGCGTCTCGCGAATGGTAAACGCATCGAGAAGCGCTTGGGTGGGATGTTGGTGCTTGCCATCGCCGCCGTTCACCACATGCGCATCCATATGACGGGCAAGCAGGCGCGCCGCGCCCTCCTGTTTGCTGCGGACAACCACGAGGTCGCAGTTCATAGCATCGAGAGTTTCAGCTGTGTCGGCAAGCGTCTCGCCTTTACTCGTCGACGATGACGAAGCAGAAAAATTGATGACATCGCCCGACAAGCGTTTTCCGGCTATCTCGAAACTCGTCCGCGTGCGCGTCGATGGCTCCATGAAGAGATTGACGAGCGTGCGACCACGCAATGTCGGGAGTTTCTTTATGGTACGGTCGTTGACTTCCTTGAAGCTTTTGGCCGTATCAAGAATCTCCGTGATCTCTTGAGCGGAATATTCGTCGATATCAATAAGGTGCTTATGCTCCAGCATCAGTCCTCACCGCCCAAAACCTTATTGAACGCCTGGGTAAGCGAGCCAGAGCTTTTCACTGGAGCAGAGCTCACGCGCTCCCCCGCCTCCAGAATCTCGACGCTCGTATGGCCGTCGACCGGTTCGCAGAAGAACCGAA
>CAYSZR010000065.1:5506-8904 GCA_964435565.1 uncultured Coriobacteriaceae bacterium
GTGAATAACTTTGGCGTTCTGAATGTTCCTGAAGATTCTGCTTTGCTGCTGGGAACGTTTTTTCCGACAAAATCGGCGCGGATGGGAAGTTCCCTGTGGCCACGGTCGACAAGCACGGCAAGCTGGATACAATCCGGACGCCCGAAATCCATGAGCGCGTCCATGGCTGCACGTATAGTGCGCCCCGTATACAGCACGTCGTCTACAAGGACGACCGTCTTACCCTCAAGCGCAAACGAGATATCCGTCGTATGAACGACAGGAGCCAAAAACTGCTCGACATCGTCGCGGTAGAAGCTGATATCAAGACGCCCGACGGGAACCTTCGCACCTTCGATTTTCTCGATGCGGCGCGCCAAAGACGCAGCAAGCAAATCGCCACGCGTTACGATGCCGATAAGAGCGAGCTTTTCGGCTCCATCATTTGATTCGAGGATTTCATGTGCGATACGCGTAAGCGATCGATCGACGGCGCGTTCATCCATAACGACCGTCTTCGTCTGATCAGACACGTTTTCACCTACTCCCTTTTCGGCCTCTCTGGACCGACTCTTAAAGGTTTGGAACTGTCACCGATTCACTATAGCAGATACGCGCCACAAGGCGCCTGCAGTTTGGCAGGGCGCTTTACAGCAGACGGTCAAATAGCGCACGTGCGATCTGGCGCTTGGACATAACGGGCAGCTCATCGACGGCGTTGCCGGTCACGAGCCAGACGCGATTATCATTCGAGCCCATGCCAAGCTCGCCCGAAACGTCATTTGCAACGACCATATCCGCATGCTTGATCTCGAGCTTGTGCTTGGCCGCCGCCACGGGATCCCCCGTTTCAGCTGCATAGACGACGACGGTCGTCGCGCGCTTGTGCTCTGCGAGCGTTGCCGCGATATCGGGATTAGGCTCAAGGTCGAGAACCATATTCCCGCCATCGTGCTTGATCTTTTGCGCTTGAGGATTTGCAGGCCTCCAATCGGAAACCGCCGCAACAAAGATAGCTATGTCAGCCTCGGCGAACGGCTCTTCGCATGCAGCGAGCATCTCGCGCGCGGTGCGCACGTGCACGACATCGACGCCTTCGGGGTCGCGAAGTGAAACCGGTCCCGATACGAGCGTGACCAAAGCCCCGCGCGCAACTGCTTCTGCGGCCAGCGCAAAACCAGATTTACCGCTGCTGCCATTGCTGATGTAGCGAACAGGATCGAGCGGTTCTTGAGTTGGGCCTGCAGTGATAAGAACGCGCTTGCCCTCTAGGTCGCGTTTTCTTGCAAGCGCCTCAAGCGCGGCATCGACGATAGCCTCCGGGTCTTCAAGGCGGCCCTGTCCTTCATCTCCGCAAGCAAGATAACCTGATCCGGGAACGACGATGGTCGCCCCACGCGCCTCGAGCGCAGCGATGTTTTCCTGCGTCGCATCATCTGACCACATCGCCGAATTCATCGCTGGGGCGATAACCAGCGGAGCTTGTGTGGCAAGCGCGGTGGTTGTCAGCAGATCATCGGCGACGCCCTTGGATATCTTTGCCACGACGTTAGCAGTCGCCGGCGCGATTAAAAAGACATCGGCTTCTTTGGCAAGCGAGATATGGTGGATCGGATCAGCAGGGTCATCGAAAAGTCCGACCGCGACTTCATGGCCCGTGAGCGCCCTGAACGTCGTAGGACCAACGAACGCAGCAGCGTGCTCTGTCATGACGACTTTCACATCATGCCCGCTCTTTTGGAGCAAACGAACGATCTCACACGCTTTATATGCAGCGATGCATCCCGTTACACCGACAAGAACCATGCCCATCGTCTTTTCACCTCTATCGATAACTCGAAACGCCAAACACGTTATTCATCGCGGACGATTATAATGCGCCGGCAGTTGGGGCATTCTGCGATATCAGGCCCTTTCCTGAGCTTGTTCAGCTCGCCTTCAAGAATGATCGAACGGCATGCGGTGCAAAGGTCTTCCTCGAGTCTTGCCACGGCAACGCCGCCTTTCTCGGCACGCAAAGCCTCGTATTTTGCGAGCATCGAGGCATCAAGCTGGGCCGCCAGCGCTTCACGTTCCGCTTCAAGCTGCGCGACGCGCTCCTTGATTTCGCCGCCTTTCTGCTTGAAATGCTCGGTATGGTGCTCTTCGGCATGATCGACCTTAGCAAGCATGTCGGCGACCTGATCGGCGAGATTATCAATCTTGATCTGCCGCTCAAGCAGCTCGTCTTGTTCTGTTGCGATACTGCCCTGCCTTTTAACCTGACCTTCCATATCGCGTGTCACGGAATTTGTCACACGATAATCAGACGTCGTATCAAGCTTTTCCTGCAAGGCGTTGATTTTCGCGATAACCTTCTCCTCTTCTTTCTGCAACTTCGAAAGCTTAGATTCGACTTCGTCAGAAAGATCGACGACCTGGTCTTGTTTCGCCTTGACCTCTTTACGTTTCGCTCTGCATTCCATAATGGCCTGGACCTCGGGGAGCTCGTCGAGCTCTCGCTTGGAACGCATGATCTGCGTATCGCAGTTCTGAAGATCGAGAAGAACCTGTATCTCGGACATCTTGCAACTCCCTACTGCGCAGTCCACCAGCTTGTCTGCGTATCTCTTAAATCGACGATATCGTCTTGCGCAATACCAAAACCAAGCATTGAGCTGCAAAGCACATCGACTATGGGCAACTCTGACCGATCATGTCCCAACTCGATGATCGCCAGATGCGGTTGAGCATCAACGCATACATGATAGCGTGTCTCACCCACGACGATGCAGTCGATACCAGCAGAAATACACCAATCGTACGTGGATGGGTCACCCCAAGAGCCGTTCAGAAACGCGATATGGTCGATTAGCATATCGGGCATGCCCCACACGCGCGGGCTGCCGCCAAAATTCTGCGCGCACATCGTCGCAACAAGACCGAGCGTGGGCCGTGCATCCCAATCCGGTCTGAGCAATGCCCCGTATCCCGTTGAGCCCGCTTCGCGTGATGCATCGAATAGAAATTCGCAATTGCCTTCGCAGGCGCATCCCAGCATGTCGGCGAATTTCCTGCGTGTCGCTATCGCGCGATCGGCATTGGTATGCATGGCGATCGTATTCAGCCCGCGCCTGGCGGCCTCATACACCATGCGTCCCGGACCCGTTGTCTGCCTTTGATCAGCGGGGCCAAATTCGCTCGGCCCTTCCTTGATAAAAGGCGGGTGATGCGTGAGGAGCACATTGCATCCCGCCTCATCTGCAGCGATAACCGCAGACTCGCTCATATCCAAGCATACGCCGATTTTTCCGACCAGCTCTGTGCGATTACCGACCGCAAGCCCCGGCTGATCCCAACTTTCAGCATCTTCGAGTGGAAACGCACAGAACAGGTGCCGCTCAAGTTCTCCAACCGTCATGTTCTGCGTCATGATCTGC
>CAYSZR010000066.1:0-8551 GCA_964435565.1 uncultured Coriobacteriaceae bacterium
AACGGGCGTGCGCGTCTTTGGCTATCTTCCCGCACTCGATGGTGCGGGTCTCGAAAGTCGGCATTTGGGGTTGGTTACGGCAGGCGAGGTGCATGACCTGCAGGCTCGTCTCGATGTCATTGCCGACGCTATCGAGCAATCGGTTGACATCGAAGGCCTGCTTGAACTTGCCCATACGGCATCCGATATCGAATACGAGCCTCGCGTGCTTCCTGCGGTGGTTTCAGCTGAAGACGACGCGCCTGTTATCGCTGTAGCACGCGATGACGCTTTTTGCTTCTATTACGATGACGCCTTAGATACGCTTGAGGAATTAGGCGCTCGCCTTGTTTGGTTTTCTCCGCTTGTAGATGATGCGCTGCCTGCGCAGGCAAACGGACTATATCTGGGCGGCGGCTATCCGGAATTGCATGCCAGGGCATTGAGCGAAAACGTTTCCATGCGTGAAAGTATTGCGCGCGCGATTGCTGATGGTCTGCCGACCATCGCCGAATGCGGCGGCTTCATGTATCTGCATGATGCCATCGAAGACGAAGCCGGGGTCTCTTGGCCCATGGCGGGAGTGGTCAAAGGTTCTTCGTATAAGACCGATCGCCTTCGTCGATTTGGCTATATCACTCTTGCGGCTCAAGAAAACGGTCTGCTTGCAGATGCTGGTCAGACTATGCAGGCGCATGAATTCCACTACTGGGACAGCACAGATGCCGGATCTGCATTCCATGCTTCCAAGCCGCAGTCTGCGCGAGCTTGGGAATGCGGCATCAATACGTGTTCGTTATATGCCGGGTATCCGCATCTGTACTTATACTCCGAACCACAGGCTGCAGCTCGTTTCGTTCGTTCCTGCGCTTGCTATGCGCAAGGCGGGTCGTTTCGGGGGGCATGCGCTTGATGCAACATCTTATCGCGCTCCTTATTGGATTTGCGCTTGACCTTGTGTTCGGCGATCCGTATTGGCTGTCACATCCCATTAGGTGGATCGGGCATCTGATATCCGGCTGCGAAAAACTGCTTCGCAGGTTATTTGGTGATTCGCCTCGGGCGCAGCGTGCGGCTGGGGTCATGCTCGTTGTTTTGGTCACGGGCATATCGACTCTGTGCACTATCTTGCTTCTGTGGGCATGCGGTCTGGTCAATGTCTGGCTTTCAACGGCTATAGAAAGCATCATCTGCTATCAGATGCTTGCGACAAAACAGCTCAAGATTGAAAGCATGCGCGTGCACGATGCGTTGACGGCAGGCTCGATCGAGCAGGCGCGGCAGGCCGTTTCAATGATTGTCGGACGAGATACCGAAGCGCTTGACGAGCAAGAGGTTGCCAAGGCGACTGTCGAGACCGTTGCTGAAAACGCCTCAGATGGTGTAATCGCGCCGCTCTTGTTCATGGCGGTATTTGGTGCGGCGGGTGGAGTGTTCTATAAATCGGTGAACACGATGGATTCTATGGTTGGTTACAAGAACGATGTATATCGTTATTTCGGCTCTGCGGCAGCCAAGTTCGACGATGCCTTAAGCTGGATTCCCGCGCGTATCGCCGGTGTTTTGATGTGTGCCGCGGCATGGTTTACGCGCATGGACGCTGCGGGTGCATGCCGAATTTTTCTGCGTGATCGCCGCAAGCATAGTTCGCCCAATTCGGCTCATACCGAGGCCGCTTGCGCGGGCGCGTTGGGCGTACAGCTGGGCGGTAATCATTTCTATTTTGGCAAGTTGGTCGAAAAGCCCGTCATAGGCGATTGTACGCGTGAGGTTGTCTGTGAGGATATCGTGCGCGCCGACAGATTATTGTATATGACTGCCGGTCTTGGTCTGATTGTTGGTGCTGTGCTGAGCTGGTGCATGATTCTTATTGGAGAGGTTATCTCGTGAGACGATTCGAACATGGTGGAGATATCTATACCCATAAGGGGGTTTTGGATTTTTCGGCGAACCTGAATCCGCTGGGTATGCCGCAGGCTGCAAGAGACGTCTTGCGGGAAAACGTGCATGCTTTTGAGGCATATCCTGACCCGCAGTGCAGCGAGCTCGTAGCTGAGCTCGCGCGCGAAGAGGGCGTAAAGCGATCTGAGCTTATCTGCACGGCAGGAGCGACTGATCTGATGACGCGGGTTGTCATGGCGCTGCGACCCGAGACGGCAATTGTCACGGCACCGTGTTATTCAGGCTATGAACAGGCGCTTGAGCAGGGAAATGTGGGCGTTTTCCATCATGCGCTGCGTGAAGAGGACGGATTTGCCGTTACCGCCCGGCTGCTTGACGACATACGCTTAAGCGGAGCGCAGCTGATCTTCATCGCCAATCCCAATAACCCGACGGGGCTCGCTATCGCCCCGAAGCTCCTTGAGGAAATTCTTATATGTGCTGGTGAGTGTGGTGCGCGTGTCGTGCTCGACGAATGTTTTATCGGGTTTACGCATGAAACGAGCATGGCATCTCGTATCGATGAATTCCCACAGCTCATTGTCATGAAAGCGCTTACCAAGCTCTATTCGATGGCGGGGCTGCGTTTGGGCTACGGCCTTTGTTCGGATGCTTCGTTTATGCAGCGTCTTCATGAGGTCGGGCAGCCATGGGCGGTTTCGACACCGGCGCAGATGGCGGGCTTGGCGTCGCTTCGGTCTGCCGGATTTGTCGATATGACGCGTGCATATGTTATGGATGCGCGTATTGAACTGAAGGCGGGGCTTGAATCCTGCGGTTTGCGCGTTGTGGATGGGCAGGCAAATTACCTGATGTTCGAATGTGACCGCAAGCTGTATGATCCTCTGCTCGAACGGGGGGTTCTTATCCGTCGTTGCGAAAACTACGACGGGCTCGATGCGACGTGGTATCGCGTCGCTGTGCGCACGCGAGAAGAAAACGCGCAGCTTATTGCCGCGCTTAAGGAGGTGCTTGCATGACGGCTCGATCTATCATGGTCCAAGGCACGATGTCAGGCGCGGGTAAAAGCTTGCTCGTTGCCGGCCTTGCCCGTGTCTTCGCACAAGACGGCTATAAGGTCGCTCCATTCAAATCGCAGAATATGGCGTTGAATTCGGCGATTACGGCAGACGGTTTCGAGATGGGTCGTGCCCAGGTCGTTCAAGCGGAAGCCGCGGGTATCGAACCTGAGGTGGCGATGAACCCCATTCTGCTCAAGCCGACGACGGATACGGGCAGCCAGGTAATCGTGAACGGTAAACCGCTTGGCACGATGGCTGCGCGTGATTATTTTGCCTTCAAGCACGAACTTGTTCCCGACATCATGCAGGCTTATAACGATCTTTCCAGCCGCTTTGACATCATCGTTCTTGAGGGTGCGGGCTCACCTGCGGAAATTAATCTGAAAGATGACGATATCGTCAATATGGGCATGGCAAAAATGGCGGGTGCCCCGGTCCTTTTGGCAGGCGATATTGATCGTGGTGGTGTGTTCGCCCAGCTCATGGGAACCCTCATGTTGCTTGATGATGATGAGCATGCGCTGGTCAAGGGCACTATAGTCAATAAGTTTCGGGGGGATAAGACGATACTCGATCCCGGCCTCGAAGTGCTTCGAGAGCGCACGGGTATTCCGGTTGCAGGTGTGATCCCCTTTGCATCAGTCGATATCGACGATGAAGACAGCATGTCAGATCGCTTCAGTGCGCACACCGATGACGTGCTGGTCGATATCGCAGTCATGCGACTTCCCAAGATATCGAATTTCACCGACTTCATCGCTCTCGAAGCGCTCGAGGGTGTGGGCGTACGCTATGTGGGTAGGGTTGATGACCTGCGCAACCCTGATCTTATCATCGTCCCGGGCACCAAATCGACGATGGCGGATTTGCGCTGGCTTCGTGAAACCGGCCTTGAGACCGCTATTCAACAACGTGCTGCGGCAGGCATTCCCATACTTGGCATTTGCGGTGGTTATCAGATGCTTGGGCTCGATATTTCAGATCCGCATGGCATGGAGGGTGGCGGGAATATCGCTGGCATGGGCCTATTGCCAACGCATACCGTTTTCGATGTCGGCAAGCACACGGTCCAGTCCAAAGGCGAGTTCTTGCATCTTGAAGGACCGCTTTCCGCTTTGTCTGGCGCGCAGATCGAGGGATACGAGATCCATATGGGCACGACCACGCGTGTGGCGGGCAATCCTGCGACTCGTCTTGAATATGGTGATGCAACCGTGCGCGACGACGGATGCAATGTTGGCAATGTATATGGGACGTACCTGCACGGGGTCTTTGATAAGGCAAGTTGCAACGCGGCGCTTGTGGGTGCATTGCTCAAGGCAAAGGGCCTCGATGTCCATGCCATCGAATCGATCGATATGAAGGCGTATAAACAGCGCCAGTATGATATATGGGCTGACGTGATTCGTGAGCATATGGACATGGATCTTGTCTACCGCATTTTAGAGGAGGGTGTATGAGCAAGTTAGATTCCCTGGAATTTGTGAAACCGGCAGAGATCGAGTCGCGAAGCTTCGCCATCATCAGTGATGAGCTCGTGCAAAAGGGCATCGAGCTCGATCCCGAAAACGAACTCGTCATCAAGCGTGCTATCCACACATCGGCCGATTTCGATTATGCCCAAACGCTTGTTTTCACACCGCATGCGACCAAAGTCGGCATCGAGGCCCTCAAGGGCGGCTGTTCGATCGTGACTGACACGAAGATGGCTGCGTCTGGTATCAACAAGCGCGTGCTTAGCAGGTTTGGCGGCGAGGTTCATAACTTCATCTCGGATGCAGACGTTGCTGCGCAGGCAAAGGAACGCGGGTGCACGCGTGCAGCGATTTGCATGGAACGTGCCGCGGAACTTGACTGCCCGCTTATCTACGCAATTGGCAATGCTCCGACGGCGCTTGTTCGTCTCTATGAGCTTGCACGGGAGGGAAGGCTCGGTAATGCGGCGCTTATCATCGGCGTGCCTGTCGGGTTTGTGAATGTAGTTGAATCCAAAGACCTCATCTTAGAAATGGACGTGCCGAGCATCGTCGCACGTGGACGCAAAGGTGGCAGCAATGTCGCCGCCGCCTTGTGCAATGCCCTGCTCTATCTTGCAAGTAATGACGAAAGGGAATAAACGGATGGAAAGCACGTTGGAAGATTTTAAAAAGAGCATTACGTCTTTTGATGAAGCCGCATGCCAGGCAGCACGTGAAAAATGGAATGCCGTAGCAAAACCCATTGCATCTCTAGGCGAGCTCGAGACTATCGTCGAGCAGATCGCGGGGATCGTCGGCTCTGCCGATTACACGCTCGATAAGCGCTGCGTCGTCGTTCTCTGCGCTGATAACGGAGTCGTTGCGCAAGGCGTTACGCAGACTGACCAGAGCGTGACTACGGCTATCGCTGGTAGTGTCGCGAAGGGCGTTTCTTCCGTGTGCGCCATGGCACATGTTGTGCACGCTGATGGCATTTCCGTTGATCTTGGCATGGTTACGCCTTCGGATGTCGAAGGCATCATTGATCGCAGTATCGCGCGAGGAACCGGTGATATCTCACTGCGTCCGGCGATGACACGCGAACAGGCGCTCCAGGCTATCCGTGTGGGAATCGATCTTGTGGGCGATTTGAAGGCCAAGGGCTATAAGATCATCGCCACAGGAGAGATGAGCATTGGAAACACGACGACTTCGAGTGCTATGACCGCAGCATTCTTTGGCATGCCCGTTGAAGAGGTCACGGGAAGGGGCGCCGGGCTTTCCGATGCCGGCTTGCAGCGCAAGGTAGATGCCATCAAACGCGCTCTTGATGTTAACAAGCCCGATCCAGACGATGCGCTTGACGTCCTTTCCAAATTGGGAGGATTCGATATTGCGGGGCTCGTCGGTCTCTACATCGGCGGGGCTGTATATCATGTGCCCATTATCATCGACGGTTTTATAAGCGCGCTTGCCGCTTTCACGGCAAAGCAGCTTGTTCCTACATGCGCCTATGCGATGATCGCCTCGCACGTGTCATCAGAGCCTGCAGATCAAATGCTTCTCGACAAGATCGGCGTCAAGCCCATCATCCATGCGGGCATGCATCTAGGCGAGGGGACAGGTGCAGTTTGCCTTATCCCGCTTATCGACATGGCGCTGGCACTTTATAACGGCATGACGTTCGATGCCACGGGTATCGATGCCTACGAGGTCGACCTTCACTAGAATCATCTTCATTTCATATCGCGCAAATCGCCCCCGGTTGCCAAGCTGCGAGCTTGAAGCCGGGGGCATTTTATCGTCATCTTCAAATTCTTCGCGGATACCTAGTCGGAAAATAAAATGACCAGTCAGTCAAAAAACTATTGCTACTTCAACAGGTGGGGATTAAGATGATTTTCGTTTAAAGGAGGTGGGCAATGTTAAAAATTGGAAAAGGGGTCGTCAAATTTCGCATTCCGATACTGATTATCGGCGTGCTTCTTTTGATTCCAGCTGTATTCGGTTATCTGAATACAGGCATTAATTACGATATGCTCACATATCTGCCCGAAAATATGGAAACCGTTCAGGGGCAGAATATTTTGAAGGACGATTTTGGGAAGGGCGCGTTCTCGCTCATCGTCACTGAAGGCATGGATGACAAATCCGTGCGAGAACTAACCGATAAGATAAAAGACGTCGATCACGTTGCCGATGCGCTGAGCTACGGTGAAGTTGCTTCGTCCAAGATTCCCGATCAGGCCATTCCCGACGAGCTACTCTCGAAGTTCAAGAACGGCGATTGCCAGATGGTTGCCGTGTTCTTCGACGACTCGACTTCTGCGGCTGCCACGATGAATGCAGTGAGTGATATTCGCGGTATTGCCGATGAGCATGTCTTTGTATCGGGCATGTCTGCGCTTGTCGTTGACCTTAAGAATCTGGCCGAACGTGAAGAGCCGGTCTATGTCGGCGTTGCGGTACTTTGCTCGATCATCATTTTGCTGCTGTGCACCGACTGCTTCCTCGCGCCATTCATCTTTCTGATAAGTATCGGCATGGCGATCCTGTATAACCTGGGAACGAATGTCTTCTTGGGAGAGATCTCCTATATCACCAAGGCGCTCGCTGCAGTTTTGCAGCTGGCAGTGACCATGGACTATTCGATATTCCTCTGGTCTGCTTTCGAGGAGAATATTGGAAAATACCCCGAAGACGGGCTTGAAGCCATGGCGCATGCCATTGACGAAACGCTGACGTCGATCTTCTCGTCTGCGATGACGGCAACCGCAGGCTTTTTGGCCATGATCTTCATGAGCTATACGCTCGGTGCCGATCTGGGCATTGTCATGGCAAAAGGCTGCATCATGGGTCTTGTCGCTTCGGTCACATTGCTGCCGGCGTTGATCCTCGTTTTCGAGAGGCCCATGCTCAAGACACGTCATAAGCGCCTTATTCCCAAAGTAGACAAGCTGGGCAATGCCATAACCTCGCGCAAGGCGGTCGCTATCATCATGATCGTTTTCGCCATCATATTCGTGCCTGCTGTCTATGGCTTTATGAACAAACCGGTTTATTACGATTTTTCGAATATGATTGCCGGCGATAGTCTTGATCCTAACGACATCAAGTTCCATACCGCAAACGAGAAGCTCGAGGATACGTTTGATGTCGCTACGACCGAGATGATCTTATGCGATTCGAATATGAGCCATGCGGATGCAAAGCAGATGCTCGATCGTATCGGAGATGTCGATGGTGTTCAGTACGCGCTGGGGTACGACAGCTTCAAAGGCGGGCTGATCCCCAATCAGCTGGTGCCGGCCAAACTTGATAGTTCATTCAAGAGCGGCGATAACCAGCTGATACTTATCAATTCGAGCTACCAGGTTTCAACTGACGAGGTCAATGCGCAGATCGACCAGATCAAGGCCATTATGAAAGACTACGATGCGAATGCCACCCTCATTGGCGAGGCACCGGCGACCAAAGATCTGATTACCTTGACCGATCATGACTTCGTGGTCGTCGACATCGTTGCCGTGATTGCGATCCTGATTATTTTGGCCATCGTGTTCGGTAGCGCATCTTTGCCCTTCATCCTGGTCCTTGTCATCGAATTCGCGATCATGATCAATCTGGGTCTGCCGTATTACACCGATACGCAGATGCCGTTTATCGCGCCGATATGCATATCAACCATACAGCTGGGCTCGACGGTCAATTACGCGATTTTGCTGACGACACGTTATAAGCGCAATCGCTATAGCCTGGTGCCCAAACGCGAGGCCATCAGCGATGCGTTTTCCAGAACCTTTCCGGCGGTGGTCACGAGTGCCCTGTCGTTTTTCGCTGCGACCTTTGGTGTGGCCCTGTATTCGAATATGTCGATGATTTCGATGCTCTGCTCGCTTATGTCGCGCGGTGCAATTGTCAGCATGTTTGCCGTGCTCTTTCTCTTGCCGGCGTTTTTCATGATTTTCGACAAGTTCATCGTCAAGACCAGCCGCGGTTTCAAACCCCGTGAACTCAAGGAGGCTCAAAATGAGGAATAGGAAAGCTGCGCGTCGCGAACCTGAGACGCTTGAAAAAACATATGCACTCGATACGGAATCAACCAAGCGCGCGAAGGCGAGGAACAGAGTCTTCAAAATCACCGGTGCGGCT
>CAYSZR010000067.1:0-8307 GCA_964435565.1 uncultured Coriobacteriaceae bacterium
GTCCGACAAAGCTGTAATAGCCATCAGGATCGCGCCATGCCATGTCGTGCAGATTGTAATAATCTCCGCCGACAGCCTCTTTGGTACGGTCGGAATCGCCAAAGTACCCTACAAATAGCCCCGGCGGATACGCATCTTTCAGATGCGTGATGCAGATGGCACCCTCTTCGCCATCGGGGACCTCGTTGGCATCATCGTCGAGCTGCTTGATGTTGAGCAGCGGGCTTGGTTTGCCCATGCTGCCTGGACGGGGCTCGATCCAGGGGAAGTTGGCAAGCAGAACGGGCCCCTCGCTTTGGCCAAAGCCCTCGCGGATTTTTTTGCCCGTGAGTTTTTCCCATTGAATAGTGACCTCTGCGTTGAGCGGCTCGCCTGCCGTGGCGAAGTTCTGAATGCTGGATAGGTCATAAGAAGCCACGTCTTCTTGCAGCATGAAACGGTACATGGTTGGAGGTGCGCAAAACGTGGTGAGTTTATAGTCTTGCATAACCTGCAGCAGCTGTGCGGGGACGAACCTCATCATGTCATAGCAAAAGATGGTCGCGCCCGCGATCCACTGACCATAGATCTTTCCCCATCCAAATTTAGCCCAGCCGCTGTCTGTCACGCTCATGTGCAGCTTGTTCTCTTGCACCTGTTGCCAGTATTTGGCGGTGATTATATGGCCAAGCGGATGTCTGAAGCTGTGCTCGACTGCCTTGGCGTTTCCCGTGGTGCCGCTTGTAAAGTACATGAGCATGATGTCATCGATTTTGGTAGCGGCATCACCTATGGGTCGCTCCCACGCATCGCTTTCGTCTTCTATGAGCTCATCGAAGAACTGCCAGCCTGCACGTTTGCCTGCAACAGAGATCTTTTGGCGCACGCTTGGCGCGTCTGGCAATGCGGCATCTGCTTCTCCACAGACGTAGTCGTCATCCACACAGACGATAGCCTCGACTTTAGCAAGATTACAACGGTAGGCGATGTCTTTCTTGGTGAGCTGAATGGTTGCGGGGATAACGACGGCTCCGATTTTGCAGAGCGCCATAGCGCACACCCAGTACTCCCAACGACGGCGCAGAATCATCAACACGACATCGCCCTTGCGAATACCGAGTTTCCAAAAGGCATTTGCGGCCTTGTTGGAAAGGCGCGAGATATCAGAGAAGGTGAACTCTCGATAATCCTTGTTGTCATCAATCCAGACGAGGGCTTTTTTGTCTGGCTCGACACGAGCCCATTCGTCTACAACGTCATAGGCGAAATTGAAGTTTTCCGGAACGTCTATCTCGAAATTATCAAAGTAGTCTTCGTACGAGTCGAATTCGATGCGAGGGCAATATTTTTTTAAGATGTAATCCACGGTTTGCTTCCTAACAGATGCGTGCAAGGCTACTCGGTGATGAAGGTGAGAAATTTTGTCGGTTCGTTGCCGTTGCAACGTTGACCATGCATATGCGATGGATCGAAGTAGGCGGAATCCCCCTGGTCAAGTATATATTCGCGATTGTCATAAGTAAGAACGAGCGAACCTTGTACCACGTAGTTGAATTCTTGACCGGCATGCGCGACGAGCTCTGCGGGATCATCGGAGGGGTCGAGTGTCACCATAAGCGGCTGCATGATCTTGTGCTGAAAACGCCAGGCAAGATCCTCGAAGTGGTATCCAGGTAGGCGGTTAACCTCTTGGCCCGCACCGCTTTTCACAACCTGAATCGTGTCCAGGCGTGTTTCGCCACCGGTAAGTATTTCGGTGAATTCGACGCCGAATTTTTGTGCCATGTGATATATGGCTGAAATCGGGACGTCGGCGCCCGTTTCCTCCCAAGTGGTATAGGTGTCTACATCGACACCGAGCTCCTGCGCCATGGAATGGCGGGAGACGTCGCATGCCTCGCGTAGACCCTGAATGCGTTCACCAAGTTCCTTGAAATCAGGTTCCATACCGTCGCTCTTTTCTCGAAGGGGGAATGGACAGATACCGCACTAGTATAGTGCGGTTATCAAGTACTCGCGATAGAAAGTCGGTGGTTAGCGCAGAAAAGGCGTATACAAGGGGAAGGCGTTGCCATAAGGGATTTCCTCATGGCAACGCCCCGTACTAAAACCATGCGATAGTTTTGCCCCAATTACTCTTTTCGCCCGTAGACAACGTCCTCCCTTGAGCCTTCAAAGGCGGGCAACGTGAAGATTGCGAAGCCGCGTCCGTGAAGCGCCTCTGCATTGGCTATGGCCACATCGCCTATCGACAAAGCGCCGTTGGGACAGCTGTGTACGCAGAAGGGCTCTTCACCACCCGCAAGGCGGTCTGGGCACTTTGTGCAATGAGATTGCCATATGGGAAGCCAGCTTTCGTGTAAATTAGGCCAGATTCCCGCGGGTCGGTCTATTCCTTCACCGCTGCCCAAGGTACGCACGGTGATGCGCCAGTCATCATCGTCTAGGTTATTAGCGACTTTGCAGGCCATCGCACAAGTCCAGCAACCGGTGCAGCGCTGCAGGTCGACTAGAATCGTTGACTTGTTCATATCCGATCCCCCTTACTCTTCGACTTTTTCGACGGCGCATGCGCAGTCCCAAATAGTGTCCCATGCGCCAGCCATGCCGCCGATGCCGCCCGTGCCAAATCCTGCCTTGAATCCATCGACCGCCTTGACATCATCGAACCAGGCGTTGGCGCGATCATCGAGGGTCTCGTGGCTGCCAAGGGGCACGATGAGTTCGGAATACATGCCGTCTTCAAAGGATTCATGACGCCAACCGAACCACACCTGTATGGTTCCCGGTGGGATTGCCTGATCGAGCTTCATCTCGCAGGTCACGTGTCCGCGTTTGTTAAAGACCTTGACCTCGTCGCCGTCCTTGATGCCTTCGCGCTCGGCGTCGACTGGATTGATACGGCTGGTGGGTTTACCTCCCGAGAGCTTGGAGAGCACGGGGTCTTCGGTAAACATCGACTGCATGAAGAACCGCTGTCGTCCGCTGAAGAAGTGATATGGATGATCCGGGTTCTTTCCTTCGGCAAGCGATGCGGGTGTGGGCGCTTCAAGCGGTGGAAGATAGCTTGCCATCTGTGCTCCGACACGAACAAGTCGTTCTGCATAGAATTCGAGTCTTCCCGTGGGGGTGTTGAATTGCATGCCCATAAAGGGGTCCCAGACGACCGGTGGCGTTGCGGCGCGGACGAGCTTTTCGGCTTTGAGGCGCTCGTAGGTAAGCGGCGGCTGGATGCCCGCTATCATTGGCCATTTCGAGTCCAAGCGTATTGCGATCCACTCTTCTGCCGTCTTATCGAAATAATCGCCAAATCCCGTGCGACGGGCAAGTTCGCTCCAAAGGTACGTTGGGTCATGTACTTCCGCAGGCGGCTCGATTGCAGGTTCTTCAAGCACGATATGATTATATGCTGCGCTTGCCACGAGTTCATAGCGCTCGAACGGCATGCAGTCGGGCAAGACGTAATCGGCGTATTCGCCCGTGTCGGTCATCCAGATATCGAAGTCGACGATTAAATCGAATTTTGGGAAAAGCTCGTCGAGCCAGAGGCCACGATTGGGACAGTTGTGAACTGGATTACCCGCTACTTTTATAAATGCCTTGATGGGATAGGGCTGCTCCGTTTTAACCTGCTCGATGAAATCAGCCTGACGCGTCCATTTGCCACGGTATCCTTCGGGCCCATTGGGCATGGTAATGGGGGTGTCGTTGAATATCATCGGGAACCCGGCAGGCAGCATCTCGCTCGTGACGCCTGCTCCGGGACGGCCGAGGTTTCCGGTGAGCATGCCAAGGAGGTAGAAGCTCCGATAGCTTTCACCTTGGTTGCGGTAGCGCAGGCCAAGGGCGCCGATGATATACGCATTCGAGGCAGCGACGTATTCATCGGTCAGCTTGATGCAGTCTGCTGCCGGGACGCCAGTGATTGCCTCTTGATACTCGGGTGTGTATGGCTCGAGATGCTCGATGAGCCGTGTAAAGGCCGTCTTGCAAGCTATCCCGTTTACGGTATAGCTTCCCTCGAGTGCGGCATGTTCGGTAATCAGGTCTTTTTGTCGGGGCGGTACGCTCACCGGTTCTGATGCGGCGCTATCCCACACCATATACATGCCATCTTCGTCGCGTAGCAGCGTGCTATCGTCATCGCGTATTAGATACGGGGCAACGGTATGCGCCATGAGAAAATCTGCCTTATATTGCTTTCGCTCGATGATGAGGTGCGCCATGGTAAGCGAAAGGGCTGGGTCGCTTCCCGGTTTAACGGGAATGAACCAGTCGGAATAGCCCGCCGTCGCATCGAAGATTAATCCGATATCAATGATCTTTGCTCCGCGGCTCTTCGCCTCGACGATATGCTTTGTCATGCGTTCTTGGTTTTCAAGAGGGTTCGCACCCCAGACGATCACATAATCCGAGCTATCGAAGTTCGCTGGATCTGTGGTCATGTATTTATAGAAATCACCCATGTCATAGAACGCGGCGTAAAACGGGCCGTTATCAAGACCGTACCCTTGCACGGGATCCGTTGCGCCCCAAAGCCCAAGCCAGCGTGACGAGAGAAGCGCGTTGAGGCCTTGCGAAGGCGGGACGGATGCGACGATATTCCATAGGGCAACCGCCTCCGGACCGTATTCATCGCGAATCGAAAGGAGCTTTTCGGCGATTTCGTCGAGTGCCTGATCCCAGCTTATATGCTCCCATTCACCGCTACCTCGTTCGCCGACACGCTTGAGCGGATGTGTGAGGCGCTTCTCGCTATAAGGCTGCCTGCAGGACATGATGCCCTTTTGGCAGATATAGCCCTCGTTTGCTTCGGCTCCTGTGTAATCGGCTTTTTCTGTGCGTACGATTTTGCCGTCCTTGACGATGGTTTTGATCGCGCAAAATTCGTGATCGCCCCATCCCGGACAGCAGGTGTACACGAAAGACTCTCCGTCGGCCATGACGATGCTCCTTCTCTCCCGCGTTGCGGAGCATGTTTTGCTGCGTGTAGCCCCAATGCAAACACGCCCCGGCGACTTTTGTCGTCGGGGCTACTGTACGTCTCTTTTTATGCCTAAGGCAAACAACCATTTGTTCGGCAAATGAAGCTAATTGTTTAATAAAAGAACTGATAGGCGATCATGCGTGCATAAAGCGGGGACGAATATGTTCTAGAGCAAATAGTCGATAACGGAATTCCCGCCTTGCCACGCGTCGATTGTTTTCGACTCCCTGCTTGCAGTATCTGCAACAGTCCCAAAAAGAACGATTTCCCCGATGTTCGAATCGGCCTTGAAGTCAAGGCTGTTACCCCAGAGCTGGCCTTTGGCGGTGTATTCGACGATACCCACGCCATTCACATCTGCTTGACCGGAAAACTCGTAGTCTTTGTCGTCACGTGTCCCATGCGATTCGGCTGAAACGACATCGGCAATATCTATCAGAGCGGTTGCTTCGTTCCCCTTTGCGTTGATAATCGCCGTGCCACGATAGTGATGTTTCGGGGTATCGATAACAATGTCGTATTCTTGTCGCATGGTGTGCCTTTCAATCCGGGCTGCTTGCATAGTGCAAGATAGTACCGCAAGCTCATTGCGAATGATACGGGTGTGTTCGTTCAGGTAACGAACTGTTCTGAACGTGAAGCAGATTCGCTCTGGTTTTATCACGATAGTATAATCAGCGGCACGGGAAACTGCTGGCGTTGGGAGAGCGATGCGACGCGATGAGCTGACGTGGGAGCGCATGTCCGAAGGATGCTTTGAACATGCAAGCTATCTTACGCTCATGATGTTTTATACCCGTGCACTAGAAAATGCGATTTTGAAAAGTGGAATTACGACGACGCAATATCGCATTCTGCTTCGTGTTATCGGGCATCGCGGATGCATGCGCATGGGGGAATTAGCCGGTTCACTCGATATCACCGCGAGTTGCGCGAGTGGGGCGGTTGCTCAGCTTGTCGATATGAAGGCTGCTACGCGCATTGAGCTTGCAGATGATCGAAGAGGCGTATATGTGCATGTTACCGAGCATGGGCGCAGCCTTGCCAATATGGCCACGGCAAAGATATATCCCGTTATGAAAGATATTGTGGACAATGTGCCGAACGATTTATACGCATATGTCTCTGGATGCACGTTGCAGGTTGCATACAAAAACGCCCTTTTTGAAGCTGGGGACACTTCATATGGACGCAATGGCGAGGCCCGTGTGCGCCTTGCTTTGTGCGACGAAATACTTCACACGTCGAATCTGGCGACGCATATCACCCATGACGAGGGGCTTTCCCTCGTCGAATACAGGGTTCTGCTTGATTTAAACGATCATATATTGGGAACGCATCCCAATGAGATATCACACAGGCTGTCGGTGCGCCGCAATAGTATAGCGGCTGCGCAGTCGACGTTGATCGATCGGGAGTTTGTCAAACGCGTTCCCGATATCCGCGACAGGCGTTCGGTGATCATCGAGCTTACGTGTGATGGCTTTGCCGTATTGCGCCGCACGGCCATAGCCATGAGCGAGGGCCTGCACACACGCATTTTGCCCAATCTCACACCGGAAGATCTCATTACGCATCGCGAGCTTGCCCGTCAGGCGCTGGCAATTCGGCGTATTGCTTAGGATGCTTGTTGGCTCTCCCGCTTCTCAAGCCAAGAAAGCAGCGACTCTTGCTGCTGTATCTGCTTATCGCTCGGGGTCCTCAAGCGCTTTCCGCACCTGAGGTTGACGTGGTCGAAACTGGCTCGAATCGCAGCGGGGTTTGAAAGGTCGTCTTTTCCTATGCAGACAAGGTCGATTC
Organism: uncultured Coriobacteriaceae bacterium; assembly: GCA_964435565.1. GTDB lineage: Bacteria > Actinomycetota > Coriobacteriia > Coriobacteriales > QAMH01 > QAMH01. The sequence goes on from CAYSZR010000067.1 coordinate 6,767, forward strand.
CCATCATGCGGTATGCATTGCGCTTGCGACGTTCGTAATCAGCACGGGCCGTGGTGTCGGGCCACGAACGCTTGTCATATTCAACGGCCACATGCGAATCTGGCCAATATAGATCTGGTCTGCATGTTTTAGTGCCAAGCATACGCGCCACCGCCTCTGGCGCTTCGATCGTTTGATTTAGAGACGGGAGCTTTGTTCCTCCGCCGCCAAACGGCCGTGACATGCAGGCAAGCATCGCGATATGCGTTTCTTCAAGTGAGCCTGAGTGAGGTGCAATCCACCTGGTAGCGATGCGTGCGGCTTTTGCGCCGGTCATCCCTGCGGCATCCGCCGCAAATCTGGCCAGTTTGGCAGGCGTGCTTATAGGTGTAAGAGAAGGATCGTTCATTTCAAACGGTCTTTGACCCGGATAGACTCCGCAGAGTTCGTATCCCAACTCGACAAGTTCCCAAAGGGGAAGAATATGTGCCATCTGGACAAAGCAGAATTCTGGAGTGCTCACCAGAATGGTCTCGGGGGTGCCGATACACGCAAGAGCACCGTCTGGCACTTTGGTTTGCATGCAGCGGATATTCGCCAAAGCAGTGCGCCGCCTGTCGGCCCGCGATGTTGACATAAGGTCAAGTGGACGCGATAGAGCGCAAAGCGGCTCTGATGAGAGTATCTTGCGTAGTTCGCGCAGGTGAACCGCATTTTGCATCGAGGCACATGCACATGCCGCATCATGTGCATCGAGAATCCTGGGAGCTCCCCCAGCTTGCGGAAGCCTCCAGAATTCGAGCGCACTTCGATGCGAGATGACAATCATGAATGTATTTCTTGCAAAAAAGACGATATGGCAATAAATAAAATAATGAATATTTAGATAATTGAAATAATAACAGCCATATCGAAAAAATTATACAATTTGAATGACATTTTACGGATTAATTCGGCAATTTGCTCCTTAAAACGCATAAGCTCACTACAATGTCCGCAATTGGAAAAACCATATGTATTCAAATATGAGGACCAGGAGAGCTAGATGAAGATTTTGATACCAGAGAAATTCAATAAGGCGGGCATCGCCCTTCTCGAAGATGCCGGCTATGAAGTGACCTTCAAACCTGACACGACCCCTGAAGAGCTTGTTGAGATGATTCCCGAATATGACGCGCTTATCGTGCGTTCGGCGACCACGGTCACCCGCGAGGTTATCGAGACCGGTACAAAACTCAAGATTATCGGTCGTGCGGGTGTTGGCGTTGACAATATCGATAGAGATGCCGCGACCGAACGTGGTGTTATCGTATGCAATGCGCCGCTTTCCAACGTGGTATCTGCCGCAGAGCAGACGATGGCCCTTATGCTCGCATGCGCGCGCAATACCGTTTGCGCAACGGCGTCCATGAAAAACGGCAAGTGGGATAGGTCGAAGTTTACTGGCATCGAGTTGCAGGACAAAACGCTCGGCATCTTTGGAACCGGCCATGTCGGCTTGTTGGTGGCAGAACGCGCCAAGGCATTTGGTATGAAGCTCATTGGGTATGACCCGTATTGCC
>CAYSZR010000068.1:0-3435 GCA_964435565.1 uncultured Coriobacteriaceae bacterium
CCAATAACGCTACCGGGAAGGGTCTAAAACACCCACAGAAACTGGCGAAGCCTCGATAAATATCAACATATCCGCGTAACGCCTCTAGCGTCTCTGGAAGTTCGTATCCACTGGTGTTATAGACAATAGGCAGCTCAAGAGGTGTATTTGAATAACTAGTTGACCTGGCTAAATCTATAGCCTGACAGATTTGAGGCACAAAATGCGACGGGGTGACTAAATTGATATTGAGCGCTCCTTGAGCCTGTAGTTCAAGAAATATTTGGGCAAGTCGTCTAATTGAAACCTCGCGTCCGATATCGCCTGAGGCAATGGAGGCATTCTGGCAATACACGCAACGCAGCGTGCATCCAGCGAAAAATACCGTACCACTCCCCGCCTCCCCGCTGATGGGAGGTTCCTCCCACATATGCAAGGCTGCTCGAGCGAGCCTGACCGAATTGCCTTCTCTGCAAAATCCACGAGAAACCTCTCGATCGACATTGCATAGACGAGGGCAAAGGGCGCAACCGGAGCTCATTGGCCAATTCCTATAAAAGAAAAACGCAGCTCAACGTCATCGTTGTCAAAACGATGAAGACATATCCCCTGTACGACAGCATGGGTGATGGCTAACCCTCGAGCTTCCTCGAAACGATCTCTGAAATGACTTTCGGATTGCCCTGCCCTTGCAACGCCTTCATCGTCTGACCCATGAAAAAGCCCTGCAGACCCTTCTTGCCGGCACGATAGGCTTCGACTTTATCAGCGTTGGCGGCCATGATTTCATCAACGATACCATCGATGGCATCAGTGTCGGTCGTTTGCAGCATGTCATGTTCTTGCGCATACTGCTCAGGATCGACATCGTCTTTGATCATCGACGCCAAAATCTCTTTTCCCTGCCTCGAACTTATGGTGTCGTCGGCAAGAAGTTTTGCGAGCTTAGCAAGGGACTTCGGGTCGATGGAAGCTTGCGCTATCGAAGCATTCTCTTCGTTTGCCCAAGCGCTCAAGTCATTGATGATAAGGTTGGCGATTTTCTTCACAGTCGCTTTATCAGCTGATTCGGCCGACTGTTCGAAGAGCATGCTCGCATCGATATCACCGGCGATTTCGCCCGCATCGTATTTAGACAAGCCGAATTGTTCGACCAAACGGGCCTTTTTTGCATCGGGCAGCTCGGGGAGCTTGGATTTAACGTTTTCGATGAACTCGTCTGTCAAATCGAAGGGAGCAAGGTCGGGATCAGGAAACATGCGATAGTCATCTGCAGTTTCCTTAACGCGCATGACAATGGTGCGCTTGGCGCCTGGTTCCCAATGTCGAGTCTCCTGATGGATGACCCCACCGCTCTCAAGCACTTCTGCCTGACGACGGATCTCGTAGACAAGGCCATCGTGAAGATTCTTGAATGAGTTAATATTCTTCAGCTCGGTTTTCGTGCCAAGCTCCTTGGATCCGCGTCGACGCAGAGAGACATTGCCATCAGCACGCAAAGACCCTTCTTCCATAGAGCAATCGGAAATACCAAGGGCAAGATAGATCTGCCGCAACTTCTGCATGAACATGCGCGCTTCTTCCGGAGTGCGCAGATCAGGCTCGGTCACCAGCTCAATAAGCGGTGTGCCTGCGCGGTTATAATCGACAAGCGAGCGCTGTGCACCGTCTATGCGACCTTCCGAACCGCCAAAATGCGTCATCTTGCCGGCATCCTCTTCCATGTGGATGCGCGTAATGCCTATCGAAGCGACATATCCGCCATCGTCGTCTTTGGCAATATCGACGCGTTCTGCTGCGCCTTTACCGGCGACTTCAAGGTCAAGATGCCCTCGCATGCAAAACGCGACAGGCCCTTGCGTTGTCTGGAAGTTCTTAGCCATATCGGGATAGAAATAGCCCTTGCGATAGAACATCGTATGTTTTTCAATCGTGCAGTTAGTGGCAAGACCAGCCAGGACGATGCTCTCAATCGCCGCCTTGTTGGGAACAGGCAGTGCACCGGGCATTCCCAGGCAAACAGGGCAGGTGTGCGTATTGGGAGGCGCGCCAAATTCTATAGGACACGAGCAGAACATCTTGGTCTTAAGCGTCGTGAGCTCGGCATGGACCTCAAGTCCGATAACCGCTTCCCAATCCTGCAGAACCTCATTCAATTCCTTCATGCGCGTGCACCTCCCAAGACATTGGCGACACGTGCTATGTCACAGGAGCTTTCAAGGGCAGATCCGACGCGCAAGATAAGATCGTCGCAGAATTGCGGTCCCACGATCTGCAGGCCAATGGGTAATCCAGAGTCTTCGCCAAACGCGACGGGAAGATTCATACCGCCATTGCCTGCGATATTTATCGAGATGGTATAGATATCCGAAAGATACATGGATGCAGGATCGCTCACCTCACCAAACTTGAACGCCGTACGCGGACTCGTAGGCAAAACGATGGTATCGACCTGCTTGAATGCATCCGTATAGTCTTGAGTGATAAGCGTGCGAACCTTCTGGGCAGGAATATAGTATTCGTCATAGACGCCACTGGCCAAAAGCCATGCGCCAAGCATGATGCGGCGCTTTGCCTCTGCGCCAAAACCCTCGGCACGGCTCGTCTCATAACGCTGTTCGAGATTCTTGCCATGCGCATGATGCCCGTAGCGGACCGAATCAAAGCGCGAAAGATTAGAAAACGCCTCGCAGGGGCCCAAAACGTAATAGGCGCTTATAGCTGCAGCGGCATGAGGAAGCTCGATTTCGATAATCTGAGCCCCAAGCTCCTCGAGCTTGGAAACGCTTTGGTCGAACGCATGCTTGACCTCGGCTGTAAGGCCGTCTAATTCGAGAAGTGCGGGGACGATTCCGATTTTCATGCCCGTAATGCCCTTGTCGAGGTTGGCGGTAAAATCGACAGTGCGTTCCTGGCTCGTACAATCGAGCGGATCGCGGCCTGAAATCGCGTTGAGCGTATAAGCCGCATCGGCAACTGTACGAGTAAAAGGGCCGACCTGGTCAAGCGAGCTGCCAAACGCAACGACACCATACCGGCTGACAACGCCATAGGTAGGCTTCAATGCGACTGTTCCGCAAAAGCTGCCCGGTTGACGTATAGACCCACCGGTATCGCTGCCCAAGGCAACGGTCGCCATGCCAGAAGCAACAGCAGCAGCAGAACCACCTGAAGATCCTCCGGGCACATGACCAAGCTCCCACGGGTTGCAGGTCTTGCCAAAGTACGAGGTCTCGGTCGAAGATCCAAAGGCAAATTCATCCATATTGGTCTTGCCAAGAGGTATTCCACCCGCTTCAATCGCCTTAGAGACACAGGTGGCGGTAAAGGGGCTCACATAGGTTTCGAGCATGTGAGATGCACACGTGGTATGCGTGCCTTCAAGATTCATATTGTCTTTGAATGCGATGGGGACGCCAGCCAATGGCCCCAACGGTTCCTTTGCCGCGATGGCGG
>CAYSZR010000068.1:3445-7732 GCA_964435565.1 uncultured Coriobacteriaceae bacterium
TTCTTCATCCACTTCACTGCGCCATGCCATAAAGGCGGCATCGATTTTATCTGCCTGCTTATAGGCAAGCTCGGGGGTAGTCTCCAAAAAGGCATGAACGGAACTGTCAAGCGCATCGATTTCAGAAAAAGCGGCATCGGCAAGTTCGCGGGCACTCAAAGCGCCTGCCATAAGGCCTTCGCGTATATCACGAACAGAAAGACTGGAATACGATTGCATCAACGATCGCCCCCCTCACCCAGTATGGAGGGAATCTCGAAACAACCTTCATGGACCGAATCGCTATTTGAAAGCGCGACATCGCGCGAAAAAGAAGTCCCGCACACATCGTCGCGCATGACGTTGGACAAATCTCCTATCGGATGAAATGTAGGCTCAACACCCGATAAATCATATTCGGTTATGGGCTTGAGCGTTTCGATGATGTTATTCAAATCGACGGTCATCGTGCCGAGCTCCTCTTCGGTAAGCCCGATACGCGCGTATTCCGCAATTTCACGAACATCCTTCTCGGTCAACGGCAAAGCTTATTCCCCCTCGATTCGAATCATAGTTCCAATTTCGACAACGCAGTCTAGACCCTGAATCTCTGCGAGGGCAGTCTCGAAATTCGCGTCGCCGGCAATGTGCGTCACGAAGATCAATTCGGCGGTTCCGTCTCCCCCGGCGGTTGGCTGGACCATGCTGCGAATAGACACGTTGTGATGACAGAATATCTCGCTAATAGCGGCAAGCACGCCGGGCTTATCAGCGACGAGCAGGCGAAGGTAGAACTTAGTCTCAAGCTCGCCGATATCCCTGATTGCAAGGTTATCGGTGCATGTGCAGCCGACGATAGGCTCGACGTTATTTGCAACACGGCGCGCGACCTCGATGACATCGCCCATGACGGCAGATGCGGCCGCACCGGCACCCGCACCCTCACCGAAGAACATACAGTCCCCCACCGCGTCGCCGGTAACATAGATAGCGTTATAGACGCCGTTGACGTTGGCAAGCTGATGGTCTTTGGGAATCATCGTCGGATGGACGCGCACGTCGATCTTATCGTCCACCTTGTGACCAATGGCAAGGAGCTTGATGGTGTATCCCATTTCTGCCGCATGACGAAGATCGGCAGGCTTGATGGAACGAATGCCCTGCGTAAAAACATCGTCTTGCTGCACGCGCGAATTGAATGCGATCGATGAGAGAATCGCGATCTTTGCCGCAGCATCGAATCCATCAACATCAGCAGTTGGGTCTGCCTCCGCATAGCCAAGCTCCTGAGCTTGTTTTAGCACATCATCGTAGTCAAGTCCGCGTTCCATTTCTGTCAGCATGTAATTGGTCGTGCCATTGACTATGCCCAAGACAGTGGTGATTTCATTGCCGATAAGCGCATGTTTAAGCGGCTGGATAATGGGGATACCACCGCCTACCGAAGCTTCGAACGCGATTTCAACGCCATTTTCATCGGCTGCGTTGAAAATCTCCTGGCCACGTGACGCCATGAGCGCCTTATTCGCAGTAACGACATTCTTCCCGCTTCCAAGCGCAGCGAGGACGACGTCAGCTGCAATGTCCGTGCCGCCAATGAGTTCGACCACGATATCGATATCGGGATTGGCGATGATCTCTTCGTATGAATCGACGATGACGCTATCAGGAATACCCAGAGCGCTCAGCTTCGAGACGGTACGCGTAGTCGCGGCTTCGATGATCAGATCAACGCCGGCATGCTGCATGAAGTCATCATGATGCTTCTGCAGAATGCGAATAAAACCGCCACCTACGGTTCCGCAACCGATAAGCCCGATCCTCACTTGCTTCATATCTTCCTCCACTCAATGGGCGGGAAAAGCAAAATCGATCCCGTTTTCCTAATACACGTCACGTCGCAGCAGGTCATCATACGTTTCACGTCGTACAACCTCGCGCACCACCCCATCGGCGACGAAGACAACGCCGGGGCGGACCTGTTTGTTGTAATTACTCGCCATTTCGTTGCAATACGCGCCTGTGCCTAAAACACACAGGGTGTCCCCTGCTTTGCAGGCTTGCAAAGGAGAGTTCTTGACGACGACGTCCCCTGATTCGCAGTGCTTGCCGACGATGTCGCATATCACATCGCGCGGCTTATCGGCGTTGTCGACGACAAAAGCCTCGTATTTTGAACCATAGAGCGCCGTACGAATATTATCCGTCATCCCGCCATCGACAGCGACATACGTGCAGATACCGGCAACGGTCTTAACCGAACCTATGGTATAGAGCGTGATCCCCGCATTAGCGACAATCGAGCGACCTGGCTCGGTGAATATATGCGGATATGGGTAGGCATATTCACTGCAATTGGCGTGAATCGCCCCCGTAGCGATTTGCGCGAACTGCGCGATTGTCGAGGGACGGTCATAAACGGTATAGGGAATACCAAGACCGCCACCCATATCGAAGATGCGTGCCACAAAGTCATGCTGCGCGCGCATGTCGTTCAAGAAAGCGAACATCGTGTTGATCGCCTCGACATAACTCGTAAGTTCGAATATCTGCGACCCGATATGGAAATGAAAGCCCGCCATGTCGATGCCTGGCAAGGTAAGCGCGAAGACAAGGGCTTCCTCTGCCGAGCCGTTGCGAATATTGAATCCAAACTTGGAGTCTTCGTTCGCGGTCTGGATATAGGCATGCGTATCTGCTTCGATACCAGGGCATACGCGAACGATGATACGCTGGGTCACGCCTTTTGATGTCGCATATCGTGAGATACGCTCCATCTCTTCATGCGTGTCGACGACGAAGCAGCCGACGCCAGCGTCGATGCATTCTCCTATTTCGAGTGGCGTCTTGTTGTTACCTTGCGCAATCACATGATCCATGGGAAATCCGGCTGCCTGAGCGATTGCGAGTTCGCCACCGCTGGCCACATCCAGATAGCAGCCTTCTTGCGCAACGAGCTTGTCCATGGCGACGCAGCAAAACGCCTTTGCCGCATAGACGATGTCGCTTTGCGGATAACAAGACTTGAACTCGTCGCGAAACCCCGCGAGCTGGCTTCGGATATGAGCTTCATCGTAGACATAGAGCGCCGTCCCGTATTCATGGGCGATATCAAGCAAGTCGACGCCGGCAAGCGTCACCTTGTCTCCTTGCACCTCCATATTCATAGGCGCAACCTTGAGCAGGTCTGATGCCTTCATATAATCGGGAAGGACGTGTTCGCGGGTTGGTGCGATGGACATCTTGCTGCTCCTTATCTACATGCTTGTAGGCATCGTCACGCCCAAAAGCCTTAAAACGTTTCTTAGCACGCGGCGTGTCGCATCACAGACAAAGAGACGTGCCGTCGTAAGGTCTTCATCTGTGCCGATAACGTGACACTGGGTGTAGAACTGATGAAAATCACTCGCAAGATCGGCCGCGTAATGCGTAAGCCTGAACGGGGCAAGATCGCGCGCGCAACTCGCCACGAGCTCGGGGAATTCGTCGATGCGTCGGGCAAGAGCGAGTTCGGCATCGTGCGTGAGCAGCGACAGGTCGGCATCAGGCGCGATGAGTGAAGCGGCGATATCATCAGGTTCCGCCTGCGGTGCACGGGGGTCTTCGATGCCCGCAGCCTTGCGCAAAATGGAGCAAATACGCGCGTGAGCGTATTGCACATAATAAACGGGATTGGTCGAATCCTGCTTCTTGGCCTGTTCGATATCGAAATCAATGGTCTGATCCGTCGAGCGCCCAAGCATGAGAAACCGAGTCGCATCTGCGCCGACTTCGTCAAGCACTTCTTCGAAACTGACCATTTCGCCGGTGCGTTTCGACATGCGCACAGGCTCGCCGTCGCGGAACAGATTCACCATCTGGCCGATGACGATCTCGGGCTGGCCGGGATGACCAAAAACATGGCCCACCGATTGGATACGTTTGATATACCCATGATGATCTGCGCCCAAGATATCGATGCAGCGATCGAAGCCGCGGTCGAACTTGTTCTTATGGTACGCGATATCAGGAGCGAAATAGGTGTATGAGCCGTCGGCCTTGATAAGGACACGGTCTTTGTCGTCTCCAAAATCTGTGGTACGAAACCAGGTTGCGTCATCTTTCTCATACAGATACCCGGTATCCCGCAACGCATCGAGCGCGCGCGAAAGACGCGAGCTACCCCCGTCGTCTTCGGTGTATGTAGTACGCTCCGAATACCAGACATCGAACTCGAGGCCAAAGCCCTTGAGCACTTCTTTCGTATGGTCAAGAACGGTTTTATAGGCAACCTCTTTGAAATGCGCTTCGCGTTCGGCCTGAGCGGCA
>CAYSZR010000069.1:0-7657 GCA_964435565.1 uncultured Coriobacteriaceae bacterium
GGCCAGCGATTGGTCGTGGGTGGCAATGACGATCGTCTTGCCCGCTGCTTTGAGCTGACGCAGAAAATCAAGCAGCCAGTCTCTGGTCTTAATATCAAGGCCGTTGAGCGGCTCGTCGAAACAGAAAACATCGGGATTCATGCTCAAGATGCAGGCGATCGAGACCTTTTTCTTCTCGCCGCCCGATAGATTATAGGGGGCGCGCGTGCGGAGTTTCTCGATGTCGAGCAGGTCTATCGTATCGGAAACGCGCTGCAGCACCTCTTCTTCCGGCAGTTGCATCTGTCGTGGCCCGAACGCGATTTCCTCTTCGACACTCGCGCAGAACAGCTGCGCATCGCTGTCTTGAAAGATATAGCCGATCCTTTGATGAAGCCTCTTGGCAAAGCCGTGATCTGACATGCTCTTCGAATCGACCAGCTCGCCGTCGAATCGGTATCTTCCCTGCAAGGGAAACACAAGACCGTTGATAGCCTTGAGCAGCGTTGATTTTCCCGAACCGTTATAACCCATCAGCACAACGCAATCACCTTGGTCTATGATGAGATCTATATGCGATAGCGTCGGCTGGTCTTCATAGGCAAAACAGTAATCTTCAAAGGCGATGATATGCGGCTTGTTTTCATCGTGAACGCGATGCGTTCGCTCGGGATGTTCCTCGCTGGATAAATTGACATGAGACATGCTAGAGCGCCCCCTGGAGATATACGAATAATAGAATGGCGATGCAAGATCCAACAAGGACAAGAAGGTCCATCGGGCGCCAAGAACGTTCACGCGGTCGGACATATTCCCCTTCGAAACCACGACATTGCATCGCCATATATGTATCCTGAGCCGATTTTTGTGCCTTCATGAATACGACCCCGCCGATTCCACCCATGCTCGACGTCTTGTTCGTGTTCTTCCCCACGCTCCTGAGCTTCAGCGCCGTAAGGACCTCGAGTGCAACAGCGCCAAGCGTCACGATATTCTTAAGCGCCAAATCGAATGTCAGTATGAACATGTTGGGGATATGAAATGTGCGCAGACCGGCGGTCATTTCGCTAAAGGGAGTCGTCAGAGCAACGCACATCGCGATGCCGACCGAGACAAACACCTTGGTTCCTATAAGCAAAGCCGATTGCGGCTGACCCAAAAAAACCGCCGGCAGCATAATCGCAAACGAAACGACACCCGCTGTACAAGCAACGCCCAGCATGCGCACAAGGGCGCTGGCACGCAAAAATGCGCAGCGCAGCAGCAGACACGCAAGAACGACAAGCGTGAACAGGTAATTGCCGCTTAACGACACGAGCACGATGAGCAATAGACCTAAAAGCAGTTTTGCCGGTGCCGAAATCGAAGCGGACGCATGCTTGGCACCATCAAGGCGAAAGAACCTAAGAACACCCGCAATAGACAGCATGCTGCGTGCCACGAACGCATCATGGTCTGACGTCGGTGTATAACGTTCGGGCTCTTTCAGCCAGGATGGGACCTGAGCAGGCGCATCAGCCATTACGAGCTCCGAAATCGACACTCGGCTTCATCACGGCCGCGACAAGCTTGAATATGATGACGAGAATCGCGATGCCAATAACCGCGCTTAATATGTATCCCGCCCAATCGGGAAGCGCGCCCATCGAATAATCGGGCATGAACGCCGTCCATTGCCAAGCACCATCCATGCCAACGGGCGTATATCCTGCCATATCCGCAAGGTCTTCGACACCCCATTCTCCCCAGGCGTCGCCTTGTGCAATAAGGCCAAGGGGTGTAAGGACGGCAAGGGATGCAAGAAGTCCTATCACCGGTATCAAGCCCTTCACCCCCGTGGGGTCCTGCGTCTGATTCCCAAGTTGAAACGATGGCGCCGTCTTTTTGATAAACGCCAGGATACCAACGGTGAAAATCACCTCGGCGCCACCCCATATCGTCAAGTGGCCAATAAGCATAGCAGGAATGGAAACCCATAAGGGGTATGGGCAATAGAGAGCCTGACCTGCGGCGTCGCTGAAAAGCATCGGCTGAATCCCAAATTCGAGCGCTGCAAAGAGTGCGGCGGCGTTGATTCCCAGATAGGCACCCACTCCTGCACCCACCAGTTCTCCCTTTGTGCCTTTCACCCGTTTCGATATAAACCCGTAGACGCCATAGCCGACCATGGGCAATACAAAAGCCATATTGAAGCAGTTGGCGCCTAAGGCAAGAATGCCTCCATCGCCAAAGAACACCGCTTGTATGAAAAGCGCAATGGAAACCGTGAGGCACGCCGCCCATGGTCCGAAAAGGACTGCGATAAGCGTACCGCAGACCGCATGGCCCGTAGTCCCCCCGGGAAGCGGGATATTGAACATCATGGCAAGAAAGCAGAACGCTGCAGCAACGCCAAGCATGGGCATCTTTTCTGCAGGGACGGTCTTTTGGACCTTCTTGATGGCGATTGCCCATATCGGGATCATCGCGGCGCCAAACACACCGCATGTCGATGGGCTCAGATAGTTTTCTGGAATGTGCATCTTCTATACTCTCCTCTTTCGATTTCGAGGCATAGAATAACACGATTTATAGATTCGTAATATTTCTATTCCGATTTTATGGTTGAACGGTCAGGTTTTCTTATAGTCGGAAGCATTTCCGAGATGAGTATCGCTGCGAAGATGAGCACGAACCCAAAAAGCATCTTCCCGCTTAGCAGCTCTGCGCCAAATGCGACGCTGAAGGCGACCCCAAAGGGAGATTCGAGTGAGAGCAGCAGCGAAGCCGTTGATGGGGCGAGCTTCTGCTGCCCCACGTTTTGAAAGAGCAGCGCAAGCGTTGTGCAGGCAATGCCAAGGTATAGCAGGCTAATCCACGTATCGGTGCTAATGGAATCGAACTGCAGGGGCGCTTCGAACAAAAACCCCGAGATGCACGAGAAAACGGTCACGAAGACGAACTGCCACATGGTAAGCACATAGATATCGCGGCCCTGCGAAAAGCGAGCGACCACGCAGATATGCAAGGCATAGAATATCGCGCAAAACAGCGTCATGGCATCGCCAAAGCCTATGGTCAAACCAGAATCCAGGCTAACGAAGCCGATGCCGATCAGGCACACGAAAGCGGCGACGATATTGAACGGGCCCGGTTTGCGCTTGGCGATAGGCCAGGCAAGAAACGGCACGATTACGCAATAAGTGCCGGTCAAAAAGGCGTTCTTGCCAGGGGTCGTATCCGTGATGCCAATCGTCTGCAGATAGTATCCAAGAAACATGAGCAGCCCGAAAAGCGCGCCATAGCAAACGTATTCGCGCTTGAAATAGAGATTACGCTTCTTGATGAGGAATATCGCCAGTATCACTGAAGCCATGGCAAAGCGGATGAACAAGATCCACGCGGGGCTCAGCACGTCGGTCGTGTCCTTCACGATAACGAACGAGCTGCCCCAGATTACCGTGGCGGCGATGATTAGAAGCCGGTACAGCATTATTTGATATGTCCGAGAAAATCCTTGGTACGCTCGTTCTTGGGGTGGTCGAATACCTCTGAAGGCGTTCCTTCTTCAACGACCACACCGCCCTCCATGAAGATGACGCGGTCTGCGACGTCTTTTGCAAACTGCATCTCGTGGGTGACGACGACCATGGTCATGCCGCCTTCGGCAAGCGACCTCATGACATCAAGAACGCCACGCACCAGTTCGGGGTCAAGCGCGCTTGTCGCCTCGTCGAAGAGCATGACGTGGGGCTCCATCGCCAAAGCGCGCGCAATGGCGACACGCTGCTGCTGCCCGCCCGAAAGCTGCGCGGGAAAATAATCGGCACGATCTCCCAAGCCGACACGTTCGAGTTCCAGATGGGCGATTTTCTCAGCTTCTTCCTTAGAGCGCTTGAGCACCTTTTGCTGCGCAAGCATGACGTTTTTCAAGGCTGTAAGATGCGGGAACAGGTTGAATTGCTGGAATACCATCCCAACGTGCTCACGGAGCCTGTTGACATCGGTCTTAGGATCGGTGATCTCATTGCCCTCGATATAGATATGCCCGCCCGTGGGTTTTTCGAGCAAGTTGATACAACGCAGCATCGTCGATTTGCCCGAGCCTGAAGGCCCGAGCACCACAACGACGTCGCCTTTCGCGACCTCGATATTCACGTCTTTCAGAACCTCGTTATCGCCGAAGCTCTTAGATAGATGCTGAATGGAGACCATGGACTCTTGTTCGTTCATCTATACATCTCCGTCCCGGTCATCGCCCTTGGGCGTTACTGCGCTTGCCTCAGATTCGTTTGATACGGACCCTTCGTCTGTGTCGACGATCTCCTCTTTCATCTGCGCAAAAGCGCCACGTCGAGTACTGCGCAGTTTTTTCTTGGGAGCTCCTCCACCCGTATCGGCAAGGGCCAGGCGCTTTTCGAGATTGCCCACTACGCGAATGAGCGGTAGCGTGACGATCAGATAGAAGCACGCAGCTACGATATAGGGCGTCATGTTGCCCGTCAGCGAAACGATGGAACGCGAGTAGAGCATGAGCTCCATGACACCGACGGCGGCAAGCAGCGAAGTGTCCTTGTAAAGCAGGATGAACTCGCTGGTCATAGTCGGAATCACTCGACGCACGGTCTGAGGAAGAATAACCGAGAACATCGTCTGCGCTCCCGACATACCCAGCGAACGCGAAGCCTCGAACTGGCCTTTGGGGATGGACTGGATGCCCGCACGGAATATCTCGCACAGATATGCGCCGGAGTTGAATGCGAGCACAAGAATGGCAAGCAAGTACTGATTGATGTTGATTCCCAGCAGGGGAAACCCGAAAAAGGCGATGTAAATCTGCAAGAACAGCGGTGTGCCGCGAATGATGCCGGTATAAATCGCCGCGAGGATATGGAAGATCTTCGTTTTCGATATCTTCATGAATGCGGCAAGCAGACCCAGCGGAATAGCGAGCGGAAACCCAACGAGCACCAAGCCGAGCGAGATAAGCCAGCCCATCGCAACCGTGGGAATAGACGAAACGACAAGCTGCGGCTGGAAAAAGAGACGCAGGAACGTAACAGAATTCCAAGCCTGGACAAACGGTTGCTGGTCGAGCCAGTTGGAAATCACCTCTGCAGGAGACGCAAAGGTCACTTCAATAGGAGGAGACGGCTTGAATTCTTTGACCGTGCCGTCTGCAAGCGTGTAAGTTCCGCCGAGCGTGACCGCGCCGCCCACATTGGGAAGCGAGACCTTGTACATCTCAACGCGCAGACGCAGGCCAGCTGTGATCGGGTCGGTAAAGGACACGTGCACGCTGCCGTTTTGCTTATCCATCGTGGCGGTATTGGCAGGCGACAGACGCGTCGTGCCGTCGAGCACGGTGATCTTCACGGACGAATCATCGGTAATAGCAGAGCCATCTGGCATCTTGACCGTCACGTCTTTGACAAGCTCGCCATCGTCGACGACGGCTTCCCAGGTCACGCGTGTCGGCGTGCCGCCCAGGATATTGTCAGTGCCTGTTTCGTTACCCTTCGCCGTCGTCACGTCCGCCGTCATGGCACCTGCGACAAGCGGGCAGATGAACGTGAGCACAAGCGAAAGCGCAAGCGCGGTAAAGAGAGCCTGCTTGATAGCAGCTTTCACAGATGTCGTTGTTTGCATGAATCCCCTATTAATATTCAAAAAACAGCCAAGGCAAGGACGCATTATACGCCCTTGCCTTATCAATTGACGATAGTCTCTACGACGAACGCCTCAAACGACGCACTATTTGATCGTCGCGCTGAATGCCTCGGTCTTGAGCTTGTCGAGCGTGCCGTCTGCCTTCATATCCTTCAAAGCAGCGTTTATGGCATCTGCAAGTGCGGCGTTGTCTTTGTTGACGATGATGCCGTACTGCTCGCCCGTCGGGATGATCTCGAGGACCTTGCAGTCGCTGTACTCGGTCTTGACGTGGTTTTCTGCAACTGGCTCATCATAGATTGCAGCCTGGATCTTGCCCGTGCGCAATGCCGCGAGCATATCCGGAGTCTCCTGGAACGGTGTGTACTCGGAATTCTTCAGGTTTTCCTTGGCCCATTCCTCACCTGAAGATCCCGACTGCGCTCCAACCGGCTTGCCATTGAGCTGGTCTTTGCTCGTGGCCTCAGAGCTTGAAAGCACGACAATGGCCAAGTTGGAATCGTAATACGGGTCGCTGAACTTAACCTGTTCGGAGCGCTCCTCGTTGATGGTGATTGAGCTGATGGAGCAATCGAATTTCGTACCGCCAGCAACCTGCGCCACGAGCGAATCAAACGACTGATTCTGCACGTCGACCTTGAGGTTAAGGCGCTTTGCGACTTCTTTGACAATAGCGATGTCATAGCCTTTGATCTCGCCGTTTTGCTGATACTCCATCGGAGCATAATCAGGGCTCGTGGCAACGGTCAAGGTGCCGTCTTTGACCAGCGAATAGCCATTGGAACCTGCAGATGAGCTTGACTTGCTCGAAGCAGATGATCCGCCGCAGGCGCTCAATGCGAACATGCCTGCAACCAACACAGACGCGCAAGCCAGAATCAGGATTTTTGAATATTTGCCCTTAAACATGTATCTCCCCTATTTGTTGAACCATTTCTTTTGAAGCGCGTCCATCGTACCATCACTCTTCATATCGGCAAGAGCTTTATTGATCGCTTCTTTGAGCTTGGAATTGCTCTTGTTGACGGCGATACCGTATTGTTCGCCCGTTGCGATCTCTTCAACAAGCTTGTACGTTCCGGACTCTTGCGAAATCTGGTTGAGAGCCACGGACGAATCGTAGATGACCGCCTGAACCTTACCGGCGCGCAATGCCGCCAGTGCATCGGAAGGCATCGTATAGGGGATGTACTCGGAATTCTTCAGGTTCTCCTTGACCCATTCCTCGCCGGTCGTGCCAGATTGAGCGCCCACAGGCACGCCGTTGAGCTGCTCTTTGCTCGTGTAATTGGAAGACGCAAGCGTAATAACGGCCTGGTTCGAGTCAAAATACGAATCGGTGAAGTCGATAAGCTCCTGGCGTTCATCGTTGATGGTAATCGAGCTCACCGCAACGTCCATGGTCGAGCTTCCTGCAACCTGCGTGATAAGCGAATCGAAATTCTGCGGGGCAAGATAATTCATCTCAAGGCCAAGACGCTTGCTGACCTCGTTCATCATGTCAATTGCAAAACCAGCTGGAGCATTGCCTTCAAGGTATTCCATGGGCTTGTAATCAAGATCGGACCCAATGGTCAACTTGCCGGCATTCACAAGCTTGTATTCGCCTGCGGAGGCGGAACTCGAGGCGCTCGAACTCTTTGAAGCGGTGCTTGAACCGCCGCATCCGGCAAGCGCAACGCAACAAGCCGCAACCAGACAGACCGCAAGCGCGCCTGCGAACACTTTGAGCATGTTTCTTTTCATTACATTCTCCCTCATATGCATATAAACCCATATCTTTGACGCAGTATTGCATAGCATATACTCATTACTCACGTACGCTGCATAGAAATCACCTAATTTGGCTATTGTAAACGCCTAACGGAAGGCGAAATCTGACTGTTTGTATGATTTTGCCAGTTATCTCTGAGTATGATAAAGATTTGAAAAGTAAACCTGCAGGTCAGAGAGATGGTGGTTGGCCGATACTTGGGGTACCCCGAAAACACCCCTCTAAAATCATACAAACAGTCGCGATTTTCGCGAT
>CAYSZR010000070.1:0-2089 GCA_964435565.1 uncultured Coriobacteriaceae bacterium
GTGATATTGCTCGTCTGGAGGCGGCCGTACGCGTATATGCGGGGAGGCCTGTTGTCGGCGAGCCTGGCAAGAAGCCAAGTAGCGCCCTCGCGGAACTTGCGCATCATTATGGCGCTGCCGTTGTGGCGTAGGGCATCTGTTCTATACTGACTTATGTTGAACGCTGTGAAAGGGATGTATCTATGAAGATCAGACTGAATGAAAATCGCGACCTCGTCGACAAGATACGTGCGGGCATCTTGAAAAAGGATGGCTACTGCCCATGCAGGCTCGATCAAATTGAAGATAATTACTGTATGTGCCAGGAATTTCGAGACCAGATCGCAGATCCTGATTACGAAGGATACTGCCACTGCATGCTCTATTACAAAGAGAAATAATCAGATCGATCATAAAGTAGGACATGGCGCGCCATGCGGATGAAGCCCGTATGCCGCGCCATGTTACTTCGTACGTTGCCTGTTTAGCTGCGTGTGCCCTTGTTCTGCATGGTGCCGTTTGGCTGCGTTCCGTTTGGCTGCTGTGTGCCGCCTTGCATGCCGCCACCTTGCATGCCACCGCCTTGCATGCCGCCGGGACCGCCCATCATTTGAGTGGTAAGCTCCGTGATTTGTGACCCATTGACAATGACCGTTCCGCCATTAAGCTGGCCAGACGTGTCGTAATCGAAGGCAGAGGTTGCGGTGATGTTCATTGTTCCGCCATTGATTGTCAGAGAACCGTTCACGTCGACCGCGTCTGTATCGCCGCTGCCCATCGTTATTGTGATGTCGCCACCATTGAATTCGGCATAGACGCTCATTGCCGTTGATTTTGCGGCTGCGTTTATTCCGTCGTCAGATGCGTTGATTGTAATCGTTCCGCCATTGACTAAAACGTTTGTGCCTTCTATTCCTTCAGAACTAGTGATATTCAAGGTACCGCCGTCGATTTGCGCGATTGTCGTTGCCTGGATTCCATCGTCTGTTGCAGTGATATTGAACGTGCCGTCGGCGATGTATATATAGCCAACGGTGTCATCGTCGGCGTTTTCGCAATGAAACGCGTCTTTGCTCGATTGAACCGTAAAAGTACCGCCGGCGATTGCTAGGGAATCATTGGCTTCGAAACTGTCTTCAGTGCTTGTGACGTTATAGGTACCGCCCGTTATGGTCAGGTCATCCTTGCCGGTTACGCCATTTGCCGTTGAGGAAATGGTTAAAGTGCCCTGCCCGTTTAGAGTGAGATCATCTTTTGAGAATATGACGGCATCGGTGTTCGTGTCTCCATCGGCGGTGAATGTACCGGTAACAGTAAGCGTGTTATTTGATCCATCGCTTGTGGTCACGAAGACCTTGTCAGCAGATTTAACATATATAGCAGGGGAGTCAGTGTTCGTGATTGAGACACCGTTGAGGACAATTTGCACCTTGGCATCATCTGCAGCATTTACGGTGATGGTTGCATCGCTTGCAGTCCCGGAAATGACATAGACGCCCGCTTGCGTTATCTCGATATCCTGGCCATTCGAGAGCGTGTACGTTACGGCGCTGCTCGTATCGGCGGTTTGCTCGAGGTCACGGTTGCTGAAAAGATCCGCTGTATCGACGGATTGGATCGAGGATGTTGCGTTTGTCGTGGTGGTGCTCGCGGTCATATTGGTGGGAGCCTGCTTGCCCGCCGTCGTATTCTGATTCGATGCCGCGCCGGCTGTCGAACAGCCTGCAAGGGCTACGGTGAGCATTGCTGCGCATGCGCATCCCAGCACCGTACGCGAGACATTCTTTTTCATGTTGCCTATCCTTTTCGTAGGGGTCTCAGCTTCTGTGATGCACGATACACACCGTTGCTGAATTTGCCCTGAAGCAAGGCGGCTCTATTTTGTATGGTTTAGGGAAAAGAGCTTCGAAGTCCTAGACGAATGAAGCTCCTACGAGATCTCGCCAGCTACCTGCCGATGCCCGTGCGCCGATATTTGTAAGCTCGGCAAGTGTCAATCCATGATTGTTCGTCAGCCAGTCTACATAGATTGCAATGATTCCTGAAGAAACGAATTCTGAGCGAAAACCAAATTCAGCAGGTGTATGCATGCTTGTCTCTTGGTATATAG
>CAYSZR010000070.1:2099-7457 GCA_964435565.1 uncultured Coriobacteriaceae bacterium
GAATAGAAACTGTCCTTTAGAATCTCTTTGAATTCAGAGCGCATAAAGCTGAGCGATTCCTTGCCGGCGACAGTTTGATAGAATTGCAAATCTTCTTCAACGATACTGCTCAAGCCTTCAAAAAGGCCATGTAAGTCATTGGGACTGGTGTTAGCGAGAACAGCCTTTGCCTGAGCAAAGGCTTTTTCTTTGTAGTCGTTTATGATTGCTGTAACGCTGGGATATTGAAGGAACAGCTTGTCGTGGTCGACCCCGGAAAGATGAACGATTTCAGTGAAAGTGATCTCGTTTAGTTCTCTGTCTTCAAGCAGGCAAAAAAAAGCTTCGCGGATTGCCTTATCCATTTGGTCGACTTGCTGCTCGTCTTCCATGCGCATGCTCCATTTTCGCCGCTTCAGACATCACGCAAAAGTATAGACCTTGAAGCCGTAATCAGATAGTTAATAGTTTAACTTTTTGAAATCCTGCTATGAAAAGTATGCAGCAGTTCGCGCCATTCGCTCAGCAATCGGTACGCCGAAGGGGCAGTTAGACTCGCATGCCTTGCAGCCAGTGCAGTCATCAGCGTTTTTCTCGAGCGCTCTGTAATGGCCGCAAACGCTTTCAGGTGCCGTGTCATGTATAGATGCAAGATCGAAGAGTTTGTTGACTGCGGCGATGTCGATACCAACAGTGCAGGGTTGGCAATGACCGCAGTAGGTACACTGCCCATAGTATGCGTGCGCGCGTGCTCCAGCCAAACTGCTTGCATAGTCGCGTTCCTCAGATGTTGCATCTTCGTACGCCACACTTTCGTACAGTTCGTCGAGATTTTTCCATCCGGCTAAAACAGAGGCGACTGCTGGGCGCGTAAGACAGTAATGAATGCACTGTGCCGGTGTGAGTGCCACACCAAAAGGCGATTTGCTCGCGTCCATCAAGCGCCCTCCAGCAAATGGTTTCATCACGGTGAGGCCGACTTCGTGTGTTTCGCACTGAGCATACAGGTTTGCGCGTTCGGGAGTTATTCCTTCGCCGCCTTCTGACATGTCACCAAAGAGCACGTCGATATTTTCACTCGGAGGCATCATGTCGAATGCTGGATTAATTGAAAACATGAGCATTTCAAATTGACCTGAAGTAACAGCTGCATGTGCGACCATGGGATTATGGGTCGAAAGGCCAATATGCTCAATTTTTCCTTCATCGCGCATCTTCAGCATATAGTCGAAGAACGGGCCATTCACATGCTGGTTGAATTCATCGACGCTATCGACGTAGTGGAACATGCCGATTTCAAAGTGGTCGGTTTCAAGCAGGCGCAATTCGTCTTCGAAAGCAGGTATAACCTGGTCAAGCTTGCGGCTTCGTACATACTGTCCGTCGATCCAGCATGCTCCGAAATGCGCCTGAACGATCCAATGATCGCGATGCCCCCGCATGCCATAGCCATGGTTTTCGCGGATATGGGGGTCACTCATCCAGCAATCGAAGATATTCACACCTGCGTGGTGTGCAAAATGCATGAGCTCGCGCGTCTCTTCAGGCGTTCCGTTCATCCACTCGGCACCAAAGCCGATTTCGCTTACCCGAAGGCCCGTCTTGCCCAGTGTACGGTATTCCATGCGTTGCTCCTCATACGTCCGTATGCATCGCGTGTATTGTACCGTGTTATTAAAACTACTGGTTGATAATAGAAAATACCCGGCTCCCGCTAGGCAGGGTCTTTTTGATGCTTCTTCTCAAGCTTATGGTACATTTCCCCCTTGCGCTCCCCGCGATAGAAAAGAAGCAAGACTAAGCCTGCAGAAGACGTAATCGCGACAAGCATGAATATTCCCCGGAATCCGTTGTTGAGAGCATCTTGAAAGACCTCTTCAATTGCCCCTGACTTGCTGTCGACTTCCTGCATATAGGTTTGTTTTGCATCTTCGAAAGCCCCAGGGACGCCTGCTTTGAGCTCGTTCATCCAATTGGTCATGATGCCAAGCTTGTCTTTCGATGCTTCCATTTCCGTCAGTGCATTTTGCATCTCATCGCGTGCGTTTTCCATTTCATCACGCGCATTCGTCATCTCTGAAATGGCACCATCCAATGAATCGATTTGCGCTTGCAGATCCTCGGCGGTCCGAACGCTTGAGAGGCTGTCAAGAACGCTTGAAGGTATAGATGCTTTAACGCTGTCAGGCATAAGGTCAAGTACGCTTGAATACCCGTTCATTTTCTGGACCATCGGCATAAGCGATGCCATTTGCTGATAAGCATCTTCTTGTTGCTCGATTCCTGAGTTTATTCCGTCTATCGCCGCGTCCATCTGTTCGATTTGTGCTGTCAAGGCGGCGATTTTCTCTTTATTTGCAACGGGATCTGATTGCAGTTGGTTTACCGTTTGCTGCAATCCGTCACGTGTTTGTGCCATCGCGTCACGTTTTGCTTCAGCCTGCGAAATAGCATCTTCCAGGGTGTCCATCTGCTCTTGAAGGTCAGCGGCTGTCTTGACGTTTCCAAGCGAGTCGAGAACTTTTTGAGGCAGTGCGGCTTTTGCGGCATCGGGCAAGATATCAAGCACGCTGCTGTAGTTTTGATATTTCTCAAGTGTGGGAAGCATGCTTACCATCTGCTCACGCGCTTCATATTGCGCGTCGATTCCAGTTTCGATTTCTTCTATCCCGCTCGAAAGGGAATCTATGCCATCGTTCATTTCGTCAATTGCTTCGTCTAGTTGCGTTCGCCCGCTCTGCATTCCATCGATACCCTTGTCAACGCCATCGTTTACATCAGAAATCAGATCAGGTGACATCTCGTCGAATATCACGGAAACGAAATAATTTGTGGTGCTGGAAATGGTTGTTATGTCGCTGTCCTTCATCATTTGAATTAGATAATCAGGTATTTCGTAATCGCTGCCGTCGGCATTCATGTCGATTTCCTTGTTCTGCATCGAATCAAGGTCAGGCATATCCATATCAGCCACCATGTCAGCTGTGTCCTCATTTGATTTCAGGTTGTCGAGCTCGTTTTGCAGCTCATGCTGATGGGGGAGTGCTGCGACGGTCACCTGGTTGGGAAGCACGTCGACAATGCTGTCTTGCAGGTTTGCCACGCCATGCGTTATAAAGCCGACCATTATGGCCGGAGCGATTGCCGTACCGATTGAACGGACAAGCGAAAGCGTGGCGAGTGCAGAATTCGATTCGGACGGATCCGTATGTTCGAGCATCATATAGTTGAGCGGCGTGCCCATGGTGAATCCCACGCCAAGGCCAATGAGGACCAAACTGACTACCACATTGAACAGACTTGGATTAGCGGTTGATATAAGGGCAAGATACAGAGAACCGATTATTGATGCGGCAAGTCCAAACCCAAGCACGATCTTTACGCCGAACCGGTCGATAAGGTTGCCTGAAACCGGCGCCCCTATGCCTGCAAATAATCCCAAGATGATTACGAAGTATCCGCCATCGCCCGATGGGAGGCGCAAGGCGTTTTCGGCATATTGTGGAACGAAAATCATTCCCATTATGACAACGCCTGTGGTGATTGACAGAACAAGCGTGATGAGAATATTAGGATTCTTGAAATACGAAAGATTCATGACCGGGTCTTTTGCCCGATGCTCAACAAGTATAAATATAGGCAGCAAGACAATTGTCGTTATCAGGAATGGATACACATCAGTTTGTGCAATGCTCGTACCCAAATCAAAGAAATCGATATTGCGAAGACCGTACAGCAAACTGAGCGTCATGATTGACAAAACGAAAATGCCCAAGGCATCAATTGGCGAAACATTTGACTCTTTTGAATTGGGCAATGAATAGATTCCGACGATTACGATGAAGATCGTGATGGGAACATTGATATAGAAGATGAACTGCCAATTGCTTTGCCCGCAGATATCAAGTACCAAGCTGCCCGCTGAAGCACCGAATATATTTGCAATGCCGTAGACGCCGCCGACCAGACCAAGAGCCATACCGCGTTTTTCGGGTGGGAACGTCGTACCAAATTCAGCCGTTGCAACGGGTACGATCCCGCCACCGCCCAATGCCTGGATGGCGCGTGAGACCAATAGGAATTCGAAGCTGCCAATATCTTGCGAAAGGCCGCACAGAAGTGAACCGGCTCCGAAAAGGGACACGCTGATCAGGTAGACCCACTTGCGCCCGAATTTATCGGCAAGTTTTCCCATGATAGGTATCGATACCGCATAAGCGAGCGTGTAGATGGTGATCATCCAGACGCCGTATGCATCAGGGACGCCTAGCTGGCTTTGGATTACCGTTCGGGCAGGGGTGACGATGCCGGTATCAAGCGCGCCTATAAACAGTCCCAGCAGATAGACAATCGCAATCAAGACAAGTTGTTTGCCGTGTGGCGATTCGTCCAGTGCGCCGCCGCCTGTAACAGCACGTTTCGACTCGTCATCAGTGTGACCAGATGCAGTGACGTTCATGCTTTTCCCGTGATGCTTCATTATTCTTCATCGTCCCTCAGCAATGTGGCCGTATTGAATGCGACCCGTTCCATGACGGCATCGGTTACTGCGCGTTCACTTGAATCAGTGCCTTCAAAAGCAGCCTGCTCCCAGCGCGTGAATGAAGTTGCCATCGCGTCTATCGCATCCGACGCTGCAGGTGTGAGAAAAAGAAGCTTCTCCCGTTTGCTGTTTATATTGGTCGACCTTGTTATGTACCCTTTTTGTTCGAGTTTGGCGGCGGATTTTGCTATCGCGGCGCGGTCGATATCGAATGCACGAGCAATCTGACCTTGCGTGATCCCGTTTTGAGACGAGAGATACATAAGAATAAGCTGCTCTGGAAATCCAATTCCGAACTCGCTCATCTCGCGTTCTGCAAAGGTACGCATATGACGTACGATGGCGGATATATCTCGCATGAACATGACATTTGTCTCCCTTTATATAAGATGTCACGACAACAGTAGCAGTGGCAACAGTTATATGCAAGGACTGGTATATCTTATTTCTCCTTCTATCGCGAAGGGTACGGCTCTTTTCTACTTGCTGCGTTTATAATAAAGAAGAGAAAAAACTGATACGTAAGTTGGTGATGTGGCTTTGATGAAGAAATTCATTAATGACCCCGAGACCGTTACCAGCGAGGAACTCCTTGGTCTTGGGCTAGCGTTTCCAGAGATGCTTAGCGTTGATGGCTCTATGGTCATCTCCAACGATCTGCAAAATGCAGAGCGTGTCACTATCGTTGCCTATGGGGGCAGCGGGCATGAGCCTGCGCAAAAATGCTGTGTTGGACGCGGCATGCTCGACATTCAGGTCGACGGCGACGTGTTTGCGTCACCGAGCGGTGAGCAGATTTTCGAAGCGCTGAAACGTGCCGATAAGGGCCATGGCGT
>CAYSZR010000071.1:0-7317 GCA_964435565.1 uncultured Coriobacteriaceae bacterium
AGAACGGAGACACTCAGATAGCCACGCTTACCGCGACCGTCAGCGACAAAGCTTGCACACCGATCAGCAACGTATTCACCGTGCCCAAGGATTCCCACGTGAAGCTCACAGTTCGTTCATCCGGCGCAGCCTATGTGCCGAACATCACCATTGGAGCATCGCAGAGCAGTTTCCAATATGATGTGGTCAATGGGATCTACACCTTTGAGCTCGATGTGCACGACGCCACAACAGCCACCATTTCGTTCACCGTCGCGCCCAAACTCACGGTGGCAGCGGGTGCGGGTAGCGTCGCGGTGAATGCTTCGCATGCGTTTGCCTTCACTTCCGCCGATGCCACGACACTTGGCAACATGACGTTGACCGATGGTGCCAACCCTTATGTTCCTGCGATGGGTGCGGATACCTCGTTTTACCTCACGGGCGGCTCTACGCTCGCTGTGAGCATCGCGGATGTGCCCGCTGGCTATGCTCCATCTCTGCAGCTCGGTAATGCCGCTGCCGTAGCTCCCACGTTCAACGAGAATAAGTACACATATACGTTCGACCACGTCACAGCTGATTCGACCCTTACCGTCTCGTTCGTGGCGCTCCCGAAGATCAGCATCACATCCGATACGGCGGACGTCACGACCGCAACGTATGCAGACACGCTCCAATTCTGGAACCCCAACTATTCGACGACTTCCGTGTTCGCGACGTTAACGGCTACCGATGGCCAGAACATCATCACGCCCCAGCTCAACGGCGCGCTGCCCTACTTCTTCTATCCTGCCAACAAGCATCTTGAGGGCACTTGTACCGTTCCTACGGGCTATGCCCCTGTTGTCAAGAACGGGACGACGGAAGTCAGCTTGTGGCAAAGCGAATCGAACGTTTACAAATTCAATATCGATAATCTCGAATCAGACGCGACCCTGACCGTCTCGTTCACGAAGCTTCCGGCGGTTACCGTCGCAACCGATGCCGCCACAAACCAGATGAGCGTCGATGCCAACACCGGTGTCTTCACGTTCAAAAACGCCGATGGCGCAACGACGATGGCGACCATGACGGCCCAGGATCGCAGCGGCGGCGAATCTTCTCTTAAGGGCAACCCGTTCTATCCAGCGAACGAGAACGTCACGCTGAGCATCACGACCACCAGCAAGACCTTCTCGCCGGTTGTGACCGGAGGCGGCAGCGGCGCGCTTCAGAAGGATCACGACGACACAACTGGCACCAAGTGGTTCTACACGTGCACGGTGACCGCCGATACGACTTTGAATGTCCAGATTCTGGGCGGCTTCATGGTCACGTTGCCTGCGGCCTATGACGCGACCTAACAGTCCTCCTACGGCACGGTCGAATGGTCGACGAGCGAGGGGGGCACCTATCAGCCCATCACCAACGGTACCAAAGCTTCAACCTCTACGGTAACGAATTATGAGACCGGCGTGACTTCAACGCTCTACAACTACACGTTCACCAGCAGCCAGACCGTCTACGTCAAGGCAACCTGGCCTAACGGTACCCCCAAGGGCTTCACAGCGATGGAAGCGATAGGCATGTGCCAAGGTGACACGCTTACGAACGGAGAGGCGAAGCAACTCATCGGCAGCGGCGCTATCCAGTATGACGACTGGTACACATTCAGCTGGGCATATGACGCAGAACACGTTATTGGGGGTGACGACCTCGTCAAGAATGGCAAAATCATCATCAAGAGCGTGTCAGGCGGCACGAATCCCGAACGTAACAAAGTCAGTGCAGACGGTAGTGGCGCAGAAGGGCTCGCCTTCCTTTCCGATGGCGCGCAAATCACCATACAGTTTGTCCC
The DNA here is from genome assembly GCA_964435565.1 of uncultured Coriobacteriaceae bacterium. GTDB lineage: Bacteria > Actinomycetota > Coriobacteriia > Coriobacteriales > QAMH01 > QAMH01. Next base: position 1,820 of record CAYSZR010000071.1, read on the forward strand.
GGACGCCAAGTATCAGTTTACGGGTATCAAGGTCAACGGGGAAGCAATCAAAGGGGTCGTACCATCGAGCGAACTGTATACCTACACCTTCACCGCGAAGGGGATGGTCCACTTCTCAGGGAGTTTCGATGAATCCGAAGACATCGTGTCTAACACCGCGACTAAAGCAACGAAACTCGGGCTCGCCAATGGCGCAAATGCGGTAGGTAATGGCAACGCAGTGCTTAATGCGGCCGACTCGCTCGATGTCGACAATGGCATCCAAGTTCAGATGCAGTCTGCAGCCGGTGACGGAGCGACCATCCAGACCATCCTCGGCCTCACGCTCAGCAGAGCTGTCGCCTGCGGCGTTCCATTGACGGAGGAGAATATCGCTGCCGGCCTCGCTTGGGTGAACCAGATGACCGAGTTGGAGCAACCCGTTACCGTGAGCATGGTGCTTGACGAGGGCGTTGTGCCCGATGGGCAGACCGTAACGGTCGTTCGCCGCCACGTGAATGCAGATGGTTCGACCAGCATCACCACCGTCGATTGCACCTACGATGCGGCAACCCGCACGCTGACGTTCAGCTCGGCGCTGTTCTCCGACTTCGCCATCGCAACAGCACCGCCGACGACAGATACGTCTGCTACAGCGAACACCGGTACAAGCACTTCGACTAAGGCGGCTAAGACCGCCAAGACCGGCGATGATGCGAATCCAGCGATGCTCTATGTGGCATTCGGCTTCCTTGGCGCCGGCTGCGTGCTCCTGGTTGTGAGCTACGTGCTTCGCAGAAGGGAAGAGCGCTAGTAAACGATAGGCGCAGGTAGCCCTGTTAGCCTTCGTCCCAGAACCGGCGTGTCAGGCCTACGCGGCTTTGCACGCCGGTTTTTTCGTACAGCGTGCTCAGATAACGTTGCAGCATGCGGGTGGAGATATCCATCTTGGCTGCGATCTGCTTGAGCGGCATTTCGGTGTCGACGACGAGCTCGAGCACTTCGCGCTCACGAGAAGTCAGGTCGTGGCGCGCGCTGAACTCATCGAAGCGCTCTGCCGTGGTCAGCGCGTCAGTCGAGGGCGCGCTGCTGGATGCGGCGGCAAAACGATCGGAAGGGCGAAGCGAATCGGAGAGAAAGAACAGCACCGTGATACCTACGAATAACAGCAGGTCGACCACGATGATGAGCACGATATTGCCGCTGCTGACCAGCACAACCGACGGGATGCCGATGACGACAGCGGTCGCGTTGTTTGCAAGCCGCCCCATTGCCGCCCAAAGCTCGGGCACTGGTAGCCGTGGTGCGAGCGAGAGAAACACCGTGGTGAAGAAGACCACGAAGAAGCCGGAAGAGATATAGAAGATGAAAAGGCAAACCAGGTAGTCGATACCAGCTTCAACAACGATGAGTGCCAGTGTTGAGAGTAGCGCAATGCACAGCGTGATCAGGGGCATGTAACGACGCCGGTCGATATCGAAGAGAAAGCCTGCCGCTACGCCGCTTGCGGCCAGGAACAGGCGTGGCCACGCGGCGACGTCAACGCTTCCTGCTGCATTGGCCAAGGTGATGACGTTATCAAGCGTAGCAAAGAGCACGGCCATAAGCGCGACAACGCCCACCATGCAACCGTCGGTTCGCAGAAGCAGTTTGTGGTTGGCGGGTTCGGGGGCATTGAGGGCATTGGGGATGGCGCCGTCTTCAATGGGCGCGGCGCGGACAAGAAGAAACATCATGCAAGCGGTTGCAGCAATGAGGATGACGACTTCAGCGACGACGATGTTTGCCAGGGCGTTGAGCGCAAATTGCAGAAGCAGCCCAGCTGCATAAGCGCAGCCTATCGAGCGGGAAAGATAGGGGCTGCCGTCAAGTGCAAGCGCTGCGGTCCAATGGGCCGATCCGCCGACCATGCCCAGCATGATGAACGCGATAAAGCCAGCTACTTGCGTTGTTGTGGCATCGGGATGAAGCACGATCACAACCATGCAGATAACGTAGAGCACTACCGATATAACGGCGGCTGCTTTATGGACCCTTTCCCCGAATCGCCTGTTGAGAAGAGGGAATATCAGCATGCCGATCACGCTTGCGCCAAGAATATAGCTCTGTGCGATGACGACTGCTTCAGGTGCAACAAAAAGGCCCATGACATCGTCGAAAAGATATTCGCTAGCAAGAAAAGTGAAGAAGAAGAGCGCGAGGGCAACTAGGGATCGTTTTGCGTTCCCGGTCAAACCGCGCACCATGCTTCATCTCCTTTTATGTTTCGAGTACTAAGAAGCCCTTGCAAGAGCTTTGCCAAGCTCATCTTAGCATAGCGTTTATGCTGGCTATTCCGGGTCGGAAAACGACTCCGCAGCGGCCTGAAAACCACCTTTTCCGACTGTTTGTATGATTTTGCCAGTTATCTCTGAGTATGATAAAGATTTGAAAAGTAAACATGCAGGTCAGAGAGCTGTGGTTTGGCCGATACTTGGGGTACCCCAAAACCACCCCTCTAAAATCATACAAACAGTCGCGATTTTCGGGATTTGGCTGACTGTTTGTATGATTTTGGGGCGTTTTGAGCAGAAAATTGCCGATTACCACTCGGTGCAGTCGGTCAAAAGCAGCCTTCTCAGTCGCCGCCTGCCCTGCATCGCATCGCGCGACTGATCCGGCTGCGGTTCTTTGATGTTCTGGGCGACTCGTCGCATCAGCAGCTCGGCTGTCTCATCATCTTTAAGCTGGTTGAACGTGACGGAAATCAGACTGAAGCTTCCATCTTGTATGACAAGCCTGCGCAGGGCGTCTTTCCTGAGTTCGTCTCGGCCCGCATGCCATTCGTACGAATCGGCTTCCAGCCCAAAAGTCTCCCAGCAAACATCGACACGCACGCAACTCCTATGCAGCACGCGCTGGCTTTCTTCATCGAGCTGGATCGTCACATTGAAAGCAGCGGAGGCAAAAGCGCAGCCATCAAGCTCCGTCGGCAGACAGCATACGCACATGATTGCAGATTCCGCCGGTGACGCCGAACCTTCTGCAAGATACCTCAGCGTCTGGTACGCATCGATTACGTGGCGTGCTTTATGCCGCTGCTTCCTATCGTTTTGCTCAAGAGCCCGCAAGTACTCTTTCACCTGCCAGATAGACGTAATCTCGGCGCGATCAACGGTTGAGGGGACCCGGATCGGGCTCGTGTCCAGGACGCTTCGTTCTTCGTGTATCGCGGCGACCGTGAGGTCGTGAATTCGCTGCCCGACAGGAGCGAAGGTTCCGCACAGCTCCATCCCGATAAAGATACGCTGCGCCGGATCAAGATACTTGTCGAAGTGCATGCGGTAAAACGCTGCTTCAGGTGTAAGCAGATAGATATGTTTCGTTATTCGCACAAACGACCCGTTTGGACGGCTGTCGCTGAATACAGCACAGCTGACGTCCTTGCGCTGGCTGCGCACGGCGCCGTTAGGAACCACGATGCCAAGCCCTTTTGCAGAAAGCCCGATGCTGGCGAGTTCGTCGCGCATGCAGGCATCGAAGCAGGGCTTATGGGCCTCGAAGACGGCGTCGTATTCGTCGTTGCGCTCGAAGCCGATCGGGGTCAGATCGGGGTCGATGCCGGCTGTCTGATAGACGCGCGCGGGATGCCCAGCGGCTACGATGGCGCATCTGCGTCCAACATCGATTGTGTCGCGCCAGTCGAGGAATAGAGCTCGAAGTTTGTTTGCCATAAAACCTCCTGGAATGCGGCCCGGGAATGCGTCCCCTGCATGCCGCCGAAAAGGGGTTTTATTATAGGGCGCGAATCTTTTAAAAAGGAGCCTATGAACTTGGGAAATCTTGCCTTATATTAGAAGGGTTGAGGCGCGTTTTTCGGCGCCGGAGTTTTTGTCGTCGCAGTGCGATGCTGTCGACGTCGCGGCCGTAAGGAACTGTCGTGAGCAAGCCCGTCTTATCGCTGTCGATCGATTCGGACGCGCCGGTGCCGGCGTATCGCCAGCTCTATCTGGAAATCCGCAAGCAAATCGAAAATGGCGCCGTCGAGCCCGGTACACGGCTCACGCCCATCCGCACGCTCGCCGACGGTCTTGGCATTGCGCGCAACACCGTCGAGACTGCATATAAGCAGCTCAAGACAGAAGGCTACATAAAGAGCAAACGCGGATCGGGCTACGTCGTCGAAGACCTGGACTTTTCCGTGATTGCAGCTGGCAAGGATGAGCCTGCGACGATGAACGCCGCATGTGAAGATCGCAATCCGCTCGGCGACACTTTTGGATGTGCGTTCGATTTCTCATACGGCAACCGTTCTGTCGACGGATTTCCCGTTGCCAGCTGGCGCTCGCATGCAAACACCGTGTTGAGTGACGCGTGCGCGCGGGGCATCAACAGTTATACCGACCCATTTGGCAATCCCCGGCTGCGCGAGCAGCTCGCGGCGTGGCTTGCAGAGACGCGTGGTTGTCACTGCACGCCCGAACAGATCGTCATTCAGCCGGGCACGCAGCCCGCGCTGCGCAATATCTCCCTGCTGCTTGGCGGCGGAAAATGCAGGGTCGCTTTCGAAGACCCTGGTTACGACGGCGCACGGCTTGCTTTCGAATCGATGGGCTGCAACATTGTGCCCGTATCGGTCTATGACGGCCACGATGCGTTTCTGGAACGAATCGGCAAGTCGCGTGCCAAGCTCGCGTTTGTGACGCCTGCAAGCCAGTTTCCGCTGGGGCGCACCATGCCCATCGGCATGCGCCTGCGCTTTATCGATTGGGCGGTGCGCCACGACGCCTACATCATCGAAGACGATTATTGCTGCGAGTACCGCTACGACGGCGCCCAACCATTGCCCAGCCTGCAGTCGCTCGATACGCACGAGCGCGTTATCTATATGGGGACGGTCTCGAAGGTGCTCTCGCCTGCGCTGCGCATCACCTATCTGATTTTTCCGCCCGCGCTGGTGAGCCGCTGGAACGAGGTGTTTCCGCGCGATTTCTGCAGCGTTCCGTGGCTCGAGCAGGAAGTGCTCGCGCGATATATGGCAACCGAGCAGTGGCGCCAGTATGTCCGCCGCACGGTCAATCTCTACCATAATAGGCATGACCTGCTGATCGATTGTTTGAATAAGGAGTTTGGCGATAAGCTCGATGTGGTGGGTGAGCAGACGGGCCTGCACGTGCTCGCAGGTCTTGACGACGGGCGATCGGCGGCTGAGCTTATCGAGCTCGCGCACAAAGAGAGCGTCCGCGTATATGGAACGGACGGTTATTGGGCGGTGCGCGAGCATCCTATGCGCGATTACGTGCTCATTGGGTTCTCCTCGATTCCAAACGGGCTCATCGAAGGCGGAATATCTGCTCTTCGCCGTGCTTGGATCGGATAAAAGGACCCAAAATCATACAAACAGTCGGCCAAATCCCGAAAATCGCGACTGTTTGTATGATTTTAGAGGGGTGGTTTTGGGGTACCCCAAGTATCGGCACATCGGCAACTCTCTGACCTGCATGTTTACTTTTCAAATCTTTATCATACTCAGAGATAAC
>CAYSZR010000072.1:0-4435 GCA_964435565.1 uncultured Coriobacteriaceae bacterium
GCAAGGGATATGCGTATACGGTCGCCATCTGCCGTAGGCGCTGTTAGACAATCATAACCCGCCTGCTGCATAAGCGCACATGCATCGTCGAAATTCGCAGCAATATCACGCGAGCTATGCGCATCGCTTCCTATAGTGCATGAAACGCCCGCAGCGCGAAACGCTTCGAGAAGGTCAAGCGTCGGATACATCTCATGCACGTCTTTTCGCAGCCCCGCTGTGTTCACCTCGACCATGCATCCCGCCTTCGCCGCCGCCCGTGCCATCTCCAGATAATATTCGCGCATGTCAAAACTCGGCATCCAGCCATATTTCTTGGGAAGGTCGGGGTGCGCGAATGCCATGATAGGACCAGGATGGGCGGCCATGTCGAGCCATGCCGTGAAATAACGTCTCCAGACCTCATCCACGCCGGCGTCATTCCAAATGCTCAAGTCACGAGAATCATCGATTGGCAGCATGTCAACAAAATGAACGGACCCAAGCACGTATTCGAATGGTTTGCATAGTTTTTCGAGCTGGGCTGTTCTGCCCGTAAGCCAATCGGCTTCTATACCACAGACAAGCTGCATGGCGCTCTTCTGCTCGCGTAAGAGTTCACGTTGCTCGTGAAGCTGAGCGACATACACGCGCATGCTGTCTTCAGACATAGAGGTTTCGAACAGCGGGTCCATTCCAGCAGGCAGGACAAGATGTTCTGTCTGGGCAAAGAGAAGAAGACCGAGCTCTTGTGCGCGCGCAACCATCTGCGCAACGGTGCCTTTTCCATGCCCCGAAAAGGCGGAATGCGAATGACAGTCTATGCGCGGACAAGCGGCCATCATCGAAGCACCTCGGGCAAAGCGTCTAGAAACCGATCGATATCTTCTTGCGTGGTCTGCCATCCAAACGAAAGACGCAAGCTGCAAAACGCACGGTCCTTAGGCACTTTGACCGCACTGAGCACATGACTTGGCTCAAGAGAACCCGACGAGCAGGCCGAACCCGCCGAAACAGCAATGCCGGCGTTGTCGCACCTGAGCACGATCGTCTCTCCTTCCAATCCATCGCAAAGAAGCGAAAGGATATGCGGCACGCACGGCGCATCGCTTTCCAGCGTCTGATGCAAAGGGTGCGCAGAGCGTGTCTTCGCAATACCGGCGAGCAGACGCTGTCGCAATTCCAAAGCATGATTCCAGTTTGCCGCACGTTCGCTCATGGCGTATTCGACCGCTTGCGCGAATGCGAGCGCGCCGGGGACATTGGATGTACCGCTGCGCAATCCATGTTCCTGCCCACCGCCATGGATCAAGGGCACAAGGCGCAAACCCCGCCTAAGATACAAGATGCCGCAGCCCTTGAGGGCGCCGATCTTGTGAGCAGAAAACGCGCAGGCGTCCACGCCCGATGCTTCAAGATCGATATCGATCTTTCCAAGCGCTTGAACGGCATCGCAGATCATGAGCGCTCCATGCGTATGGACGACGACAGCAAGCTCGCGTATAGGCTGTATGCTGCCGATTTCGTTATTGACCGCCTGAATGCAGACGATTGATACGTTATCGCCAGTAGCTTCGATACCGCTTAAAAACTCATCGAGCGCAGCAGGGCTCACCACGCCCCTTCGATCAGGTTCGATGAAGTCGACCTTGTATCCATCTCTTTTCAGCGAGTCGGCGGCATTGAGGACCGCATGGTGCTCTATTGCCGAGACGACCACATGCGTCTTATTCTTTCCAGACGTCATTTTGGCAAGGCCCTTGATCGCCATATTGACCGATTCCGAGCCCCCGGACGTAAAGACGATCTCTGTTGGGGCGTGTGCCCCAAGCGCTCGCGCTATGCGTGAGCGAGCATCGTTAAGCTGGCGCGCAGCCACACGACCCTCTGCGTACAGAGCGTTCGCATTTGCCCATGAAGCAGCGGCGAGCACTTCGCGCAGACGATCGTCGAATGGCGCTGTCGCCGCATAATCGAGATAGACACGGCACTGTTCTTTATCGGGCATTGCGAATAGCCCCCAGCGCGGCTGCGGGATCAGGGGCCTTGAAGATCGCGCTACCCGCGACAAGAACGTCTGCTCCAGCAGCAGCGACGAGCTTGGCCGTTTGAGCGTTTATGCCCCCATCGACCTCTATAAGGGGATCTACACCGGTAGACCTGCACATCTGAACGATCTGCCCGATCTTTTCCGGCGTGCTTTCGATAAAGGACTGACCGCCAAAACCGGGATGCACGCTCATGACAAGCACCATGTCCACAGCATCGATGATGCCGGCAAGTTCAGCCGGATCCGTTTCGGGATTGAGCGAAACCCCGGTCTTGACGCCGGCTTCGCGAATAAGCTGTATCAAGGCAAGCGCATCTTGGCATGTCTCGATATGCACGGTGATCGAATCTGCCCCCGCTTCCAGATACCAGGGGACTTGGACTTCAGGATTATCGATCATCAAATGCACGTCAAGCGGCACTTTCGTTACCCGCTTCAGGGCCTTGACATGATCTGGCCCGATAGTCAGGTTTGGGACAAAATGCCCATCCATCACGTCGACGTGAATCCAATCCGCCCCCGCGTCTGCGACCATTGAAACGTCACGCTCGAGATTCGCGAAATCTGCGCTCAAAATAGATGGGGCTACCTGGATATTTCCGAACATGCCATGCCCTTCATTCGATTTCTGATTTTCTAGGACGGTCAAAGAAGTTTTCAGCGACCTGATGAGGATCGAGGCCATCCCAGAGCATCCGCCGGACAGCTTGCGCAATCGGCATATCGATGCCCGCGGTCTGCGCGAGTTCCGACACGGTTTTGCAGGCAACAGCGCCTTCGGCAACCATATGGGTACGCTGCTCGAATTCGGCGAGCGTGCCGCCGTTGACGATCAGTTCGCCCAGCGCTCGATTACGTGAATGAGGAGACGAGCACGTCGCGATAAGGTCGCCCACGCCGGCAAGACCCAGACAGGTGCGGTTATCGCCGCCCAAAGCGACCACAAGCCGCGTGACCTCTGCAAGCCCCCTGGTCATAAGCGAGGCAGAGGCGTTGTCGCCCAGCTTCATAGCCGCGCACATGCCGTTTGCAATGGCGATGATGTTCTTGGATGCGGCGCAAAGCTCGACGCCCATCACGTCTGCCGAGGTATACACGCGAAACGTCGGCGCGCTGAAGAGCTCTTGGAAGAACAGGGCGCAGTCCTCGTTCGATGATGCGACGACTGTAGCCGCAGGCAGGCCATGGGAAACCTCTTCCGCATGATTGGGACCGGATAGACAGGCGATGCGTTCGCCATTTCCCAAGACGTCTTCGAGCACTTGGACCATCGTAAATCCCGAATGCGCCTCGATGCCCTTAGACAACACGATAACCGGAAGGTCTTGTGAGACATAAGATGCGCAATTGGCGGCGACCTGACGCATGTACGAAGATGGACAGACGACGACAAGGGCCTCTGCGCGGTCGAGCACCTCTTCATACGAAGCAGATGCTGCGACGTCGAGTAAGTCGACATCACTCAAATAGCGTGGGTTCCTATGGGTCTGCTCGATGGCCTGAGCAGTGCTTTCACTGTGCGCCCACATAGTCACCGCATGGCCATTGCATGCCAAAAGATGCGCGATGGCTGTGCCCCACGAACCAGCACCGACAAGCGCGACCTTACTCATTTCGCGTCCCCGTCCTGGGCGTCTTGGGTGTCTTGGGCATCCTTTGATCTATTGAACGAGAACTTGGGCTCGGTCCCATTGAATATACGCTTGATATTCGAACGATGCGCATAGACGACCGCAACCATAACAAGCACGCTTACAGTCAGAAGCGGGACATTCAAGCCGCAAAAGATATACGAGAAGACCGGAAAACTGATCGCAGCGCAGATGGAACCGGCTGATATACGACGGCTTAGAAAAGCCACGACCAGAAATGTGAGGAGCATGCAGATAACGACGAGCGGATAGCCAACGATAATCGACCCCAGGCCCGTAGAAATGCCCTTGCCCCCGTGAAATCCCAGCCAAGGGCAAAAGACATGGCCCAAAATCGAGCAGAGGATCGCGACGGTGAGCAGCAAATCAAACTGCCACACTGCATCTATCGCCATGAACATTGCCGCGGCGCGTGCAAAAGCAACAGCCAAAGCGCCCTTGCCAACATCGCCCACAAAGGTGCCGAGCGCCGCCTTCCAACCATAAAGACGATTCATGTTCGTGGCGCCGATAGAACCAGAGCCACCGTCTCGGGGGTCAGACCCATAGGCAAGTTTTCCGATGATGACGCCAAAAGGGATGCTCCCCAGCAAAAATGCAACCAGCGCAACAAGGATATAGACAAGCGGTGCAGGCAAAAGCATGGCTAATTCTTCCTTTTGAACTTGAGGCGAATGGGCGTGCCCGTCAGATCGAACGAAGAGCGAAGGCGGTTTTCAAGATACCGTTTGAACGTGTCGTCGATAAGTTCGGG
>CAYSZR010000072.1:4445-6777 GCA_964435565.1 uncultured Coriobacteriaceae bacterium
GTAATTCAAGCGCAGGCGCTTGGTGCCCTTCACGATGGTATGGCCAAAATCGCGCAGCTCGGTAAGCAGGGCATTCAGCTGGTTGGTCGCGATATGCTGCGAGTAATTCTGATACACGCCGTCAATGGCGTCCCAAATACGATGTACCGAGCGGCCCGTTTTGGCGGATATCGTGATGACGGGCGCATAGCCAACGAATTCCATGCGGTCGCCCACAAGCTGTCTGATGTCGTCACGTCGCTGCGGATCTTCGACAAGGTCCCACTTGTTGATGAGCACTACCATCGCACAACCGCGATCTGCAGCCATACCGGCTACCTTTTGATCGGCATCGGTCAGGCCAAGCGTCGCATCGATCATAAGGAGCACGACCTGAGCGCGATCGATGGCGCGCATGGAGCGCACATACCCATAGTATTCGACGTCTTCGTCTATCTGCGATTTACGGCGGATACCGGCAGTGTCGACGATGCGATAGCGCTGCCCATCATGCTCGATAACGCTATCGACGGCGTCGCGTGTGGTGCCGGCGACATCGCTCACAATCGAGCGTTCGTTTCCAACAAGTCGATTGGTGAGAGAGGACTTGCCCGCATTGGGTCGCCCGATGATGGCAACGTTTATCTCGTCATCATGCACTTCGTCTTGTTGGGGTTCGGGAAGATTTTCAACGACCTTGTCGAGCAGGTCGCCGGTGCCATGGCCATGCGCGGCAGATACCGGCAGCGGCTCGCCAAGGCCAAGTGAATAGAACTCCCAGAGCACCTCGTCTTCCCTATCGGGATTATCGAGCTTGTTCACCGCCAGCAAGACAGGGACCTTGCTGCGTTTGAGAACCTGGGCGATATCGGTATCTTCGCTGGTCACACCTGTATGGCCATCGACTAGGAAAATGACGCATTCGGATTCCTCGCAGGCCATGAGAGCCTGGTTGGTAATCGAACCCTGGAAGCGGTCGCTTTCGCCCAGCGCGATACCACCGGTATCGATAATCATGAAATCAGTGCCGTTCCAGTCCGTTTTATGATACGAACGATCGCGGGTCACGCCGCGCATTTCATGGACGATTGCGTCTTCTGTTTGCGTTATGCGGTTAATAAGCGTGGACTTGCCAACATTTGGACGGCCGACCACAGCTACAAGCGGTAAACTCATGAGCACCTCAGCTTTCTGACGAGATTGTACCCTACCATGATTTCAGTGTCAGATACGCCACAGTCAAATAACCTGTACATAACGCATTTATCGGCAGGCAGCCTGCCTATACGGCAAAATCGATCAGAGTCCTAAGGATATCAGCTGGATTATACGTGCACAGATGCACCTTGACGTCGCATGTTTCTTCTATATACACAAGCGAGATGTCATCAAGAAGCCTGTGCTGGGCGTTGAAAAGTTCGGCGGGCATGATCACCGGCCCGTGCACGTGCGAAGATTGAAGCGCAGGGATGATATCGAAACCCGTCAAAAGACATGTTACGTCGACATTCCCGCCGAAAAAGGTATTTTCGATAGGCAAGACCCGCAGCTTTCCTGCCAAGGCGCAGGATTGCACAAGTGGGTCGAGAATCTTTGCAAATGCGGTACCCGTGACGATCGTCGCTTCTTTGCGAACGGAATACCCGTTCATATCGATCGCATTCCATTCGTCGATAAACGATCTCATCATGCCGATGCCATCTTGGAACTGCGGATACCCCTCATAGGTTTGAGCTGGCGGAAAATCATAGCCGGCATCGATATAGAACTCGTCTGCAATCTGCAAGCCAGCCATGCGCGTTTCGGTTCCAGAATCTTCCTGAAACTCGCGGATAAGTTCAATGACCTCTGCCGCAGCATCAGGATCGTCTGAAAACGAGCGATCGAAACGCTTCTGAAACTTGGTATATCCAAGCGGAACGAAGCCGGCCGAACGAATCGCGGGGTGGCTTTCGATCCATGAAAGGGTTTTGGTGAGCTCTGCGCCGTCGTTTACCCCTGGCACGACAACGACCTGAACGTGAACCTCTATGCCCGCATCGAGCAGTTGCTCAAGAACTTCCATACCACGTGCAGCGTTCTTGCCCATCAGACTTTCGCGCACGCCTGCGGTCACCCCATGCAACGACACGTGAAGCGGAGAGAGGCCATACTGCACGATCCGCTCTATATCGTCGTCGGTCACATTCGTGAGCGTCACAAAGTTTCCCTGTAAAAACGAGAGCCGATAATCGTCATCGCGCAGGTACAGCGTGGGTCGCATCCCGTCGGGCAGCATGGTCATGAAGCAAAAGGAGCAGCCGTTGCAACACGTGATGGTTCCATCGAAGATGCTGTCTGAAAACGTGATACC
>CAYSZR010000073.1:0-6426 GCA_964435565.1 uncultured Coriobacteriaceae bacterium
AAGGCATAGAGTTCGATTATTGCTGCGTGCACGCAAGCTACGCGTTGCATGAACTGGGCTATGAGACCATCATGGTCAACTGCAATCCAGAGACCGTTTCGACTGATTATGACACTTCGGACCGTCTGTATTTCGAGCCAATCACCTATGAAGACGTGATGGATATCATCGATGCGGAACATCCTGATGGAGTTGTCGTCACGCTGGGAGGCCAGACGCCGCTCAAGCTTGCACAGCGGCTCGCCGACGAAGGCGTGCATATCATGGGAACCCAGCCGAGTGCAATCGACTTGGCAGAAGACCGTGAGCGTTTCAGTGCCCTGCTTGATGAGCTCCATATCGATTATCCGGCGGCGGGCACGGCCGAATCGCTCGACGAGGCACTTGAAGTCGCGAAGCGCATCGGCTATCCGCTCCTTGTGCGCCCAAGTTACGTCTTGGGCGGTCGCGGCATGGTCATCGCCTATGATGCGCAGTACCTTGAGACGTACATGGCCGAAGCTGCGCGAGTCACGCCGGATCATCCCGTGTATCTTGATTCGTTCCTCGAATCGGCGACCGAATGCGATGTCGATGCGCTCTGCGATGGGCAAGACGTCTATATCGGTGCCGTGCTTGAACATATCGAGGAAGCCGGTATTCATTCGGGCGATTCCGCTTGCTGCACCCCGCCTTTCTCGTTTTCCGATGCCGTCATGGAGACGATCATCGATGACACGACGCGTCTTGCGCGTGCCGTTGGAACATGCGGATTGGTCAACATCCAATACGGTGTGAAAGATGGCAAGGTCTATGTCATCGAGGTGAACCCGCGTGCAAGCAGGACCGTGCCATTTGTCAGCAAGGCGACGGGTATACCCCTTGCCAAATGCGCGGCACGTATCATGGCTGGCCACAAGATCGCCGACATGAATCTGCCGGCTCATAATGGCGGTATAGAGCATTTCGCCTGCAAAGAGGCCGTCATGCCTTTTGGAAGGTTTCCCGGTGCAGAAACCATGCTTGGCCCTGAGATGAAGTCAACGGGCGAGGTCATGGGCATTGGCAATGATTTTCCAAGCGCGTATGCGAAGACGCAGCTGGCAATTGACTATTCGCTGCCAAAAGGCGGAAAGGTCTTTATTTCGGTATGTGACCGCGAAAAACGAAATATCGTTCCCATCGCCCATGCTCTGCAAGACCTTGGATTTTCAATCGTCTCGACAGGCGGCACGGGCAGAATGCTCAAGGCGAACGGCCTCAGCGTTGAAATCACGCGCAAGATACAGGAAAAGCGCCCCAATATCGGAGACATGATCTCTAATGGCGAGATCAACCTCTTGATTAATATTCCCTTTGGACAGGAAACGCGCGGCGATAGCTATCATCTGCGTAGTGCGGCCGTTGCCAACGGCATTTGCTATGTGACGACGCTTGCGGGAGCAAACGCGCTTGCTCAAGCGATATCGGCCATACATGACAACCGGCTTGAGCCCGTTGCCTTGCAAGACCTCTAGAAAGACAAGACATCGACGGGGCCCGATGCGCTGCTTGCGGCAGGCCGGGCCTCGCACTTTGAGGCATCTCGCATGCATGTAGGAATATATGCCGTATCATATGCATGTATGCACGGTCCGCATCGGAAAGGTTGAACTTGCATGGTTCGAAAGCAACAGGAAACCGGGCGCGTTCTCTTCAATCGTCAGATTGCCCCGGGTATTTTTCAGATCTCAGCTGTTTTGCCCACTATTGCCCAAACGTGTGTACCGGGTCAATTCGTACAAGTGCGTGTCTGCGATGAGCCGAGCGTTCAATTTCTGAGGATGCCTTTTGCGATAAGCGATGCCGATGTGAAAACGGGCACGGTCGATATCTGCTATCAGGTGGTTGGCTCAGGAACGAAGCAGCTTACGCATATCAAACCCGATGACCTGCTCGATTGTGTCGGTCCTATTGGCAATGGCTGGCATATTCCGCAGTCTGCCAAGCGCGCGTTGATCGTATGCGGTGGCGTGGGTGCCCCCGCGCTCAATATGTTGGCACAAGATCTTGCCAAGCGCGCTATTGTGGTCGATGCCGTTATGGCGGCAACAACGGCAACTCGAATCGTCTGCCGTGACACGATCGAAAAGGCCGTTGATGCCAGTCGGGGCACGCTGCACATTGCCACAGACGATGGCAGTGAGGGAACAGCTGGCTTTGCGAATACGCTAAGCGATGCACTTATCGCACAAGAAACATACGATTACGTTGCCATATGCGGGCCCTTGCCCATGGAACGGGCTTGTCTTTCGGCCGCTGTCGATGCAGGCGTTGCCTGCGAGGTTTCAATGGAAAAGATGATGGCGTGTGGGGTTGGCGCCTGTTTGGGCTGCGTTATCAAGACGACGGGCGGTTTGAAACGCTGCTGCGTGGACGGGCCCGTTTTCGACGCGAGCGAGGTGATCTGGCAATGACCGCAGTGCATAATTCTGATGCAGGCGCCTCGATCCTTCAGGTCGATATAGGCGGCTTGGTCATGAAAAACCCGGTGACGGTTGCTTCGGGAACCTTCGGGCATGGCGAGGAATTCGCTGATTTCTTCGATGTGTCCCGTTTGGGTGCCATCACGACCAAGGGCGTTTCGCCTAGACCCTGGCAGGGAAACGACACGCCGCGCTTGGCTGAGGCTCCGGCTGGCATGCTCAATTCTATCGGCTTGCAAAACCCTGGTGTCGAGGAATTCTGCACTGAACAACTTGCCTGGCTTGCTGGGGTCGACACGTCTGTCATCGTCAATGTCTCAGGTCATACCCTGGAAGAATACGTGCAGGTTGTTGAACGTTTGGAAGACGAACCTGCTGTCGATGCCTATGAGGTTAACATCTCGTGTCCCAATGTCGATGCGGGGGGCATGACGTTTGGTACCGATCCAGAACAAGCGGCGCAGGTGACATCTGCCGTGCGGGCAATTACCAAGCGTCCGCTGATAGTCAAGCTTACGCCCAACGTAACCGATATCAGGATCATTGCGAAATCCGTCGAGGCGGCCGGCGCTGATGCGGTGAGTCTTATCAACACGCTTTTGGGCATGGCTATCGACGCAAAGCGCCGCAGGCCCGTGCTTGCCAGATGTGTGGGGGGACTTTCCGGACCGGCAATCAAACCTGTCGCGTTACGCATGGTCTGGGAGACGTACAATGCCGTTAGCATACCTATTATAGGCATGGGTGGTATTTCGACTGGAGAAGATGCAGTCGAATTCATGCTCGCGGGTGCAAGCGCGGTGGCGGTTGGGGCGGCGAATTTCGTCGATCCCGCGGCATCACTGCATGTGCTCGAGGGGATAATCGAATATTGCAGTGAAAACGGAATCGTCGATGTCAACGAGCTTATAGGATCACTGGAGGTTTAGCGAACCATGGATTGGAAAAACGAATCAAAGGCACAACGCGTTATCGTCGCACTTGATTGTTCTCCTGACGAGGCCATTGTGCTGGGCGAAAAACTTGCTGGGCACGCCCGCTGGGTCAAAATCGGCATGACGCTCTATTACGCCGTCGGTCCTTCGATCGTCACGAAGATGCATAAGCTTGGTTTTCGCGTGTTCCTCGATTTGAAGCTCCACGATATCCCACACCAGGTCTATGGTGCGGCAAGCTCCATTGCGCAGGCCGGTGCTGACCTTTTGACGGTGCATGCAAGCGGGGGAGAGGCCATGCTCTCGTCTGCTGTCAAAGGCGCACGCAAAGGAGCCGGCGAAGTCGATTTGGATGCAGAGCCCCCTGCAGTGTGCGCTATAACCGTTCTTACGAGCATGGACGATGCGCAGCTCGCATCGATCGGCATCGATGTGCCGGCAGCGATGCAGGTGAAGAGACTGGCCACGCTCGCGCGTGATGCAGGTCTGAACGGCATCGTCTGTTCTCCTAAAGAAGCTGCCGCCATGCGCGAACTATTGGGCGAGGACGCGATTATCATCACGCCAGGCGTGCGCCCAAACGGCGCGGCGTTAGGCGACCAGAGCCGTGTTGCCACACCGGCCGAGGCCTTCGAAGCCGGTGCATCCCATCTGGTTATAGGCAGGCCTATTACGCGTGTTGGCGATCCCGTCGCGGCTTTCGATGAAATCATTGCCGATCTATAGGAAAATTCCTGTTTAACGGCATACATCTGCAAAAATAGAGGCTGTTAGAACAGCCTCTATTGGGGTATTTTAAACAATAATTTGTTTTCGGGTGGACTATGCCTATATTTCGATGCAATCGAATGCCCGAATGCATAACCGGCATATAAAAAACGAATATGAAACGTAGGGGTCAGAGTGTGATTTGACCTCATGGCTGGGCAAAAAGGGAGATAGCTATGAAAAACACTACCAGGGCTAGCCGCATTGCAAAGGCTTTCATTGGCAGTAGGGGTCTGAGAAGCACGCTGAGCGTTATTCTCTCGATTTCGCTCGTCCTTTCCGTTTCGAATATCGCAGTTTACGCAGATGAAATCCATGCATCTGCAGACTCGCAGTCCACTGTAGTCGATACGTCTGAGTCAGTTGCAGCTGATACAGTGTCTTCAGATGCGACAGATGCTGACGACGTTGTCGTCTCATCTTCGCAGGATTCCTTGGCAAAAACCACCGCCTCGTCGAGTGCGCCCGAACCCGAAAGCGAAGGCGTCGAATCTTCAGAAGACCATAAGGCAGCTGATGACCCTGCATCAGCCAAGGCTGCTGCTGAAGCATCTGCTACGGACAAGCAGGAGCAAACGGCTGTACCTGTCCATACTGCTCTTTCAGGCGATCTTCCCGTGACGCTTTCCTTTACGAACAGCGATGGCGCTTCTGTTGACTCCGTGAGCGTCTGCCTGCAGCTGCAGAGTCGCACTGCTTCATGGAACCCTGCAGATTCCTCATGGGGCGAGTGCGGCGACTGGGTCGACGTTTCAGGCGATGCTGCTAAGATTAATCTTTCTGCAGAAGAGCTTATCCAGGTCAAGGATGCCGATTCTCAGTACACCTTCACGGACCTCTCGCTTCAGACTGTGACTGATGAGGGAGCCTATGCAAGCCGCACGCAGTATCGCGTTATCGAGACCCAGGTCGACGGGATAGACCTTGCCTATGATTCGACCTCAGAAGATGGCGCTATGACCTATAGGGCCACGGTATCGACTTCGAAGGCAGAATATGCGGTTATTGTTCCGGTCGATGCGGCGCTTGAAGCGCTGACTGACGAAACCGGCGTCGATATAGCAAGCCCTGCAAATGGCAAGCCAGAGATTATCTCCGTCGTGAACACGCTGCAGCCTGCCGCGTCCATCGCTTTGAGCGCGCAAAGCGACCCAAACACGTTTACGGTATATAACACTGCTTATAACTATGGGGATGGGGATAAAATCACCTATAGGGTTGATAGTCCGTGCACGGTGAAACATGGATCGACTACGATTGCGACACTGGAAGCGAACGGCTCGTTCCAGATCGATAACTCGCTTGCATCGTTTACAATCGTGACCACGGCAAGTTCGCTTTCGGTGACGCTCGATGCCGAAGCTACCGGTTGTTCTATCATCGGCTCCAACCGGCAAAAGCTTTCAACGGGAGGCGTCAATCCTACATCTGAAGTAACCTTTGGATCTCAGAAGGCAAAAAACGTTGTTAATGTACAGAAGGATTGGTTTGACGGAGCGACTACCAAGACGCTCGGTTCTGTCGAGGGTATGAGCATGGCGTTGCAATATTCTGTTAAGGGCACAGACTGGACCACCATCACTGATGGCAACGCAGGTGATTTGGGGCTCGCAAAAGCACCGTCTATTCCTGCACCTACCGGCAATGATAGCGCTTGGAAGTATGCCTTCGACAAGTCTCTTAACCAATATGATGCTAATGGCAACGAGGTTACCTATCGTCTGGCAGAGACAAGCGTGCCCAAGGGGTATGTCTCCTCTTATCTTTCCACGGATTCCACGGTGCTCACGAACACCAAGCTGGGCAGCTATTCGGCTACGAAGAAGTGGGATGACGCTTCCAACAAGTATTCGACCAGGGTTGATGTGACGACATGGCTTGCCGCCCTGAAGTTGCATAAAACGAGTCTTTCCGACGTGACGACAGAGGTTCCTCTTACCACGACTGACGAAAATGCCGAAGGCTATGTCACCGTTGAACCGATTGGTGACTTGTGGACCATATCGCTTCCCAACGTTCGCGCATTTGACGAGAATGATTACCCCTGCACTTACTACATCACTGAGAGTAATGTGTCAGTGAAAGATGGCAATACCGCTCCTGAGGGCACTGTTTATGTTCCTACATATCTTAATCAAGATAACTATGCGTCTATAACCAGTGCTTTATACACAGATGGCACGCTGACCAATACCTTAGAAAATACCATGACCTTTACCGCCACGAAGAAGTGGATGGACGATGGAACGGATACGACAAAGGCCGCGCGTCCTGCTGTA
>CAYSZR010000074.1:0-6361 GCA_964435565.1 uncultured Coriobacteriaceae bacterium
TCTGTTAGAATAAACCCGCTTAATCTGACTGAGAGCCAAGAGGAAACGGTGCATGATGAGTAATGAACTGTCTGCGCGCGATTATGAGGTAATCGTCGATATACTCTATCGAATCAGCGTTCCACAGGACGTTCTCTCGTTTCGAGATGAGCTGCTCACTCGCATCCGAATGATCATACCCTGCAACCAGGCAGAATTTTGCACTCTTGATGTTGTAGACGGCATCGCCTATATGGACGAACCATTCTTTATGGGCAAGCCCGCAAATTTCGTTGAGGAATTTATGGATGGCTATGACCGAGATCCATATTTCATGGGCTTCTATCTCAAGCCATCAACAACCGTCTTTCGCGATACGGACATGATGACAGACGAACAACGGCATGCGGCAAAGGTCTACCAAGATATATATGGAAAACAGGGTGTCGAATATATCATGCGTGCTGTGCTTGCCTATGATGGAAAGCCCTTTGCAGAAATCACGCTCTTCAACACTGCCGAACAAGGCGATTTCTCTGCGCGTGAAAAAGAGATTCTCGAACATATCGCTCCTCAGGCGGCGCTTCGTCTGAATCAGATTTTGCACAACAAGACCGCATTGGAGCCAGCAGAGGATGGCACGGCAACAAACACTTTGACGGAGCGCTACGATCTGACTGCCCGCGAGTGCGAGATCGTCGAGCTTGCCTCTCGGGGCCTTTCCGATAGGGCCATAGCCGATGAGCTTGTCATTTCTATATCGACCGTTCGAAAACATGTGTACAACGCATATCGCAAGATGGGCATCAACAGCCGATTTCAGCTCCGTGACCTAATCAAATAGGACGCTATACAGCCATCTTTTTATCGCTCGATTTAGCTATGCGAGGCCACCCCATACCGTCTCCAGGCGCCTAAAACAAGTCCCGAGACAATCACGATAACAACAAGTGCACAGCCAAGATACGGCCAGAGTGAAACCGCATTCATTCCTGTGACGTTCATAAGCATGGTGATCAAATACGAGCTGCAAAACATGGCAAGCCCATTGAAAAATGCCACTATGCCCGTTGCGGAGCCTTGGCGCTGTTTGGGAACAAGTTCTGTAGCGTGAGCATAGAAATAGCAGAAGAAGAACGGCCAGCAAAACCCCATGACCCCAGAGCACAGCAAAACGGAAGCAGGCGTCGGCGCCTTCGCCTCAACAATAAGCGTTATTCCTATGATAGCAACAGGAATAAGGTAGACCGCGCGTTTGAGACGCTTGTAGAATATACCGAAAACCGACGAGCTTAAAGCGGCAGCAACTGTCATGACCGAGACGATTATGCCCGTATATGCTTCATCTCCCACACCGGCATCAGTGACAAACAGAGACACCATATAGAATGCGACATAATAGATGACTGCGATGCAAAATATCTGAACAGCAAGCGGCAAGACCGATCTGAGCCATACTGCGGTTCTTTCAGGACCACCCGCTTGAGACATCACGGCATCGTTTCGGGGCGGCAAACTCGGCAAAAAAACGACGAGCAGCACGAGCACGGGAAGCGCAATCCAGTACGATTGAAAGGCAATCTGCCAACCTGAGTTCACTACAAGCGTGCCTGCAAGCACGGAAAGCAGCGCGCCCATAAGCGACATGATGGCGTTATAAAAGCCAATCATTTTACCGTGACTGCCCTTATCAACATATAAATCCGCAAGGATGGCCAAACCAGCCGTGTTTGTGATACCCCAGCACGCGCCCGTCGCCAGGCAACGCATAACAACAAAATAATATATGTTGTCAACGGCGGCCCCAAAAACGCTTGAAAGAGTGAAGATCGCAAAACCGATCACCATGATTTTCTTTTTATCAAAATGATCGCATAGCCAACCGGCGAATAACGAAAACGGAAGACCGACGAGAGAGGGACCTGTAATTCCAAAATTGATAAGCGCGGCGGGATAATCCACATAGTATTCAAAAAGCCTGCTCACAATTGGAGTGATAACAAGGTCGCCCATTGTGCACATAGTCGACATGAACAGACCAGCCAACATCAGAATCTCTCGTCCGCGCGGCATTTCAAGTCTTGTCGACATGGACACCCATCTCTCTCACGCATAAGCCTTACTCTGACATCAACGCCAGCCTGCAAACAACAGGCTACCTGTCGGGCACTGCGTACTTCTATGGAAAATCTGGTCATATCAGTAATGAATATTAACGGCAGCTCTACACTTTCCTAAGTAGATAGGTACTCTATTTTCAGTAGTTCTACATATAACTCACGTTCACGATAGGTCATATGACAGATTTAACGTTTTCACGTTGCAACTCAAAAACGCCTTTCGAACGTTATCCCACGGAAGGCACGACTAGCAGCAAAAAACGGCGTGCATTTCGGACAAAACCATGCGAAGGGCTCTCTTTGCACCTCGAAATTCGTGCCCTTCAAGCAAATCATCGCGAAAGGCACGCCCTTTCGGCACCCTGAGAGAGCATTTCGAGCGCTATCCCACGAAAGGCACGGCTTAGAAAAGCGCGGCTAGGCTCATGGGCAAGCACGTCTATAATAAGGGCTGCCGGAGAGCAGGATTTGAAACCATAGTAAGGGGTAGCTATGAGAATCTGCAAACCACTCGTCGCGCTCGCCGCCACGCTACTGGTCGCGGCCCTATCTATTGGAGGGTGCGCCGCCACGAGCACGAGCCCGTCGCAGCAAACCTCATCGAGCACATCCGCAAGCGTCAGTCAGCACAAGCAAGCGACGAACGAGTTCATCGCAATGCTCGACGCGGACCCGGAACTCAAGGCCCTCATGGAAAAATCGATTGAAAAAGCGGCGAAAATCAACCCTGACCGCACAACTAACCCAGCACAGACGCTAGACGAATTCTACGACTTCATAGACTGGTCCACTACCTGCGAGCCATGGGGTGTGCTCGAGGGAGCAGAGTACCCAACGCTCTACAATGAAATCGACCAGTCCATCGACTACCTCTGGTTCATCCTCGACCAGCCGCTCGAAGAGCTCGAGAATCAAGGTTACTACTACCCCACGCTGCAATACCGCGAACCCATCTCGAGCTGGCTCAAAAAATACTCTGACACATGGGGCGAATTCCTCAACACCCCAGAGAGCTGGAGCAACGAATATTACGAAAAGGCCAAGACAGACGACCACTTCGGCTTGAACAAAGGTTGGTACGGAGATAAAAACATCTGGACGAGTTTCAACGACTTCTTCGCCCGCAGGCTCGCCGATCCGTCCGCGCGTCCCATCGCGCAAAGCGACGTAGTCGCCCCGGCTGACTCTGTCCCGCAGGGCGTCTGGAACATCTCCGACGACGGACAACTCGAGGAGCACGAGGGCGTCGTCATCAAGTCTGCCCGCTTCACGAGCATCGCCGATTTAATCGGTCCGGACAGCGCATACACCAAGTCATTTGACGCCGGGACGATGACGCACACCTTCCTCGACGTGAACGACTACCACCGCTACCACTTCCCGGTGAGCGGCACCATCGTCGAGGTCAGGAAAATCCCAGGTATCTCCGCTGCCGGGGGAATCACAGTGTGGGATGCAGAAGAGGGAAGATACCGTCTCGAGGCGCAGAATCCCGGCTGGCAGATGATTGAGACGCGCTCGTGCGTAATCGTCGACACAGACGAGTTCGGCCTTGTCGCTGTGTTGCCCGTCGGCATGAGCCAAGTCAGCTCGTGCAACTGGGAGGACAGCGTCAAGGTGGGCGCGCGCGTCGAAAAAGGCGACCCAATGGGATATTTCCTCTTTGGCGGAAGCGACATCATCATGCTCTTCCAGAAACAAGTGTCAGTTTCCATGCTGGCACCTGGATCGAACGGGAAATACGAGCATGCGCTGATGGGCGAGGCGTACGCAGACCTCTCTGTGAAATAGCAAAGACCTTGGCTAGACGGACCTCCATTAAAACAAAACAGGTCAGCGGATACATCCGTTGACCTGTGATAATTTGCTGGTGGACCGTCAGGGGTTCGAACCCTGGACCTTGGGATTAAAAGTCCCCTGCTCTGCCAACTGAGCTAACGGTCCTTGAAACAGCGCCTGCCATTCTAACAGATTGCTGCTATCTTGGGAGCATGCAAGTGCATAGGAAAAAATACTGTTTCTTTGATTACGACGGAACCCTGCGTTCGCGAAAGACCGATTCCATACCGCAATCGGCGTGTGCAGCACTTGACGCGCTTCGAGAAGCTGGGCACTTCGTCGCGCTCGCAACTGGCCGTTTGCAATCTGATGCGCTTGAAATGCTTGCTCCTGCGGGAATCGACACGATGGTTGCCGATGGCGGCAATTCGATAACAATAGACGGCAAGCTTATCTCTATGGAAGGCATGCCGCTCGATTCCACGCGTGCGTTCGTGCACCGCCTTAACGCGAAAGGTTGGGTTTGGGCCGTCAACTGCGAGAACAAGCGCACCTGTCTGACTTCAAGCGAACGATATGCGCACATGCTCTCGCAATTGTATTATGTGCCTTCGTATATTCCCGATCTTGATATCAACACTATCGATCCCATATACAAGATTCTCGTCCCCTGCCCGCGCGAACAAACGAAAGAACTTGATTTCACAGGCGTCACTTGGGCACGCTATTCGGATGAACTTGTCTATATCGAACCGACCGACAAGGCCCGCGGCATACGAAAAATTATACAGCTGGCACATGCGTCCCTCGAAGACGTCGTCGTCTTTGGCGACGGAAGCAACGACCTGGACATGTTCCAGCCCGAATGGACAAGCGTCGCCATGGGCAATGCCATTGACAAGCTCAAGGCAAAAGCCAACTACGTAACAAATGACGTAGATAACGACGGCATACTGAATGCATGCATAAAATTGGGGCTCATCGAATCAAGCACGCGCCCTTAGCAAAATGCCGCAAGGATACCAGCTTTGATCGGCTATTCCGCAGCTACGTTTGCTTCGGGAAGTGCCACCGCTTCTGCTTCAGGCAAGGAATCCTGACCGCGCAATCTGATAATCGGCGCGCCATGACCCTTGATGTAATCACCGGTTATGGTCACAGACCCGATGTTCTTATCCTTTGGCACCTCGTACATGATATTGAGCATGAACTTCTCGATGATGGCACGCAGCGCACGTGCGCCCGTGTCCTGTTCAAGCGCTAGACGGGCGATTTCCTTAAGCGCCGAATCATCAAAGTCGAGCTCAACGTTATCGTAATCCATGAGCGCCTGATACTGCTTGATAAGCGCGTTGTGCGGTTTAACCAGGATGTCGTAGAGCATCTGCTCGTCAAGCGCTTCGAGCGTGCAAAGGATAGGCATACGCCCAAGGAACTCGGGAATAAGGCCGTATTGCTTAAGGTCTTCGACCTTTACGTTCTTTAAGATGTCACGATCGCCCTCGAAGTTCTCACGCACCGATGATCCAAAGCCCACACCCGCGCTTTTGTTAAGGCGCTTTTCGATGATCTTATCCAGTCCGGGGAATGCACCGCCGCAAATGAAGAGGATGTTGCTCGTATCGATAGTGGCGTTCTGCGAGAACGGCGTCTTCATACCGCCGGAAAGCGGAACTTCCATCTTGGTACCCTCGAGCACTTTAAGCAGGCCCTGTTGTACCGATTCGCCTCCGATATCACGTCCGCCGCTTGTGCCCTCAGGCCCGCCGTTGCGCTTTGCGATCTTATCGATTTCGTCGATGTAGACGATGCCATGTTCGGCACGCTCTATATCGCCATCAGCTGCACTGATGAGCTTGGTGATAATGCTCTCTATGTCATCGCCCACATAACCCGCCTGTGTAAGCGTGGTGGCATCTGAAATCGCCAGCGGCACATCGAGCAGGTCGGCAAGCGTCTTGATAATATATGTCTTGCCCGTACCCGTGGGACCTAGCATGAGAATATTGCTTTTCTCAATCTGCACGTCGGTCTTTTTAGAAGCATCGTAGCGTTTGTAGTGGTTATAGGTCGCCACGGCCACAATCCTCTTCGCCAGTTCCTGGCCAACTACGTAATCGTCGATTTGGCCTTTGAGCACATGTGGCAGCGGAACAGGCGCCATAACAGGCTCGCCCTCTTTGCGCTTCTTCTGCGGAGCGGGACCACCCATGCCAAAAGGTCCATTGCCGCCACCTGTAAAGAAACCAACAGGGCTCCATCCGCCAAATGGAGTGTTGTTATTCGCGTTATTGTCGTCAGCTGAGCTTTCAGAATCGACCGGCTCGCCGTCGACCTCTTCGATTTCCTTGCCGTTTTCATCAGTCGTCGTACGAGGAGACGAGTTGTCACCATTGGGCTGGCCCGGCATGGAAAAACCGAACATCTGCGACATCTTATTGACCTCGCGCTCAAGACACTGAGGGCAAATGGGCGTATTAGGT
>CAYSZR010000075.1:0-6347 GCA_964435565.1 uncultured Coriobacteriaceae bacterium
AGAAGGTCATCTAACCGATGCGCAGGGTCGAAGAGTAGATTTCCGCAATACGATTATCATTATGACCAGCAACGTTGGGGCGCGCGAAATTACGCGCGAAAGCCCCCTGGGTTTTTCGACCACTAATTCGGGCGGACTATCAGATAAGGAAATCCATGACTCTGTTATGGCAGAGCTCAAAAAACTTTTCCGCCCTGAATTTCTAAATCGTGTGGATGAAACCATCGTCTTCAAGTCTTTGACAGACGACGATATCGCCCAGATCGTCGACTTGATGATCGACGATCTGCGACAGCGTTTGATTGTTCAGGGCATGAATATCGAGCTTACCGAGGCGGCTAAACATTATGTTGCCTCGAAGGGGACAGATGCCGCCTTTGGCGCACGGCCCTTGCGTCGTGCCATTCAAAGACTTATCGAGGATCCGCTGTCGGAAGAGGTCCTTGAAGGCACATGGAAGGAAGGCTCGACGATTCTTGTCGATTACGTTGGTGACGAGCTGGTTTTTGCACCCGGAACTGGCGAGATACCCAAGCTGAGAGAACGCAAGACGCTTGCGCTCAAGAGCGCTGCCCCAGAGGAAAAGGCACTGCCGCCCACGGCGAACAGTGACGCTGCTGCAGATTAAAAAAGAGAGCGCTGGGGTGCATTATTGCGACCAGCGCTTTCGTTTATGCACGTCGCACATGGTATTATTGAGAGGAATCCGGATCTAAGAAGAAGGGCTTTTGATGGGAACCATCCAGAGCATGGACGATGTCGTGAAGATGGTTACTCCCGGGACAGACCTGCGCATGTCCTTGGATATGGTCCTTTCTGCTGATAACGGTGCTCTTATTTGCGTTGGCGATTTGGAAAACGTTCTTGCCGTCAGCAGCGGCGGGTTTGAAATCGATCTCGCGTTTACGCCCAACCGCCTGTTCGAGCTTTCTAAAATGGACGGGGCGATTTTGCTCGACGCCCATGCTCGGCGCATTATTCGGGCAAACGTGCATCTAACTCCAACGATAGTCTTTGAAACTAAAGAAACGGGCATGCGTCATCGCACTGCCATGCGCATGTGCGCGCAAACTGACACTATGGCGATTACCGTTTCCCAACGCCGAAACGTGATTGATCTGTACTTCGGCGGCGAATCGGTAACGTTGGGCAAGCCGGAGAAGCCATATTCACAGGTGAGCACTACTATATTGGCATTGAAGAATGCTCGCGATACCCTAGATCGCGAAATCGTTCGCTTGAGCGCGCTCGAGCATAACGATTCTGATGTCTAACTCCGACTCCCTGGAGGCCAGATGGTCGAAAAGAAGAACATGGCAACCGAAGTTGATACCGACCCTATTACGAGTCCTGCGGCGCTTACCCCTGCCGAGGTCGATGCGTTCGTCCATCAGATCAATTCGTTGGAAAGTGCCAGCAGCCTGCTCGAGGGCCGTGTTTCAAAGAATCCCTCTATGGCCGCGATTATCGTTGCAGGTGGTGCGGGAGAGCGTTTTCGCAACCCGGGCGGAAAGCAGCTGTTCGAAGTGCTGGGCAAGCCTGTTTTGACATGGTCGGCAGAGGCGTTTGACGCTGTCCCGGAAGTCGGGCTCATCGTGATCGTCTGCCCGGAAGATCGCCAGGCAGAATACTGCAGAGCTGCGATTGATCCATATCCTTTTGTCACGCCTATTGAATTTGCCCCTGCAGGTGAGCTTCGCCAAGAATCTGCTATGAACGGTCTTGCAGCGATTCCTGATACCTATGAGTATGTTGCAGTCCATGACGGAGCGAGACCACTCGTCACCCCTGAGATAATAGTTCATGCGCTCAACCTCTTGAAAGGCAATCTCGATTCGGATGGCGTTGTGGTCGGTCATCCTTCTGTCGATACACTCAAAGTGGTGAACGACCGCACGATTGTTGGCACGCCCGACCGCAGTATGTTCTGGATTGCGCAAACGCCGCAGGTGTTCAGAGTGAATGCTTATAGGCGTGCGCATAAAGCGGCCATGTACGATGGGTTTGTCGGAACCGACGATTCGTCTTTGATAGAGCGCTTGGGCGGGCATGTGCTTATGTTCGATGGACCGCGCGACAATATCAAAGTAACCGTTCCCGAAGATGTTGGTCCGGTTATCGCAGCACTTTCAGCTCGTGTTGCCCAAAGAGAAGAATAGGGCCGTATCGTGCAGAGAATTGGTTTAGGATACGACGTCCATGCATTTGCCGTTGGGCGCAAGCTCGTTTTGGGCGGTGTCGTCATACCCTACGAGAAGGGCCTCGATGGCCATTCCGATGCCGACGTGCTTGCCCATGCCATTATGGATGCCCTCCTGGGAGCCTTGCGTGCGGGCGATATCGGGAAACTCTTTCCTGATACCGACCCAGCATACAAAGATGCGGATTCCATGAAGCTGCTGACTCTCGTCGGTGATTACGTGAGGCAAAAGGGGTTTTCCATCGAAGACATCGACTCGATCATGATGCTGCAAGAGCCAAAAATATCGCCCTACCGTGATCAGATGCGCGAAAACATTGCTCGGGCGCTGGGAATATCCGTTGATTGCGTGGGCGTGAAGGCGACGACGACGGAACGCCTTGGATATGAGGGTCGAGGAGAAGGCGCGTCTGCTCAGGCTGTTTGCCTGCTTTCCAAGTAAGCGCCCCAATATCTATCTGTAACTCGCCATTTGCATATAAGAGCATTTGCATATAAGGGCTACCTTTGATTGCGAATGACGCTTTACGCGTGTTACTGATAAGATGCATGGCGACTATGCGCACTGAACGAATCGAGGAACCATCATGCAAATATATAACACGGCAACACACCGCAAGGAGGAGTTTGTGCCCCGCGAACCAGGTAAAGTCGCGATGTATGCATGTGGGCCCACGGTATACAACTATATCCACATCGGCAACGCGCGGACTTTCCTTACGTTTGACGTGGTTCGAAAATACCTTGCGTTTCGTGGTTACGACGTCACGTTTGTGCAAAATATTACCGACGTCGATGACAAGATAATCAACCGCGCACATGAGGAGGGCAAGACCCCCGAGGAAATCGCTGCATTCTATACCGATGCGTTTATCGAGAATATGCATCGGTTTGGTATTGATGACCCCGATGTGCGCCCGCGCGCTACCCAGGAAATACCCGAGATGATCGCACTCGTGCAGCGGCTTATCGACCGTGGTCATGCCTATGAAATCGATGGAGACGTGTATTTCTCCGTGCGATCATTCGATGCGTATGGTGAGCTTTCGAATCGCAATATCGATGAGCTTGTAAGCGGCGCACGTATCGATGTCGATGAGCGCAAGCGCGATCCGCTTGACTTCGCTTTGTGGAAAGCCGCAAAACCGGGTGAGCCGCACTGGGCTTCTCCGTGGGGAGAGGGCCGGCCGGGGTGGCATTTGGAATGCTCCGCAATGTCCCAGAAGTATCTTGGACTTCCGCTCGATATTCATGGCGGTGGCAATGACCTTGCTTTTCCTCACCATGAAAATGAAAAAGCACAGACCGAAGCGGCATACGACGAAAAATTCGTCCACTACTGGATGCATTCGGGCATGCTGCGAATCAATTCTGAAAAGATGTCGAAAAGCCTCGGTAATTTCCTTTTGCTCAAGTCCGTTTTGGATACGTGCGATCCAGATGCGCTCCGTTTGCTTATGCTTCAGACGCATTATCGTTCGCCACTTGATTTTAGTGACGACCGTTTGAAGGAAGCTGCATCTTCGCTTGAGCGCATCACAACTGTCGTGCGCAACCTGCGCTGGACTGCGGATAATGCAGCTAAGGCTGATGAAAGCCCCTATACCGAAGTCGTGTCTGCTCGGAAAAAGATGCAGGATGATTTTCTCGAAGCCATGGACGACGATTTCAACACCGCAGGTGCGCTTGGGGCGATCTTCACGTTTGTGAGTGTATGCAATCGTTTTCTTGAGGACAACAAAGCGATGTGCGAACTCGCGCGTGATGAGGCGCGCGCCAATGCACAGGCCATTGAGGAGCTCGTGGGCGTGCTGGGCATTCATATTTCGCGCGAGGAAGACATGCAGTGCGGATCGGAGATATGCGAACTCGCAAGCAGACTCGTTGACTTTAAGGGTGATAATGCCAAAGAGGCAACCGATGCCTTGCTAGCGGCTCGTGCCGAAGCGCGCGCTGCGAAGGACTGGGCACGGGCCGATGCCGTGCGCGACGGGTTGGCAGAATTTGGCTTTGTTATCGAAGATACGCCGAATGGAGCACGTGTAATCTATGGATAATGAATTCTTAGAGGGCCGGCATGCGCTGGAAGAGGCCCTGAGTGCGGGTGTGCCCATACAGGCAGTCTATGCCAGTGACGCAGCATGCAACGATAAACGCTGCGCCAAAGTGCTTGCGCGTATCCAGTCTCAGGGAATCACCATCGAGAAAGCTCCAAGAAGCATGCTCGATGAACGTTCTGCTCACGGCGCGCACCAGGGCATTATCGCCAGGGTTGCTCCTTTTGCGTATGTTGGCATCGAAGAACTGGTGCGTCGTGCGGCTGGGAAGAAAAACGCCCTGATAATCGCATGCGATCATATAACCGATGCTGGCAACTTCGGCGCAATCGCGCGAAGCGCTGAAGTCGTTGGGGCATGCGGCATGCTTATCCAAAACAAACGCAGTGCACATGTTACGACCGCAGCATACAAAACTTCTGCAGGTGCCGTGGCACATTTGCCCATTGCGCTCGAGGCAAATCTTGCAAGCAATCTCAATCGACTTAAAGACGAAGGTTTTTGGGTCGTTGGTGCAAGCGAGCATGCTAAATCGGTAGTATGGGACGCTTCTCTTTCGGGTCGTATCGTTCTTGTCGTGGGCTCGGAAGGCGAGGGGCTCTCCAAACTCACGCTCAAAACATGCGATCTGCTCGTCAAGCTACCGCAGGTTGGTCAAGTTGAATCTCTCAACGTCGCTCAGGCGACAACGGCGATTGCTTATGAATGGATGAGGCAATGCAGCGTCGACAAGTCTTGATCGTCGATGGCTATAACGTCATCCGCAACAATAGGCGCTACGCTGGTTTGGGTAGTGATTATGAAAGCGGCAACGGCTGGAATAAGGCGCGCGAGTCCCTTATCAACGACGCTGCCCATTTTGCCCAAGGCTCGTACGAGCGGTGCACGGTTGTTTTTGACGGCGCCGGAAACCCGGCGTCTGCCGGTGAGCCGATACGTGAAGCAGGGATAGAGGTTGTTTTTTCGCCGGCTGGGGTCAGCGCTGACACCGTTATAGAGAAGCTTGCGCACGATGCACGCGATCAAGGTCTCGAAGTCGTCGTCGTATCATCCGATTTCACGATTCAGGCAACGGTCTACGGTGGGGGCGTCACAAGGATGTCGGCGGCGGGGTTTGGAATTGATAGCGAGATTCTCGAGCAAGATTGGCGCGAAAACGCCAAAGCGACGACCCGCGGGAAAAATACCGTTGCAGATAGAATCGACGCTGACACTCTTGCTCGACTTAACGCGATGGTGCACGACGATTAGGTGACAGCCCGCGTTTTGTTCATTGCCAATACGCTAATTATGATACACTGCCCCTCGCAGCAAGCCAGCGTGGCGCAACGGTAGCGCAGCGGTTTTGTAAACCGACGGTTGCGGGTTCGATTCCTGCCGCTGGCACCAGCTGTTCCGGATGCGTTGATTTTTGGATACGCCCGGAAGCGTGGTATATATGGATTTTCGTTGACAAGGCCTGCATCGCGCGGTATTATCTCTGACCGCTACGCGGCTGCGTTTTACCGCGTGCATGCAGCTTGAAAAGCTCATATACTAGCGAGTCCCAAAAAATGGGCGTGTGCCGGAGCGGTTAATCGGGACGGGCTGTAAACCCGTTGGCTTTGCCTACCATGGTTCGAATCCATGCGCGCCCACCACTTTTTTGCCTGTGTAGCTCAGGGGTAGAGCACATCCTTGGTAAGGATGAGGCCATCGGTTCAAATCCGATCACAGGCTCCACCTAATGGCGGCGTAGCTCAGTTGGTTAGAGCGCACGGTTCATACCCGTGTTGCCATTGGTTCGAGTCCAATCGCCGCTACCATTAATTACCCGTCTCAAAAGAGGCGGTATACGTTTAAAATAGACAGCAATGACGCCCCCGCTTAAGCCGGGAGCGAGCAAATGCAAGTTCAGCAACTAGGAGGAAAAATGGCTGAAAAGGAACATTTTGACCGAAGCTTAGAGCATGTTAACATTGGTACTATCGGACACGTAGACCATGGTAAGACAACTCTGACAGCTGCAATTACAAAGTATCTTTCTGAAAACCCAGATGCTGGTAAGGCTAAGTTTGAAGCATACGATATGATCGACAAGGCTCCCGAAG
>CAYSZR010000076.1:0-6083 GCA_964435565.1 uncultured Coriobacteriaceae bacterium
AGCTGTGTTATTGTATTATTTGCATAATACAATAACACAGCAGAGCAGGGACTTTT
This sequence comes from uncultured Coriobacteriaceae bacterium, assembly GCA_964435565.1. Classification (GTDB taxonomy): domain Bacteria; phylum Actinomycetota; class Coriobacteriia; order Coriobacteriales; family QAMH01; genus QAMH01. Next base: position 57 of record CAYSZR010000076.1, read on the forward strand.
GCGCCCTCCTGTGAAACATTGAGATGGGAGCGATACGATTGAAGATGACGCCACATACCTGGCTTTGCGCGCGAAACTGAGCGAAACCCGCGACCTCTGCTGCAATGGAACGCGCGCGACCGCGTCCGTCTATCACAAGCACGCTAGGCGTTTCAGTCGTTCGGGCCACATCCCACGCAGATGCCGTGTCGCTGACCGCAATGCCATCGTAATAACCCATGACGCCTTCTATGACCGTGATATCGTTATGCGCGGCGCCCTTGGCGATAAGCCGCACAATATCCTCTTCGGACGAAAAGAAAAGATCGAGATTACGCGATTCTGCTTCGATTACCGTGCGGTGAAACATCGGGTCGATATAGTCTGGTCCGCACTTGCACGCTGCCGGCTGTATGCCGCGGCGCTTGAACGCGCGCAGCAAACCGCACGTGAAAGTGGTCTTTCCACTGTTCGAGGCTACGGCTCCTATAAGCAGACGCGGCGCTTGTTGCTTCACGAACGTGCCCCCTTTGCCGGCGCATCGGCGCTCATAATGTAGATGGGGTTCTGAGATGTCATCATGTGATATCGGCCAGCTTTTTTCGCCTTAGAAACGCTCAGTTGCACGATGTCGGTATTTTCGAGCGCAAAGCGATCGATGCACGTCAGAGCTTCACTCAGCGTCTCAAGCGTAATCGCTGTCATAACGATGCGAGCCTGCGGATTAGCGCTCAGCGCCATTTGGACGATAGACGCGAGCTGACCGGAAGATCCGCCAATAAACACACGGTCAGGCGCTGGAAGCTCTTGAAGTGCTTCAGGCGCCGCACCAGAAATGATGTGCATGTTCGTCACGCCAAAATTAGCTTTATTTGCAGCAAGAAGCTCAAGAGCCGCTTCGTCTTTTTCAACCGCATAGACACTGCCGGCGTTTGCGGCAAGGGCAGCTTCAACCGAAATAGACCCCGTACCGGCACCAATATCCCAAACGGTGTCATCGCGACGCAAAGCAAGCTTGGCAAGGACCAGCTCGCGAACCTCTTCTTTGGTCATAGGGGCATCACCGCGCGAAAACGCATAGTCAGACAAGCAAGGAACCTGCGCATACCGAATAATGGGGTGTTCGTTTAGCACAAGCATCACCGCAAGGTCATCGAAGGACTCATGCGCTAGCTCCTCTGCCGTTGCCTCGACGATACGTTCATCGTCATAGGAAAGCCGCTCGCCAGCCCAAACGCGAACATCTCCAAGCGCAGCATTCACAAGTTCGGTACATACGTCTGCAACTTTGGTCGTGCCGCCGGTAAGGAAGAATGTTTTTTCATGCGTCTGGACCTCGCCCGCGCACATGCAATCACGCCCATGCGCACTTACCAGATGCGCGTCTTGCCAGGGCGTGCCGATTTTTGCGCAAAAATAAACCAGCGAAGAGATGCCGGGAATCGACACGACATCGAAGCCCTCAAGCTTGCCGCGCAAAAGCGTGGCGCCACTATAAAAGCCCAGATCGCCCGAAAGCAAAATGCATGCGCACGATGCCTCTGAAGTGCGCAACGCGTCAACGATTTCATCGCTTTTGACAAGTTCAAGCAAGACGCAATCGCGATCACGGTAAGGATCGAGCAGACGCTCGGCTCCTATAAGCAGATCGGCTTCCTGGATCGCCTCCATCGCCGCAACGGTCAGCATGTCAGGATTTCCGAGTCCCGCGCCCAGCAAATATACTTTATGCACCATAAGCTGTCTCCAAATGCTGTTTCATCTCATGCAATTTCAGGCCATCCTCATGCAGGGGCCTGCTTATAACGATTGACTCGATGCCACACTGACGAGCCGCCGCAAGTTTCTCTTCAAATCCGCCTGCCTTGCCCGATGCCTTGGTGACTAAAACCGAACTATCATATTCCCTGATCAACGCAACGTTGAGCTGAGTCGAAAACGGTCCCTGCAGCGCAATGACATGCTGCGCGGGTATGCCCGATTCCCTACAGGCTCGAATAGATGATTCGACGGGAAGCACACGCACATAAAGACGGTCCTTAAATCCATCGATAGCGCGCGTGTATATATCAAGTTCCTTGCTCCCTGTGGTAAGCAATATATTGCCCTGTGTCGAATTAAGGTACTCGGCAGCCTCATGCGCGTCGCCACAGATATGACAGCGCTCATCGACCGGCTCGTCTTTGCGGCAGACACGTTCGAGCGGAACACCTGTCACCTCGCAGGCCTGCGCAATACTCGCAGACACATGCGCCGCATATGGATGCGTCGCATCGATAACGCACGAAAGTGCATGTTCGCCTATGAACTGTTCGATTTCAGGCTCGCTCATCGCACCGGTCAATGTATGGACACCGGAAAAATCGCTTACAAGCGAGGTCCCATAATCGGTGACAGAGCTCACCCATAGCTCGCAACTGCGACGAGAAGCAAGCCAACCCGCCAGTTCACGTCCTTCCGATGTTCCACCAAAAAGCAGGATCTGCATATTAATCCTCACGCGTCAGATAACCACGCGGCGTGACCATATGTCCATCGATTACCTTGGTCTGGCTGTTGCCGATGAAAACCGTCGTAAACATGTCGACTTGCGTATCATGCAGTTCAGCGAGCGTCGTGACATGGCGCTCTTCGCCATCACGTCCTATATTGCGCACATACCCACATACCGTATCGGGCGCTTTGACCTTAAGCAGAATCGCACAAGCACGCTGCAGGTAATCGGGGCGTTTATGCGAAGACGGATTGTACAGGCAGATACAGAAATCAGCTTCGCCCGCTGCCTGCAAGCGCTTTTCGATCTTTTCCCAGGGGGTGAGCAGATCGGAAAGCGAAATCACGGCATAATCGTGCATAAGCGCAGCCCCTAGAACCGCTGCACCGCCGTTCGCAGCCGAAACGCCGGGGATGATCTCGATGGCAACACCTGGAAATTCAACGCTGAGCTCGTATATGAGCCCCGCCATGCCATAAACACCTGGATCACCCGAGCACACCATGGCAACGCGCTTTCCCATCGCAGCCTGATCGAAGGCCATGCGGCAACGATCGACTTCCTTGCGCATCGGCGTCGTCAACGTCTCTTTGTCGGGAAATTGCGCCTTGACCAGGTCGACGTAAACCGTATAGCCAATCACCAGATCGGCCTGTTCTATGCACGTGCGAGCTTTCTGCGTCATACCGTCAGCCCCACCTGGGCCAAGCCCCACGACGCTGATAAGCGGAGCTGTTTCCGTCTCGAAGCTCATAGAAATCCTTTCTGCAGCCAATGCGACGGTAACACCATCGCATATCTGTTTTTTGACAAGAAGCTCGCCATTGCTCGCGCATACCGCGGCACGTTCGCATACGTTATCCACACCAACCGTCTGCGCGACAAAATCAGAACCAGAAAACTCCCCCGCAACCGCCGCCAGCTCTTCTGAGGTAAAAAATCGCAGTTCATAGCCTGTCCGCTTGGCGTATTCAAGCAAAGCGGCCTCGTGCGATTTCACGTCAATGCTCGACATCATCTTAATAGCACGTGATGAGATATGAGATGTTTGCAGAGCTTGGGTAACCTGTTGGGCAAAATACGCGGGGTCGGTTTCCTTGCGGCAGCCAACGCCCAACGTCACGTTGCACGGCACAAGATGCAGCGTCTTTTCAAAGGGGCACGAAGAGTCATCATAGGTGACGTGAATTCCCAAACCGTGCGTGATGTTCGCGTCCTCAGATCGCTCAAGACCATAGGGGAGCGCTCCTAGGACAGGAAAATCGCAGGCAAACCCGACCGTCTCACCTGCAAGCAAGGCCGCAGAAACCTCTTTGGCCAGTGTGCGCTCGCATATGGCCAGCCCCTGCTCACGCGCCCATTCATCGACGGCAAACAGCCCGTTCACGTCTGTGGCAGTTGAAACAACCGCCTGACCGCCGGATATAGCAGCAAGCTCGCGCGCAAGATCATTCGCGCCGCCTACATGCCCCGAAAGCAGCGAGACAGCGAAATCGCCTTTTTCGTCAACCTGGACAACCGCCGGGTCGGCAAGTTTGTCTTTCACATAGGGAGCTATAGCACGCACGGCAATTCCCGCAGCTCCAACGAATACAAGCGCGTCCTCGATAGAAAAATGGTCGCGCGTCCATTTGCCCACGTCCGTGTACGGGTCAATGCCAAGGTCGACCGCAAAACGCTCGGGTCCAGCAACAGATGTCGTCCAACCCTCGGTCTTAAGACGGCTAGAAAGCATCAACGCTAGATCGCACCCGGCCTTGGTGAATGCTATGAACGCCGCCGTCTTCACTTGCTTGCCTCGCGAAACATATGCGTGAAGCCTGGATCATAGAGTTTTGAGCGCTCGTACACATCACCCAAGAACCCGCCGATAGTGATAAGCGCAGTCTTGGTAATGTCATGCTCTCGCGCGGTCTGAGCCAATGTGCCCACCGTGCAGCGATACACCTTTTCGTCAGGCCAGGTCGCCTTATAGACTATCGCAGCGGGCGTATCTTCCGTATACGCACCTTGCAAAAGCTCTGCCTGGGCCGCCTTGATCAAGCTACTCGTAAGAAAGAGCACCATGGTGCATCCATGGCTCGCCATCAGGCGCAGCTTCTCGCCATCTGGAACAGGCGTGCGCCCTTCCATACGCGTGATGATGACCGATTGGGAAATACTCGGTAACGTGTATTCCGCATCAAGTGCTGCGGCAGCTCCACAAAAAGACGAAACTCCAGGAGTCACCTTGTAGCCGATACCCGCTTCATCGAGCAGGTCCATCTGTTCACGAATCGCACCATACAACGCCGGATCACCCGTATGCAATCGCACCGTCATCTTTCCTGCCGCTTCAGCGTGCTTCATGGTCTCGATAACCTCTTCGAGCGTCATCGATGCCGAATCGTGGATCTCGCACGTCTCTTTGCAGTATTCGAGAAGCGCGGGATTCACCAAAGAACCCGCATAGATGACCACATCCGCAGCCTTGAGCAGCTCGCATCCGCGCACCGTGATCAGATCGACGGCTCCTGAACCCGCGCCCACAAAGTTAATCCTTCTCGTCTCTTGTTCGCCATTTGCAATCAAAGGTAGCCCTTAATTGCAAATGACCCTTCAATGCAAATGACCTTCGGGGGCCTAACCGCGATGCAACTCGAGCAAATCGCGGGCTCCCGGTGTCAGGCCCAATGTAGCGCGCACGCTCGAGAAGACGAGCGCTTCAATCTTCAAACCATCCCTCACACGCGATTTCAAGCGCTCGTCAAGCTTATCGACAAGCGAAGACATAGTTCGTTGGAGCAACCCCGCATCCTCAAGCAGATCAAGCGCCGCGTCGGTCGTAGCAGACCCCATGATGGCAGCAACAAGATTTTGCCCCGCCCCGCATAAAGCCGCATGTGCGGCAATCGTTTCGAGACGCCCATCTGCAACACGCGAATGCGTGTTCATGATACCCGCAGCGACTTTGACCATCTTACCGATATGTCCAACGAGTAACACGGAATCGAATTCGAGCGTTGTAGCTATATCCAGCGTCGAGCCGATGTAATTCGAACATTGAACGCATGCGTCCAAATTGAGGCCCAAGACATCGCTTGCATAATCGCGACCATAATTGCCCGGGCAGATCAACAGATCCTTTACACCACGAGCCCGCAGCACCGAGCACTCCAGATCGATGGACGCGATAAGCGCGGTCTCACTCATCGGGCGGACGATGCCCGAAGTCCCCAACACCGAAATCCCGCCTTCGATACCCAGACGGGGATTGAAGGTCTTCTTCGCAAGATCGATTCCCGCAGGAATCGAGATAGTGACCGTCAAACCATCAGATGTACCAGCTTCAGTGAGGACTTCTTCTGCCTGTCGCGCAATCATCTGGCGCGGCACGTGATTGATCGCAGCAGCCCCCACAGGCTGGTCAAGCCCTTTGCAGGTGACGCGGCCGACTCCGCTGCCTCCGTCTATCATCACGCCGGGCCCGTCGTGCCATTCAACACGCGCAAACACAAGGGCACCGTCAGTGACATCTGGATCATCACCCGCGTCTTTACGCACAGCGCATTGCG
>CAYSZR010000077.1:0-5970 GCA_964435565.1 uncultured Coriobacteriaceae bacterium
GACCAGACTGCGCCGTGCAGCGCCGCGAATTTGTGATCGGTGGGAGGGATGAGCTTCATGAAATGGTCGTGGATGATGCCTTCCCACTGGGGGTCGTGCAGGGCCTCTTCGATTCCCGAATACACGATGCCCATCTTGGATGCGGAATCCTGCATTGAGTGGTAGACCAGCTCGGAGTCGTATTGCGCGCCCACGCCGGCCAGATAGCTACGTTCGGCTTCCGGAATGCCCAGGCGATCGAAGGTGCTTTTGATGTCCTCGGGCACGTCGTCCCAATTTGCCTGCTGGTCAGTTTCCGGCTTGACGTAGGTGACGATATTGTCCATGTCCAGACCGTCGATGGACGGCCCCCAATCGGGCAGGGCAAACCCGTTGTAGATCTCGAGCGATTTGAGGCGCAGCTCGAGCATCCAATCCGGTTCGTCTTTCTTCTCTGATATCTCGCGCACGATCTCTGGCGTGAGTCCAGCCTTCAGATGCTCTTGGCTGCTTTCATCGTTCACGAAATCGTACATGCTGCGGTCGATGTCGTCGACCTGCGCGCGTTTCTTTTCGGTACCTGTCATAACAGAACCGCCTATTCCGCTTCTGCTGTAGCCGCTGCCGCTTCGAACTGCTCGAAGCCGTTTGCGTCGATGTTCGCGATCATGCTGGCATCGCCTTCGGCGACGATGTGCCCGCGCACCATGACATGTACGCGGTCGACGTCGAGATGCTCGAGAATGCGCGTGTTATGCGTGATGATGAGTAGCGTGCCCTTGCAGTCGCGACGGTAAAGTTCCATGCCGTGGCTGACGACCGAAAGCGCGTCGACGTCCAGGCCCGAATCGGTTTCGTCGAGGATGGCGAGCTTGGGTTGCAGCAAGAGCAGCTGCAGCATCTCGACCTTCTTCTTTTCGCCGCCGCTGAAACCGACGCCAAGTTCGCGGTCAAGGTAGGCGCGGTCCATATCGAGTTCGTCGGCGAGCTGGCGAACGCGCTTGCGAAACTCCTTGCGTTTCATGTCAAGGCCCTCACGCCCGGTGATGATGGCACGCAGAAAGCTCGTGAGCGGCACGCCCGGGATCTCGACCGGTGCTTGGAAACTCAGGAAAAGCCCCGCATGACTGCGTTTGTCGGGTGCCAATCCGGTGATGTCGGCGCCGTCGAAGGTGATGGTCCCGCCCGTGACGTCGTAGGTCGGCTCGCCCATGACCACGTGGCCCAGGGTCGATTTGCCCGCGCCATTAGGGCCCATCAATACGTGTACGCCGCCTTCCCCGATGTCGAGGTCGACGGAATGCAGAATCTGTTTGTCATCGACGGCGGCGTCCAGACCGCGGATAGACAGCAACGAATCGCTCATGTGAGTTCCTTCTCTCTTCGAAAACTGATGTTTAATGTAGGGGGTGTTTCCAAGATGTCAAGAATAAAACCTAGTGCGTTGCTAGATTTTAACTTTCCTAAGCGATATGGTAGGAACGACGCGGCGATGGTTTTCGACGCTGTGAAGCATTGAAAGGTTATAGATAGATGTTGATTTCAACTAAAGGGCGTTATGCGTTGCGCCTGATGATATATGTTGCCCAAGCAAGCGACGGCAGTGATACCGTTTCTGCACGTACGGTGGCAGATGCGGAAGGGCTTTCGCTCAAATACCTTGAACAACTGGCGCTTTCCATGAAGCGAGCCGGCTTTCTTACAAGCGTGCGCGGTCATGGTGGCGGATACAAGATGGCGGTTAGCCCGGCGAGTCTTTCGGCTGGTGACATCTTGCGCGCAGCCGAAGGCGGGGCAACGCAGCCGGTCGCCTGTATGGGGCTCGAAGACGCCTGTCCGCGTGAGGATGTCTGCTCGACCGTCGATTTCTGGGTCGGCCTCGACAATGCTATCGAATCTTATGTCGACAGCGTCACTCTTGCTCAGCTTGCCGGGGAATAGACGCGCACGTCACGCGCGCCAACCTGTATACTGTATGCATGTAATTGGCCCCGAGCACAGAAGAGGTGTTTCATGAGCGGCGGAACAATCGCAATCATCGTCATTGTCGCCATCGTCGTCATTCTGATTATCGCGTTGATCGCGATGTACAACAACTTTGTACGCCTGCGCAATCGCGTCGATAACGCCTGGTCGCAAATAGACGTTCAGCTGCAGCGACGTCTCGATCTTATCCCCAATCTGGTCGAGACCGTGAAAGGCTACGCTTCGCATGAGTCCGGCACGCTGCAGGCGGTGACGCAGGCACGCGCAGCCGTTATGGGTGCAGGCACGCAGGCAGAGCGCATGGATGCTGAAAACGTACTGACAGGTACCCTGAAGACGCTGTTTGCCAACACCGAGGCCTATCCCGACCTCAAGGCTTCTGCAAACTTTCAGCAGCTGCAATCCGATCTTTCAGAGACGGAAGACAAGATCAGCTATATGCGTCAGAGCTATAACGATACCGTCATGAAGTTCAACAACGCTATCCAGACCTTCCCCGCAGTCATCTTCGCTGGCATGTTCGGTTTCCACGCGCGCGACCTTTTTGCCGCAGCGGAAGGCGCCGCGACGGCTCCGCAGGTCAGCTTCAGCTAGTCATCAATTTCGCATAGAAAGGCCCATGGCATGGCGCGTATGAAGAAGCGCACGGTCAAATCTGCTATCAGCGGCGTTGTCGGTTTCCTTGTCGTCGCTTTGGTGGTTGCTGGCGCTTTATGGACGTTTGTCGGAAACAAATCGACTCTGAGGTCGACTTCGAGCTCGAGCGACAAAACACAGACATGCGTGCAAGACGATATAACCGCGAGCGTCCAAAATGACGGAAGCCTGCATGTGGTCGATGCGCGTACCTACGAATTCACGGGCCAGTGGTCGCTGACCGCAGCCGTGCTCGATCCGCCTGAAAATGGCGACGTCACTGTTAGTGGTGTTTCCGTGACTGATTCAAACGGCACGGTCACGAAGCTTTCCGAGGTCCCCTTCCAGACTTCGTGGCGTACTTCGGGCGGCCCGGCAAGCGGCAGCTATTCGATCGACACTGAGCAGAATACGGTCTATGCGTTTTCGTCCACGAAGAATGCGACCAAGACCTTCACCTTCGACTACACCTTTTCCAATGCTGTCACGCAATATGATGACGTGAGCGTTCTGTACTGGCAGTTTGTTGGCAAGAACTGGGATGTCGACACGAAGAACGTGACGGCTCACGTGACTTTGCCTGTGCCGGCCGGTCAGACTGTTGACGGTGGCGAAAATGTTTATGCGTTCGGCCACGGCATGCATGATGGCACGGTGAGCTTCACTTCAAGCGGCGCCATTGAATTTGACGTCTCCAAGGTCAAGAAGGGTAAGTTCGCTGAAATGCGCGTTGCCTTCCCCTGCAGCTGGGCACCCAATATCGCCGCTTCGCAGATAGAGAGTGGCAACGGCCTGCAGGGCGTGCTCGACGAAGAGCGTGCATGGCAGGAAGAGACGCAGCTCAAACGCCTGCTCAGTGCGCTGATGCTGATCGTTCCGCTGCTGATCTCGATTGCATGTGCGGTCTTTGCCGTCGTGATGTTCTTCAGGCACGGCAAGGAATACAAACCAGGATTCCAAGACGATTATTGGCGCGATGTTCCTGAAAAGGGCCTTAATCCTGCGGTGGTGGGGCGCATTGTGCGTTGGAACGAAGAAGATGCCAATGATCTTACGGCGACGCTCATGCACCTGAGCAATCTGGGCGCGATTAGTATCGACCGCGTAACCACGGTCGAAGACCGGGCCATTCTGCCCGATAAGCAAGTCGATACTTACCGGCTCACGCTTCATCCCGAAAAAGTCGACGAGCTGCAGCTCGACGCGATCGATAGCGCCGCAATCGATTTGGTCTTTAACCGTGTCGGCAATAACGAGCAGACCGTTACGCTCAGCGATATCGAGGAGTTTGCGGACCAGCATGCTGAGTCTTATGTGACCGGCGTCCAAAGATGGCAAGATGCCATTGACGTGCAGGTCGACGAGCACGAGTTCTTCGAGGGTAAGGGCAATTTGCTTAAGGGCGTGTTTGTTGTCGTTGCCATTTTGCTGGTCGCTATTGGACTTCTTCTAAGCGACATCTTCATGAATTTTGCTGTGTTTTTAGGCCTGCTGCCAGGTGCGGCTGCCCTGTTCGCTTTTTCGTTCTTCATGACGCGCCGCTCGCATGACGCGGTCGAGATCGAGGCGAAGAGCAAAGCGCTCGAACATTGGTTCAAGGATTTCACTGCGCTTGATGAGGCTATTCCCACTGACGCCAAGGTTTGGGGCGAGTTGCTCGTGTATGCGTATCTTTTCGGCGTATCAGATCAGGTGGCTGAAAACTTGAACCGTACCATGCCCGACCTGTGGAGCGACCCGTTCTTCGCCGGCAGCTGGATGTGGTTCTACAATCCTTATGGCGGCGTGTACGCGAGCGCTGCAAGCGGCGATTTCTTCGGCCAGGCCTTCGACAACACCTTCCAGTCCGCTCATGCGGCGGTGAGTGCTGCCAGCGGCGGCGGAATCGGCGGACTCTTCGGTGGCGGTGGCGGGTTTTCCTTCGGCGGCGGTGGCGGATTTGGCGGCGGCGGAGGCGGTTTTTCGCGCTAAGCCAGCAGACTAGTCGTCAAAGCCTTCGTCATCATCGATATCGTCAGCGGTGCCATCTTCGAGTTGGCCAAGCATGGCTTCAGGATGCTCTGTCTGCCAGCGCATCGTCGACCTGCTGCGTTCCTGCAATTCGATTTCGAGGAGACCGGCCTTGAGCGCGAAGTTGCTCCAGAACATGCCGGCAAGATATGAGAGGATCGCCGCGTCGAAAATGAGCGTGCGCTCGGCATCAACGCCTATCTGGTAGGTGTTGATCGACAGGATAATAAGCGCTGCGATTCCAATCATGCGTGCAGCGTATGTGTAACGTTTCATCGTCCATTCGTGGTCTTGCTCAGCCTTGTTTTGGGCCTCGATGTCGGTTTCGGGGTTCCCGGTGAGGCGATTTGCCAGCAGCTTGCGAAATTCGGCGAGGTCGCGATGTGTGGCGCGCAGCTGCAAAATGCGCACGGCGGCAATCGCGTACGCGAGCACAATGACAATGATCAGACCGGAGATATGGTTCATTGCAGTTGAGGAATCAGTCAGAGCGAAGTATGCGAATGTGCCGACGAGCAACGCCAACAGCATGAGGTTCATGAGCACGAAAGCGCCTGTGGCCAGATGCTTTGATCCGTTGATGCCCCATTCGTCGCGCAAGCCGGGCACGGAATCGATATAGTCGAGAACTTCTTTGTCCGTTGGGTTTTGCATTCCGCTCCTGTCTGCCGCGTTAGTCGCCGGTGGGGGATATTGCGTCGATGAGGTCGTTGGTGCGGGCATCGCGTGCGAGCCCCACGTACAAGCTGGCGTTTTCTTTGTTCGCGGATATCTCTTCGGCGGTAATCGCGCGCGCGATTTTGGCGGGACTGCCAAATGCGACCGATCCGTCGGGGATCACCGTGCCCTGCGTGACCAGCGCGCCAGCACCGATAATGCAGTTGCTTCCTACATGAGCGCCGTTCAACACGATAGATCCCATTCCGACAATCGTATTGTCGCCAATGGTGCAGCCGTGCACGATGGCGCCGTGTCCGACGCTTACGTCGTCGCCAATTATGACGGGGCAATCGATATCGGTATGTACGACGGCGTTGTCTTGGATGCTTGTGCGCCGACCGATGTTTACGCTGGCTTCATCGCCGCGCACCACGGCGTTAAACCAGATGCTGCTTTCAGCGCCAATCGTGACGTCGCCAATGATTGCGCTACCTGTAGCTTCGTAGACCGTTTTGTCGACAGTGCCCATGCTCCGTCCCCTTTCAAGCGACGTCTTGCATATGTTCGGTTGGTAGTATCGCATACTTCGCGCGTCGCGCCTGAAAAATGGGTTTTCGGTGGCCTCGAAACCGTTTTTTCGACTGTTTGTATGATTTTGCAAGTTATCTCTGAGTATGATAAAGATTTGAAAAGTAAACA
>CAYSZR010000078.1:0-5957 GCA_964435565.1 uncultured Coriobacteriaceae bacterium
GTCGAAGCATAGGCCGACACGCGGGTCAAAAGGAAGATTGGTGGTGATATCGTTTTCGGAAAGCTCGACGATGCCGTCTTGGACGTCTTTGGGATGTACGAATTTGATATCGTCGATCATGTCGAGCTCTTTTAGGAGCATCGCACACACCAAGCCATCGAAATCGCTTCGTGTCACCAATCGTTTTTTCATCGCACATTCCCTTCATTTCGGTTATACGCTGCAGATATTGTACTACGGTCGCCTTGGCGAAGGCATTGCTGCACAAAAATGTCCTAAGTGAATCAATAGCGCATAAACTGCGTTTGCGAAGCATTCGTTACCGACAATTGTAAATTAATGTTAAGTATCCTGCGCAAAGGGGCCAAGGTGGTGTATAAAAGGAACGTAAAGTTCGAACAGGAAGGAACCCGCCGTGGATCCAAATATCAAGGAAATCAGCAATCGCATTCGTACGTTACGCGAAGACCTTGACCTTACACAGCAGGAAATGGCCAAAGCGACAGGACGTTCGGTTGCCGAATACGCAGCTCAGGAGTCTGGCGAAGAAGACCTTTCTTTCACCTTCCTATACAAATGCGCCAACATCTTTGGAGTCGATGTCATAGAACTTCTGACCGGCGAGGCTCCGCATTTACGTGGTTATTCGCTCGTGCGCGCCGGTGATGGGCTCTCCATCATGCGTCATGCGGGTTTCGAATACCTGCACAAGGCTCCGCATCTGAGCAATAAGCTTGCCGAGCCTTTTCTGGTCACGATTCCTTATGTGGAAGAAGACCAGGACAAGCAGATTCACCTGTCCTATCACAAGGGCCAGGAGTTGGATTACATTATTTCGGGCCACCTTCGATTTTCGTATGAGGGTCATATCGAAGACTGCGGCCCAGGCGACACACTCATGTACGACTCGGGGCGCGGGCATGGACTGCTCGCACTCGATGGGGAACCCGTCGTGCTTTTGGCGGTTGTCATCGAGCCCTCCGATAAAAAGGTAATCTGACGAAGCGTCGCGCTGCGGTGCTTCCTTGGTTTGAAGAGAAGGACCAATGAGAAATATCAATTTACGCTACGTAGAAGAGACCTACGGGCGAGATAAGACGTTGCAGACATTTTCTCTGCACTATCCGGAAACGTTCAACTTCGGCTATGACATCGTTGATGACATAGCAGTCAATGACCCTGCGCGACGTGCCATGGTCTGGTGCAATCCTGAGGGCGAGGAACATACATTCACCTTTGCCGACATGAAGACCTGGTCGGACAAGACCGCTAACTACCTGGTGTCACTTGGCATTGGTCGTGGCGATATGGTCATGGTTATCTTGCGCCGACATTACCAATTCTGGTTTGTGGCCACGGCACTTGCCAAGATCGGTGCTGTGATGGTGCCGGCCACGTTCATGTTGAAAGAACACGATCTTGAATACCGCCTGAACAGCGCGAAGGTCAAAGCGGTTATCACGACTTCTGTGGGCGATATCGACAAGATCGTCGATAGTGTGCGCGATGCATGTCCCTCTGTCCGTTCATGCATCTTGGTCAACGGCGCTGGCGGCGGCATGACGGAGCGTCGTGAAGACGGGGCACTCGCCGTCGATCGCGACGTCCTTATCGGCTCTAAACTTAGCGGGCCCGAGGGCATATGTGCCGCTGCGGTGCGGCGCGAAGGCTGGGAAGACTTCAATACGGGTGTGCGTGCCGCTGCTTCGGAATTCAAGCGCGTTGAGACAAACGTCTATGATCCCATGTTGATGTACTTTTCGAGCGGCACATCGGGCAATCCGAAGATGGTGCTCCATAATTCGACCTATGCGCTTTCGCATATCGTCACGGCTAAACACTGGCATAACGTCAAGCCAGATGGCATCCATTTCACCATCGCCGATACCGGATGGGGCAAGGCTGTATGGGGCAAGTACTACGGTCAATGGATCATGGAGGCATGTATCTTTACGTATGATTTCGACCGATTCCATGCGGGAGAGATCTTGCGGCTTATAGAACGCCACCAAATCACGACGTTGTGCTGCCCGCCTACGATGTATCGCTTGATGATGCAGGAGGATTTCAGCGGGTACGACTTGTCCTCGCTTGAATATTCGACGACGGCTGGCGAAGCGCTTAATCCCGATCTTTTCGACTTTTGGAAGAAGAGCACGGGGCTTACGATCTTTGAAGGGTTTGGCCAGACCGAGACTCCTTTGACCGTGGGAAACCTTACGCATAGCACGCCGTATCCTGGTTCTATGGGAAAATCGAGCCCGCTGTATACCATCGAGATACAACGTGATGATGGAAGCCGTTGCGATGTTGGCGAGACGGGCGAGATCTGCATCTGCATGGAGCCACGTCCCGAAGGCATACTGGTGGAGTACTACTGCAATCCCGAAAAGACTGCAGCAGCTATTTACGATGGCTGGTATCACACCGGCGATGTCGCTTGGGTCGATGAGGACGGCTACTTTTGGTATGTGGGCCGCAATGACGATGTCATCAAGTCGAGCGGTTATCGAATCGGGCCTTTCGAGATAGAAAGCGTCTTGCTCGAACACGATGCCGTGCGTGAAGTTGCCGTTACCGGTGTGCCCGATCCCGTGCGTGGGAAGGTCGTCAAGGCGACCATCGTTCTTGCGGATGATTTCGAACCGTCAGATAACCTGACAGTTGAATTGCAGCGTTGGGTAAAACGTCGCACCGCTCCGTATAAATATCCGCGCATCATCTCCTACGTCGATGAACTCCCAAAGACCGTGAACGGGAAGATCAGGCGTGCCGCTATTCGCGACGACGATGAAAAAGAGAATATGGACGGGTTGGTATGACGGCCAAATTGCCCGCTGCGCTGGAGGCTGCCCTAGCACCCATCACGATACTTGCCGGTCACTATGGTGCTGGCAAGACAAATCTATCCATTAACCTTGCGATTGATTGCGCGGCGATGGGAAAGCGCGTCACGCTCGTCGACCTCGATATCGTAAATCCGTATTTCCGTGCGACTGAACAGCGCCGCATACTGGAAGACCACGGCGTTTCGCTCATTGCTCCCGTATTCTCAGAAGCCGGAACAAGTCTCGATGTGCCAAGTCTGACCGGGGCGATCGAGCCTGCATTCAGAGATGTTGCCGATGATTCCCTTGTCATCGTCGATTTGGGCGGTGACGATGTCGGTGCTGCGGCGCTTGGACGGTTTTCGAAGACCGTCGCGTCACGTGATTATGCCCTGCTCTACGTGCTTAATCGACATCGCAATCTGATGCAGGATCCGGCAGATGCAATCGAGAACTTGCGTGAGATCGAAGCGGTGACGCATCTGCATGCGACCGCGCTGGTTGACAATGCCCATATGAAGCAGTTGACAGATGACGAGTCGCTAGCCGATCGTTTGGGCTATGCACAGAGCGTTGGCGCGGCAACGGATTTACCGTTGGCGGCGAAAACGGTCCCCGTCGAGCTCTGTAAGCCGAACATAAAAATATTCAATGACACTATTGATTCGACATTGGTTTATCCTATCAGCTTGTATATCAAAAATCCCTGGGAATAGAACTGCGTGGAAGGAGTACTACCCATGGCGAAGATGACCGTCGATGATGCATTTTGCAAGGGCTGTGGCCTGTGCGTCGACGCCTGCCCTCTGCATATCATCGAACTCGACCAGGAAAAGATCACGGCAAAGGGCTATCACCCGGCGCACTGCATAGATCAGAGCGCATGCACGGGTTGCACATCTTGTGCGACGATGTGCCCCGATGTTGCGATTACGGTTTGGAGGTAGCGCGATGGCGGATAAAGTACTGATGAAGGGCAACGAGGTTCTTGCAGAAAGCGCGATGCGCGCGGGCTGCAAGTTCTTCTTCGGCTATCCCATCACTCCGCAGACCGAGCTTTCGGCGTATATGGCAAAGCGCATGCCTAAAGAAGGCGGCACTTTCTTACAGGCTGAAAGCGAAATCGCGGCTATCAATATGGTCTATGGTGCAGCTGCCGCAGGCGCACGCGCGATGACTTCTTCGTCTTCTCCGGGTATTTCCCTTAAGAGCGAGGGTGTTTCCTATATCGCCGGTGCAGATCTGCCCGCGGTTATCATCAACGTTATGCGCGGTGGACCAGGCTTAGGTTCTATACAGCCTTCGCAGTCAGACTACTGGCAGGCCACGCGTGCACTCGGGCATGGCGACTTTCAGATGGTCGTCTATGCTCCTTCGACCGTGCAAGAGATGGCCGATTACACCTATAAGGCGTTCGATGTCGCAGATGAGTACCGTACGCCGGTTATGATCTTGGCCGACGGTATGCTTGGACAGATGATGGAGCCAGTCGAGCTGCGTCCCAGCAGAGAGTCTATTCCCGAGCGTCCTTGGGCGTGCACTGGCACGAAGATGGAGCGCGAGCATAACATCGTCAATTCGCTGTACCTGGACGCCGACCTGCTCGATCAGATGAACCGTGAGCGCTACAAGCGCTATGACAAGATCAAGGCGAGCGCGCAAGAATGCGAAACGTTCATGTGCGAAGACGCTCAGATCGTGGTTGTCGCTTTTGGTGCATCTGCCCGTATTGCTCGCAATGCCGTACGTGCAGCGCGCGAGCAGGGCATTAAGGCCGGTTTGTTCAGGCCGATTACGCTGTGGCCGTTCCCGGTCGACGAACTCGAGAAAACCGTTGCAAATGCCGCGGGTTATCTTTCGGTTGAGATGAATATGGGCCAGATGGTCGAAGATGTGCGACTGGTCGTCGGCAATCGCGTCCCTGTCGATTTCTATGGGCGCGCGGGCGGCGTGATTCCCACGCCTGCCGAAGTTCTTGATGCGATTATCGCCCTGAATCAGAAAGTGGGTGAGTAGCATGGCGGAAAAGGAAGAGAAAATCGTCTTCGAGCGTCCTCATTCGCTTCTTCCCGTGGTGACTAATTTCTGCCCCGGCTGCCCGCACGGTATCGTGCATCGCCTGGTCGCCGAGACTATCGACGAACTTGGTATCGAGGGTAAGACGGTGGGCGTGACCCCGGTTGGCTGCGCTGTCATGGGGTACAACTTCTTTGGTTGCGACATGATCGAAGCCGCTCACGGACGTGCTCCTGCGGTGGCGACTGGCGTCAAGCGTGTGAATCCGGACAATATCGTGTTCGCCTATCAAGGCGATGGTGATTTGGCTTCGATTGGCACGGCAGAGACGATTCATACTGCCACACGCGGCGAAAACGTCACTATTATTTTCATTAACAACGCAATCTACGGGATGACGGGTGGCCAGATGGCACCGACGAGTCTGCCCAATCAGGTGACGCAGACTTCTCCATATGGTCGAGATACGACGAGCGCGGGTTATCCTGTGCGTATCTGCGAGCTTCTTTCCACTCTTGACGGCCCAGCCTATCTTGAGCGCGTCTGCTGCGACACGCCAGCTCATGTTCGTCAGACCAAGAAGGCCATCAAGAAGGCTTTCCAAAATCAGATCGACGGCGTTGGCTATTCGCTGGTCGAGGTCGTTTCGACTTGTCCGACCAACTGGGGCATGACGCCGCAGGATTCGTTTGAATGGATGCGCGAGAACATGTTGCCGTATTACCCGCTGGGCGTGTATCGCGACGTGGTTGCAGAAGGCTATGACGGCGTTGCCGCCAAGGCGCTCGAACGCGCGGGCGAATGCAAGATCGTGCACGAGGGAGGTGCGCGATAATGGCTCAGGAAATGCGTTTTATCCTTGCCGGTTTTGGTGGTCAGGGTTTGCTGTTCGGCGGCAAGGTCATTGCATATGCGGGCCTTATCGAAGATAGGCAGCTTTCCTGGTTGCCTTCATATGGTCCCGAAATGCGCGGCGGCACGGCAAATTGTTCGGTGACGCTTTCAGACGAACCCATTGGCTCGCCGCTTATCACCGACCCCACGGCGCTTATCGTCATGAATCAACCTTCGCTCGACAAGTTCGAGGATACGGTAACGCCTGGCGGTGTCATC
>CAYSZR010000079.1:0-5519 GCA_964435565.1 uncultured Coriobacteriaceae bacterium
CGCGTGACGTTATTGGTACTGACTTCAGTCGAGCTTGCGACAGGGGACATGCCGGCACCGGTGCGAGACACCATGGTGTTCCAGGCGTCCGTACTGCATATGGTGTATTCAGTACCGTCTATGGTCTGTTTGTTCGATGGCATATCCTCCGTAAAACATGCCGTATCGATGCTGATGCCGTGCAAGGATTTGACTGTCGATGTCACTTCATCAGAAGACGCGTCTGTGGCCACGCACGTGGTCAAGGCACTGGACATCTCCTTGATGCTCTCGCTGCTCGAACCGAACAGCTTCTTGCACAGAGCCGTTTCGAGTTCATAACGACCCGTCGTATCCGCATTCACGGACAACAGCCCTTCCAGTCGCTTTAATCCGGCATCATTGATTTCCATGTAATGCGTTACGTCAATATTGGCAAGCTTTTCGACCGCTGCCGTAAGGCTTGCCTCGCCCGCCTCGTTCTTAGTTGTGAATGCCTCTCCGATTTTGCGGTACCCCAAACCATCTATATAGACGCGTGTGTCTACAGGTATCCACAAGAAGGTGATGCTCACGTTATCTGGATCCACATTAATCAGAGCGAGATTTTCGATATTCCCCCGCCCGGCTTCAGCTGAAGAAGCATCCGTGTCAACGAATACGGTCCAAAACGGATCTTTTGCCGTTTTCACATCAGTAAGCTCAGCTTCAAGCTCTTGGGTGTTAAGCGTGGGCTTGAGCGCGTTGCGTGTCACCTGTTGATATACGAGAAACCCTACGACAACGGCAAGGATCAGTGCGAACAGCGCAACAGCCAATACTATGAGAAGGCGCTTGCGCGAGGCCCCTTGGTCGCGTTTTCCGTACCCTGTGGGATGTATATAGGTGCCACGTCCCTTGGCAGCACGTGCTAACGCCGCACGATCTGACGCCTTTCCCGTTCGAGATTTCGAACCGGCGGACAGGCCGCTGAAGCCAGGAGATTTCATTCTTCCCGCAGCATGACTGCCCCGGCTGCGTTTGCCGACGCCGCTTATATCGAGCCCAGACCTGTTGCGATGATGTGCCACAGCATCTACCCCGTTGACGTCACAAGCTCAAGTCGCGTGCCGGCACACGACTGATATCTGCGCCCAGTGAGCGCATCTTGCCAACATAGTCTTCATAGCCACGATCTATATGATAGATGCTGTCGACATGCGTTGCGCCGTCTGCAACCAGCCCGGCGATGACAAGAGCTCCCCCAGCACGCAGGTCGGTTGCATTAACAGGAGCGCCCGAGAGATGCGAGACGCCATTTACAAGGGCATGATGCCCATCGATGCGAATATCTGCCCCCATGCGCGCAAGCTCCGCAGCAAACATAAAACGATTCTCGAAGACGTTTTCGGTGATGATCGAACCACCTGGTGCAAGAGCTGCAAGCACCATGAACTGCGCTTGCAAGTCGGTGGGAAACCCAGGATATGGCAAAGTCTGTATATCGGTCGGGCGCAGATCGGAAACGCGCTCAACCGTCACGGCATCGTCGGTAATGATGAGATCTGCACCCATCTGATGCAGTTTCTTCAAAGCTAGCGCCAAATGATCGGGATTGACGCCGTCAACCGTAACTGGACCGCCCGCAGCGGCGCCGGCCACAAGGAACGTGCCTGCCTCGATACGGTCTCCCACGGTCTTGTGCGACGTAGGATGCAATTTCTGGACCCCGTGGATCACGATGTTAGGTGTTCCCGCATCTTCAATATCTGCGCCCATCGAAATCAGGAAATTCGCGAGGTCAACGATTTCCGGCTCACATGCGGCATTATGAATAATCGTCGTGCCGCGCGCGCATACCGAAGCCATCATAAGGTTTTCCGTCGCACCGACGCTTTGAAAATCAAGGATCACCTCTGCGCCGATAAGCCCGTTCGGAGTGGTCGCATTAATATATCCATGATCCATTTCGAATTGCACACCAAGCGCTTCGAGGCTCGCAACGTGCATATCGAGCTTACGCGAGCCGATCTGACATCCGCCGGGCATAGCCACGCGCGCACAACCAAACCGCGTCACGAGCGGCCCTAAGACCGAAATCGACGCACGCATCTTTGCGACAAGCTCATAAGGAGTGCGGTACGAATCAACTTTATCAGTCTCAATAAGCAGCGTATGCGGGTCATCGTCGCGCGTCACCTGCGCGCCAAGAGTTGCAAGCACTTCACCCATAACGTCAACATCGGAGATATGCGGGACATTCTCCAGACGCGTGAGGCCTTCTGCCATGATGCTTGCGGCCATGAGTTTCAAAACAGAGTTCTTTGCGCCACCAACATGCACCGTGCCCGTAATGGGACGGCCGCCATTAACGACGATCAATTCACGTGAATCCATATAACCCCTTCTTTGCGTAGCAGAGAGTTTAGCATTACATAAACCCCGCGAGTTTGTAGATGCTGTGTGGGTAAGGGGTCAAGCCAATTAACCGTGTGCAGTAAAGGAGCGAGGATCATTTCCATGGACGCGTGGGCATCGAGCATTTGAAGAGCGAGCAAGGCAGATGAGACGTGCTGCCCTGACACGAAAGGGCCCGCCGGCGAAACGCTGACGGGCCCTTTTCACATTATGTGAATAGCAAGATTACTTGCCGAAACGCTCGATGAGCTTTTCCTTCTGAGCAGTACCGAGACCACCGACGCGGCGGTTTTCGGCGATGCCGATTTCGTCCATTGCCTTCTGAGCGGTCACTTTGCCAACACCGGGAAGAGAGGTGAGGATCTGGATAACCTTGGTCTTCTTGGTAATCTCGTCCTTGCTGCCGAGGACCTTCTTAAGAGAGATCTTGCCAGCCTTGATGTCCTCTTTCAGCTTCGCACGCTTTGCGCGTGCTTCTTTTGCCTTCTCGAGTGCAGCAGCGCGCTGCTCATCAGTCATCTTGGGTAAGGGCATTTCCGTTCCTCCTCGTAATGGAATATTGCATTGCCGGACGTACTATATCACGACTGAACAGCAAGGTCACATTGATATCTATAGAAATATGCCCAGATGGGCACCTGTGTGCGACTTCCACACGTGTTCTTCACATAGATACAGGTCATTTGTAGATTAAATCGCTCTTTTTTACAAATCTTTATGCGCGTTGCTCGCAATCTCCTGCAATTCGAAACGAAATTTTTGCGTCGCGTGCGGATATTTCTCGGTATCGACTTCGCTTAAGAACATATCAAGCGGACGTATCCAAAGCGAGCCATCACCATAAAGCTTGCGATATACAACATAGTCTTCGTTGGTCTCTGAATGACGCGCTGTATCTTCCACCAGGTAGTAATCGCCCTTGAAGTGTCTGTAGACGCGTTTGATCTCGATTTCACGCACTGTTTATCCCCCATCCATTTTGCCTGTAAGCACAAGCATAGAGCAAAACGCGGCACCGAGAGCTTGTCCCGATGCCGCGCCCTTCTTGTGCATGGAGTATCTATTATGGCAGGTAGATAGCTGTCTTGCGTTCGAAGGCATTGAGTCGCTGAGCTGCTTCCTCGACAGGGAGCACCTCGATAACTTGGGCCAGGCAATGAAGCTCGCATGCGGCTTTCTTGCCCTCGGCCTTACGATCGGCGCAGCAATCGCACAGGCGCGAAGGTACGGGAACATAATCCCACTCCCATTCGCCCGCAAGTTTCTCGGGACCGATCTGCTCAACCTTCATACCCCATTCCCCATGAGGGAGGTTCTTCTCTTTGGCACACGAAACCGTACATGTATCGCAGCCGGTGCACAGACCATAGTTAACAAGCATTGCGTATTTCATAGTGGTTTGCTCCCTAGTTCTCGAGGCTGTCGACACGTTCGATCTTGCACATGCCGTTCTTGTAGGGCGCGCCGTACCCGGTAACGCTCGTGTCGCTCATAGGCATGAGGTTATTGGGGTTGGATTTAAAGGTGCCGTAGAGATTGGGGGCTTCGCCTTCCTGCTCCGGATACCACCAACCATGCTCCAGGTGGAGGAGCATTTCATTGACCTCGTTAGTAATGCGCGCTTTTTGCGTACAGTGCCCAAGCGGCGTAGTGATGCGCACCCAATCGCCTTCCTGTATGCCATTTGCCTCGGCAGTCTTGGGATTGATGGTGACATATGGCCACGGATGCAGATCGCGCATGCTTTCAATCTGGCGATGCTCGGAATGGAACATAGAAATATGACGCCCGCCCGTGGTATATATAAGCGGAAATTCGTCTGCAAGGTCAGGCCGAGAGATTTGGCTCCAGTCGGGTTCTTTATAATAGGGAACCGGCTCTTCGTCGAATCCGGCAAGAACCGGAGACCACAGCTCGATAAGGCCGCTCGTCGTATCGAAGCCGACTTTACCGTCAACGCGCAGATGACCGTTTTCAAATTTGCGATACTCGTAGCCGGCCATTTTCGCAGGAACGCCCTTGACCTCATCAAGACCATAGCCGTACGAATCATGCAGAAGCTTATCGAAGAATGCATCAGGATCGGCGACGTCATCCCAGATCTCGGGACGCAGGCGCTTGCCCATGTCGATGAGTATCTCAAGGTCAGACTTGGTGTCCGGATTGTGGATAGCCTCGTTCATCGCGCCGATAAAGTGCTGGTTGCGCCCATAGTTCGGCGTAACCAAACCCTCATGCTCGGCAAAAGTGGAAAGCGGCAGAACAACATCGGCGCAACCCATGATGGTCGGGGTCATGAAGATGTCTTGCGCAACGAAGAAGTCGAGGTCCTTGAGCGCTTCATACCATTTCTCGGGCTGGGCACCTTCGCAGGCGATAACATTTGACCCGATAGCCCAGCACATGCGCAGGTCATAGTATTCAGGACGGTCTTTGAAATCACCTAACAGCCATTCAAGCAACGTGTCGCCCTGAATGCCTCCAAGCACGGAGCCTGTATTGAACAGCGCGTATTTACCATCCGGATCGACGACCTTTTTAGCTGCGAGCTCGGGGGAAAGCGTGTTGACCATGTCGTAGCGCCATTTGCCTATGAAGCTTTCACCCTGATTGATGGCGATACCGCCGGGAACGTCAATATAGCCGCAGATTGCAACAAGAGCCAGGAAGCACTGACCTGCCTGCGTCGACTGCTTGGACTGGTCAAGCGCCACGCCCCAGGTCGCTGTCGAAGGCGCGCTGGTCGCAAATGCACGTGCCGCTCCTACAAGCGTCTCTGCCGGCACCCAGCTGACTTCTTCGACTTTCTCGGGCGTCCATTCCTTGACTGCCTCTTTGAGTTCGTCGAACCCGTAAGTCCACTTCTCGACGAATTCGTGATCGTAGAGGTCCTCGTTAATGATGACGTTGAGCAGGCCCATGCCAACGGCAGGGTCGGTACCCGGGCGCAACTGCAGATGGTATTCGGCATGCGCGCCGAGCCAGGTCAGGCGCGGGTCGATGGTGATGATCTTACTGCCGCGCTTCATCAGGTCGATGATGCTGTGGCCGAAGAAGCCGTCGGGGCTGGAGTACAGCGGGTCCTTGCCCCAGACGATGATGTACTTGGGCACCTCGTAGCCAGGATGGTCGTAGCGATCCTC
>CAYSZR010000080.1:0-702 GCA_964435565.1 uncultured Coriobacteriaceae bacterium
GGCAGGTCTGCAGACCAGTTGCGCATATAGACGCCAGTGACGTCGTAACCCTGTTCGATAAGAAGGGCTGCGGCAAGCGATGAGTCAACGCCCCCGCTCATTCCTACTATAACGTGTTTAGGCATCTAGTTGCCAACCTTATGTATGTGCAGACGTTCGCATTCTGATCGCACAGCTGACTCGATTCTATGCGCGGCCTTTTCCACCTGGTCGCGCGTGGTGGGACGACCCAGGGTAATCCTTAGGCTTCCATTGGCGATTTCCGTGGTTGCCCCAATCGCTTCAAGCACGGGCGAAGTCTGCATTTTGCTCGCTGCGCAGGCAGAACCCGTGCCCACTGACACACCAAGGCGATCGAGCATGATGACAAGCCGGCGCGCCTCAAGGCCAGGAAATGATATATGCAACAGGTTGTGCAAACGACGGCTGTCTTTGGCCGGACCAGAGACGACCGTCCAGGGAAACGATTCTGTCAGACTTGCTTGCAACCAGTTGCGTAACTGCTCTATGCGGGTGTTTTCTTCAACTATGCCTTCGCGTGCGATTTCGAAAGCGCGTGCGAATCCTATGATTCCGGCTACGTT
Organism: uncultured Coriobacteriaceae bacterium; assembly: GCA_964435565.1. Lineage (GTDB taxonomy): Bacteria > Actinomycetota > Coriobacteriia > Coriobacteriales > QAMH01 > QAMH01. The sequence goes on from CAYSZR010000080.1 coordinate 585, forward strand.
TTCAGTCCCGCTCCGAAGGCCGTTTTCCTGTCCTCCGCCAAAAACCAGGGGGCGTAGCTCGATTCCGTTTTTAGCCCAAAGCAGACCAAGCTGTTTAGGTCCATACATCTTGGCCGCG
>CAYSZR010000080.1:712-919 GCA_964435565.1 uncultured Coriobacteriaceae bacterium
TCTGCTCCGAGTGAAGAGACGTTGATCATCGTCGTGGCCGCTGCCTGCGAGGCATCGGTATGCAAGCAGATTGGACGCATGTCGCCTGCCTGCAGCCTCTGTTCGCGAACAGAGGCAATTACCTGCGCGAGTTCGCGGATTGGCTGGATCGTGCCGATTTCGCCATTTGCAAGGGCGATGCTCACGAGCTCCGTGTTCGGTGTGATT
>CAYSZR010000080.1:929-5244 GCA_964435565.1 uncultured Coriobacteriaceae bacterium
CGTTCTCAAGGTCGTCAGGGGATACGAAGCCCTGATTGGACACGCTGAGCAATGAGCCACCTTGCGCATGGACGCATGCGAGCACACTGTCATGTTCGATAGCGCTCGCGATGATGTGCGCGTCTGGCGAAACAGCTGAAAATGCGAGGTTGTTTGCCTCGGTTGCCCCAGCGGTAAAGGTGATGTTCGCCGGTTTGGAGCTCATGAGGTGCGCAATGCGTGCACGCGCATCTTCCACGTCGTCTTTCACAGTCCGCGCGAATGCATAGGGTGCCGAAGGATTGGCAAATTGCTCTGTAAAATAGGGGAGCATGGCTGCGAGCACACGTTCGTCTAGAGGCGTTGCTGCAGCATAGTCTAAATATATGTCGTCATCGCGATTCATAGCTGCAAACAATACCGCAATCGCCGGAATTCAGCCACAGGGGTCTCTATGCCAACCTAGAGGTGGAAGAGCTGCTCGGCCTGAAATGCGCTACTATGTCTGCAACCACACGGTAAGACGAGGAGCGCATATGGATAGCAAACTTGATTTTGTTGATTTCACCGAAGAGCTCGCGACCACGTTGACGACACCTGCAGGTGGAGCCGCATCGTCTGCATTGGGCGCGATGGCCGCCGCCCTTGGCCAGAAGGTATGTACCATCACGACTGGAAAGCCCCAGTATGCCGAAGTTCAGCAGGAAATCGATATCTTGAGTGAGATGCTCGATGGGAAGCGCTGCGAGTTGCTTGAATTGTACGATGCAGATGTGAAGTCGACTGCGCCGCTGTTCGGCGTGTTCTCGACTCCGAAAGAATCTCCGCACCGTACAGATACCATGCAGCCGATCTTGCTGGAAGCATGTGAGCCGCAGCGTAAGATCATGAAGACAATCAGTGAGTTGATCGATATTCTGCAACGTTTGCAGGGGATTGGATCGAAGCTCGCGCAGACCGATGTTGGCGTAGCCGCATCGTTTGCCCGCGCTGCACTCGAGGGCGCCGCATTGAACATATATGTGAACGCTTCGCTTCTTGAAGACAGCGAAAAGGCAAATGAGCTCTGTGAAGAGGCAGATGGTCTTGTCGAAATATATACCACGCGCGCCGAGCGTGTGGTGCATGATGTCTCTGCCAAGCTCCGCGCATAGCATAAGCCGATAAGAAAGGCCGTCCATGCGCTTGATGCGCGCGGGCGGCCTTTTTAGTTGGTGCAGCAGATGCGTTAAGCGCGATTACGCTCGCGTTCGGTCAAAATGCCGTTGAGGGTGCGCCAGGCCAGCTCTGCGCACTTCACACGTGCGGGCATACGGCTGATCGACTGCAGCTCGGCGGCTTCGTCAAGGTCTTCCTCGTCTTCCTCGGAAAGCTCGTTTCCCTGGATCATGCCGATGAACAGGCCGGACAAGCGCTTGGCCTCATCGATTGTTTCGCCTTCAAGCAAACCTGCCATCATATCGGCACTTGCCTGCGAGATTGCGCAACCATGTCCTGTGAACGACGCCTCTTCGATGACATCGGTCGTATCGTCGATGCGCAGATACAACGTCATCTCATCGCCGCAGCTTGCGTTGATGCCGTCATGGCTGTGCGTTGCGTCTTCGAGTTCGTACTTGTAATCGGGATGGGCGTTATGGTCCATCAGGGCAGCGGAATAGATGCTGCTGGTCCTGCTATTCGGCATTGAACATTCTCCCCACCAGCTCGAGCGATTCCACGAGCCTATCGATATCGTGTGCGTCATTATAAAACGCGATGCTCGCACGGCAACAGGTATGCATTCCCATAAACAAAAGCAATGGTTGCGCACAATGGTGACCTGCGCGAATAGCGACGTTTTCGCCGCTTAAGATGCCAGAAACATCGTGGGGGTGCACGTTTTTGACGTTGAAGCTGAAGGCGCCACGTCGCAGCGCGGGGTCTGTTGGGCCCACGACTTCGATGAAGCTGAGCTTGCCCATTTCAGCTGCAAGGTATTCCATGAGAGCAGATTCGCGCTCTTCCATGGCTGCAAACCCGACGTTTTCCATATAGGTAAGTGCGGCATCAGTTGCATAGATTCCTGCAGCGTCCTGTGTGCCGGCTTCGAATTTTTCAGGTAGGGGCGACCAGACGGCGGCTTGCTCGCTTACGGATTCGATCATTTCCCCGCCGGTCAGAAACGGCGGCATCGCATCGAGAAGCTCGTGTTTGCCCCATAAAACGCCCACGCCAAACGGTCCAAAGACTTTGTGACCGCTGAAAGCGAAGAAGTCGCAGCCAAGTGCGTTCACGTCGATTTGCATATGCGGAACCGATTGCGCACCGTCGACGACTAGATATCCGCCATGAGCATGCACGAGTTCGCCCATGCGCGCGACGGGATTGACGACGCCGAGTACGTTTGAGACATGGCCGGTGGCGACGATCTTGGTCTTCGGCCCGATCTTCGCTTGCATCTCTTCTTCGGAGATACGGCCGCTCTCATCGCAATAAAGGTAGACGAGCTTCGCGCCGGAGAGCTTGCACGCTTGCTGCCAGGGAATCAGGTTGCTGTGGTGCTCCATGATGGTGATGCAGACCTCATCGCCTTCTTCGAGGACCGTTGGGGCGAACGCCTGCGCAACCAGATTGAGCGCCTCGCTTGTGTTGCGATTGAAGATCACGTCGCATGCGGCATCTGAGCCGGCACCAATGAATTCGGCGATATGCTTGCGCGCGTTGTCGATGCCTTCGGTTGCCTGCAGGGAAAGTTCGTAGAGTCCGCGCAAGGGGTTCGCGTTCATGGTCTTATAGAAGGTATCGAGCGCTTCGAGCACGGTTGCAGGGCGTTGTGCGGTGGCAGCGCTGTCAAGAAATGCGAGGTCGGGCATGGAATCAAGCAGCGGAAAATCCTTCTTATAGGGATTTGCCACGATGTCTATGGAACTCACAGGTAGACCTCCTCAAAGTTTTCCACCAACGTGTTGCCCAAACGGGCAACAGCTTGCCTGGTCGGTTCGTCGGCGGCATTGATCCATGCGTCCTCAAGCGATGCGGTGATGAACATCCCTTCGGCCTGTTCTTGCGAAAGGCCGCGGCTTGCCAGGTAGAAGAGCTGCTCGGGTTTGATATGACCGATGGTTGCACCATGAGTGCCCATGACGTCGTCTTCGTTGCACAGAATGGTTGGCACCGTCTTATTGCGTACGCCTTCGTCGACAAGCAACACGTTGTCGATTTCCTGACCGACGGCGCCCTTGCCACCGCGAATAAGGTCGATGGTTCCGCGCAGCGTCTTGCTGCTCGAGCCGGCTAAGACCCCATTGGCGTACAGCTTGCATGTTGTTTTGGCACCATGGTGGCGCAATATATAGTTGAAGTCGAGCTGTTGTTGACCATGACCCAGGTAATGGGTGTAGACGTTGGCGGTTGAGGCGTATCCGCGCAGGTCACCGGCAAGACCGGTAAAGGTTTTGCCCGCACCTAGCACGGTTTGATATACCTCTATGGTCGCGCTGTCTGCGAGGAAGAGCCCCATGTCGTCAAGGTCGGTCCATGAATCGTCGAGTGTCTGCACGCGGCGCACTGTGACGCGTGCGCCTTCAGCTGCGAAGATACGCAGGGTGCTGCCTGTTATGCCGCTGCCTGCGGTGGGGGAGTTGACGCTGATGTTGACATCGAGCGTGGCGCCCGCCTGTGCTACCAAGTCGATGGCAGTCGCGTTCACATGTCCGTCGACGCCGTCGATCTTGATCGAGCAAGCGCGTGTTTCGCCTTGGGCGGCCACGATCGCCTGCGGCTCGCCGGCCACATCACGCAGCCATGCGCCTGCTTCTTGTCCCAGACCCTGTTCGTATGTCGCACGCAGATCCTTGGCGGCTTCAGCCGCATCTGCGTTTTTCTGATAGCGCGAAAGGGCCAGCCCACCCAGACGGTTTGCCTGTTCGTCTTCGTAGTTTGCAAGAAACGGCTTGTCACCGAAGGCGGCATCATAGGCAACCTGTGCTGCATCCATAGCCTCTTCGAATGCGCCGCCGCCCGTCAAGGCTCCTTCGATCTGTGCATCGTGTGTGATTGCAAGATCTGCGGGGATTTCTATATCCACGTCGTTCATGCGCAGGAAATGCCAGGTCGGAGCTGGCATCGCGCTTGCGCCTTTGAAAGTCTGCGTTGTCATTTACCCAATCGCCCCTTCCATCTCGAGCTTGATGAGATTGTTCATCTCGACCGCATATTCCAGCGGCAGCTCCTTGCTCACGGGGTCGGCAAAGCCGTTAACGATCATCGTGCGCGCCTCTTCTTCGCTCATGCCGCGGCTCATCAGGTAAAACACCTTGTCATCGCCAATGCGGCCGATGGTCGCCTCGTGCCC
>CAYSZR010000081.1:0-5120 GCA_964435565.1 uncultured Coriobacteriaceae bacterium
GCACACATGGTGCAAAACGGAAGTTAAAGTGTCAACGGAATTGGGGCAGATTCAGTACTCTTTGGTACGCCAGGTGTTGAGCTTGAGCCTGGGCATGACGTCGGCCTTGTAGACCTGGAAGAAGTCGGAGAACTTCATGGTTGGCGAACCCGCGGTCTTCATCAGGAAGTCGCGCTCCCACTGGGTCGCATCGGCCTTGCGGGCAAACTCGCGCTTCGTCTTCTTGCGGCGCTCGCCCGTCAGACGCTCGCGGTACCAGCATTGGACGGTGTAGGTGCCGTTCTTCTCTTTGCTCACCGACATCTAGTCACCTCCTTTCGTGGTCTTCGCCGGCATGGAGAAGTACGCCTTCTCGAAATACTCTCTGCTAGTCCTTCCCTGCACGGTCCGGCAGCCGTTTGCCTTGAGGTCTGCGTTGAGCTGGCGGATGATCTTGTAGGCGGTCGCCATGGAGACGCCCATCAGCTCGGAGATCTCCCTCGCATCTATCATCTTCATCGTGTTCACCTCCTTAGCTTCTCTAGTGGTACGTTTGCGCACTGTCACAGTAGCACAATTGCGCACTGCTTTACAAGACATTTGCGCACTGCTGATGTAGAATGAAACTGTATTACATGGTGTATTCAGTTTCCGCATGGGCGGAACAGTGCGTTGAACAGCGAGGATGCGATGGTTTTCAGGAACCCGTTCCTACCGAAAGACCGCCAGGAGTACCGCCTGGCGAAGAAGCTCAGAAGGCTCAGGGCGCAGCGCGGCCTGACGCAGAAGGAGGTTGCGAAGGTCGCCGGCATCGACGAGTCCACCGTGCGCAACTACGAGCTGGCACGGCGCGTGCCCGACCCCGAGCAGGTCCGTGGGCTTGCGACGGCGCTCGAGGTCATGCCCGAGGCACTGGCATTGTTCAACGACCACGCAAGCCACACCGAGTTGTTCCTGATGGCGGTCGAGATCGCCCGCCACTACGGCTTCGAGTTCGGCTACAACGACGACTTCGCCTACATCACGCCTACCAGCGAGTTCTTCATCGAGGGCATCGGCCGATGGGCCAAGGCTTACGAGGCCATGTGCGAACATGAGGATTCTTTCCGTGAGGACTACGAGCTCTGGAAGGACGAGTTCCACGGGCACTTCAAGAAGTCGGACTTCCCCGACATCTACCCCGAGTACGACCCGGTGAAGCCCGATGCCGAGAAGGAGTGGGTAAGCAGCCACTTCGCCGCGGCGTTGAAGGACGCCCGCCGCCTGAGCGGCATGACGCAGGAGGAGCTGGCCGAGAAGGCTGGCATCAGCATGTTCACGCTGCGCAGCTACGAGCAGGGAAAGCGCCTGCCGCGCGAGAAGCAGATGGAGGCCATCTGCGATGCACTGGGCATTACCGAATGCGCTCTTAGCAGGCACTACTTCGGCAGTCCGAACCAGGCGATGCATCACCTGTTCTCCTTGGCTAAGGCGGCGAACCTGACGTCGGAGAACGATGCCGAGGCTGGCCCCCGGTTGCGCACCCAGGGCAACATGGTCGAGTGGGCGTTCGTCTGCATGACCGACAAGCTGGAAGAGCTTACGATCAGCTCCGAGCCTAACGGGCAAAGAGAGCTGGCAGAATGGCTCGCAACATTCGACTGCGAGAGTGACGACGAAATCTATGCCGCTCGCAAGGCAGACCGCCTTTGGGGCGGAACCGTGAAACTACCCCCGAAAGCGTAAGGAACAATACGAAATGGTATACGAACAAATTTGCAACCTGATAGAAGAGGGAAACGTTGTTGTTGCAACAAAATGGACCGCTCAAGGCGTCATTATGGCACCTGCTGTTGACTCCGATCTATATGCGGCGTGGAAATCGAAAACCCTTTCGATTCTAGACATGCTTCCCGGTCAATCTGTTTCGCGATTCATTGAAGACATAGAGAAGAAGGATCACAACTCTTACAGCAATGCCACTCAAATACTCGAGTCTCTAAAAGCTATTAAAGAGCTTATCGAGCAAGACGTAATACAGCCCAAGCATGATGAAGCAGCTAAGCAAGAACCCCTTGAATTAGCAAAACTCATTTGCACGCGATTTCATAAAGTAGCGCGCTCGCTCAGAAACAGACATGATAGCCGACCAACACTAACCATACAGGACGAATACGACGTCCAGGATTTATTTGGGTCTCTATTGAAACTATTCTTCGACGACGTGAGAGCTGAAGAACATGTTCCGAGCTACGCCGGCGGAGCATCTAGAACCGACTTCCTTCTACCCAATGAGGGACTAGTAATTGAGATAAAAAAGACTCGAAAATCGATGAAAGACAAAGATTTAGGAGAGCAGCTAATTATTGATCTCGAAAAATATCGTGTTCATCCCCAATGCCGCTACATCGTTTGTTTTGTATACGACCCCGAAGAAATACTCGTTAATCCGAACGGCATTACGCAAGATTTGAATACTGAACATGAGGGTGAAGCTCTGGTCATCATTGAACCTTAAATGAAGACACGAAGGAAACGGCAGCCATCACAGAAGCGGCCGGAATGCTTGCTGCTAACAAGACAGGCTATCGCTGAGTTAACACCATAAACGACTTTCGAAAGCGCAATCAATGAGTGAAGAGTACGAAGAGCATAGAGTTAAATATTATTCAGAGACTGATTTCTCTGCATCGTTCCACCTAGAAAGAATCGAGGAGTTACTCTCATCGGCTCCAACGGCTGATGACCTTTCCGTCAACGATGCCATCAAGCTGTATCAATGCTCATTAATACTCACGCACTACCTTTCTGAAGAAGTAAAGCAAACCGACCCCTATCAAACCTTGATTGCAAACGCAAAAACAGGAAGGGGAATCGCTTGCAAAGTGGTCAAGGATCACCTTTTTAAGTACGGCATAAAGGCAACCTACGAAGAAGTCTGCCTAAATTACAAGGATGCCCTTATCGGCTTTATCGCTGATAACAACCTATTTTCTGACATAGCCAAAGACGACATCATGACCCTTCTTGACGGTAGCCCATCGTGTATGTCCTTCTTTTTCGAGCACGATAAACTAGTGGAAAGATATCATGTCCAGCTTAGGAACGCGCTAGTCAACAACCCAGTTCTGGCCGCGCAGATCATAATTCAAGCTAAGGCAGTCAAGCCCATCCGCCAGAGCTCAATCAAGCTCCCGAAATCCCTTACGCAGGAGGATTTAAACAGTATTTTCAAATCCTATATTGAAAGCGACCATCCCAATAATAACTATCTTGATGCCATTGTCAGATGGCGAGATGATTGGTGGCATGGCTTGTTTCCAGAAGTAAAAAGCGCCGCCGAGAAAAGGATTGCCCAAGTTAACGAGTCGCTGTTTGATAATCCGCACGCAGGGCTGCATTATGGCACTGAAATTCAGTTTTGCGAGAACCAAAAAGAATGCGTGATTCTTGATGTTCAAGGATACGTGTCGATTCATAAGTACGGCACTAAATGGATTCAGACCTACTCGGATTACGCGACGCTGCTCAACAATCTGATTTTCATATTTGGACTAGCGGATTATAACGGCCTTCTTTCAGGAGCAAAGCCCGACAATTCTCATAGCACTATTCTAGATGCAATTACCTTAAACGTCAGAGACGGATACAAGACGAGCATAGGCTTCAATATGGAAGACATGCGAACGCAAGGGATTATCGCTGGTTACTACGACACCCTAAAAAGGATTGGTATTGAACTCGAATCTGTTATCGAGTGGTATTTCAATGAATATGTGGAATCGGAATATGGAATTACTGGGTTTCGGGTCGATATGCCCCATGAAGGAACCTATTACGCGAAATGTAAGGATGCATTCTCCGAGGTAGAACGCGTTCTCAAAGCATATTCATTGCTTATAAGGCTTGGAGAAATCGATAAAGGTGCTTTTAAGCATGAGAAGTTTCGCGGCTTCAGATCGCTTCGCTCAAGGATAGAGAACAAGTATGTAGTTCCTAATGGTGAAGAGTACGAGATTGCCACTTGGTCACTGTTCTCTAATCAATGCATGCTCTCGTACAATCCAAACACCAAAGACAGTCACTCCTGCTTCTTCAATAGACTCACAGAAGGTCCCGTAAACAGAAGTGATTGCCCCGAGTTTGAAAACGAAAGGTTGGACTGACTCATTGAGCACGACTTGCTCATCGAGCAAAACAATGGAGACCTGCTTCCAACGAAGAAACTTGAATACACATGGAGAATTCGGAAAAATGGCTGCTTTGTTTATCCTTACGAATCCGAAGAAAGCAAGTACCTTTTAAATGAGCTTGTTAAGGATGGCTACTTTAGATTTTGTTCGGCCCTGCTTGCTCCACAGGAATCGGATTACTTCAGCTACTTTTATCACGACAAGGATTTCAGCAACGCGCTAGCCCTGAGAAATGAGTATGCGCATGGCCATGATTTAGAAGAGGATCCTAACGGTAAACCTCATATTGCAAACTACTATCGTGCTATCCAGTTATTGCTACAGCTCATTATCAAGATTGACAACGAGCTATCGCTATCAATGCAGCCAGGATTAAAAATCGAGTTGGTTGACTGGCCCTTGATGGGCCTCGAATCGGGTGCATTAAAGATTGCCGAAGGGATTGTCGTAAATGAAGAAAATCAAAATAATGCTTGATTACCTGCAAGGTCCAATCTGGACCAGCGACCCTGAGACGGGCAAGCCGGAGACTGGCATTGAGGTTGTTGACAACGACGAAACACTCCGCCAGCTCAACTATGAAATACAAGACCTGTACGACTCCTATTACGAATTTGACTCACACGGTCAAGCCTGTTGGTTCAATGAAAAGCAAGAGAAGGCTGATAAGGATAAGATGCTCGGCCTGCTTGCAAAACTGCGTAATCGTCTTGAGGAACTCAATGACGGCTCCTACGAGATCGAGGATCTTGAAACCCCACGGTACATGCAGCTGTAGCTTCGAAAAAATGCTACTGAGTACAAATTGAGTACCAACTATGCACTAACTGGGTGAACTGGGGCCAACTAGTGCTCACTGGATAAACCCTAGTCACCCACATCATCAAATATCGCTATCGAGTGGGAATAACAGTTTGCCCTGCCCCCGTTTTCAGTACCAACCTCAATGTTAGTCCCTATGCCGCAACC
>CAYSZR010000082.1:0-2609 GCA_964435565.1 uncultured Coriobacteriaceae bacterium
CGTCCGCGGGCAACGAGATAGTAAGTGGGTTGGTGCCCATCATGTTCTCGACGCCGAAGGTCGGCGCGATGGACGGCCGTGCGTTGGTGCCGGTAATGCCCACCAGCCCTTCGTCGCTTGCCATGGTGGTCCAGTATCCGGCGATGCCATAATGCGTGGAGTTGCGGATGGCGCCGCCCGCCATGCCGTATTGCTTTGCCTTCTTCACAAGCGCCTGCATCATCTTATAGCTCGCGACCATGCCCATGCCGTCGTGCGCATCCATGACCAGTGTCGTGGGAGTCTCTTTGACGATTTCGAGGTTGGTGACCGGTAGCAGCGTGCCGCGCTTGATGCGATCGATGTAGATAGGTTTGAAGCGGTTGACGCCGTGGCTTTCGATGCCGCGGCGGTCGGCCTCCATCAGTACGTCCGTGCAGATGACGGCCTCGTCATGCGGGACGCCGGCGGCCTCGAAAGCATCGGTCATGAAGCTGCCGATCTGCTCCCATGATACATACGGGCGGGTTTCCTGCGTAGCTGTAGGCATGGTTTCTTCCTTTCCCGAAGATACCATCCATGATAGCGGAACGCCCCGCAAGATTGCGCTAATTGCCCTCGATTCGTAACGGCTCACGGGCGAAACATGGAAATTGCATTCTGGTGTCTGCATGTCATTTGCGGGGCGGTATAATTCCACGCGGCAATAGTGCACAATCAGCGGAAGAAGGAACACATGAAGATTATCGTCGACACTCCCGAGATGATTGCGAAGAAGGCGGCTCAGCGCTATCAAGCGATTCTCAAGGAGCAGCCGGACGCGGTGCTCGGCTTTGCGACGGGCTCCACCCCGCTTGACCTGTACGCAGAACTCGTGCGTCTTTACGAGGCGGGCGAGATTTCGTTTAAGGACGTCACCACGTTTAACCTGGACGAATATGTCGGTCTTGAGCCCACGCATCCGCAGTCTTATCGGTATTTTATGGAGAGCAATCTCTTCAACCACATCGACATCGACTTGGCGCGCACACACGTGCCCAGCGGCTTGGACACGTCTGATGAGACCCTGGCCGGCTATGACAGCGCCATCGCCATGGAAGGCGGCGTTGAGCTGCAGCTATTGGGCATCGGAATCAACGGCCATATTGGCTTCAATGAGCCCGGCACGCCGCTCGAGTCGCTCACGCACGTGGTCACGCTGACCGAGTCCACCCGCGAGGCCAACAAGCGTTTCTTTGAGTCGCTTGACGCGGTCCCCACGCAGGCGGCCACGATGGGCATCAAGACCGTCATGAACGCGCGCGGCATCATGATGATCGCGTTGGGCGAAAACAAGGCCGATGCGGTCGCTGCGACGGTGAACGGCCCGGTCACGGCCGATTGCCCGGCAAGCGTTCTGCAGCTGCACCCCAATTGCGAGCTGTACGTCGATCAAGCCGCTGCGGCCAAACTGTAGCGCATGTAACTGTTTAACCCGGCCATACGGAGTCTCCGTGTGGCCGGGTTGCTTGTATGGAAAGGACCCCCATGGGACGTTATTTTGGCACGGATGGATTTCGCGGCGAGGCGGGCAGAGAGCTGACCGCAAAGCATGCGTATAAGATTGGGCGCATTTTGGGCTCGCTGGCCCTTCAAAATGAAGAGGAGCAGCATCAGCATGGTCGCCCGCGCATCCTGATCGGCAAGGACACGCGCCGTAGCGGCTACACGCTTGAATCGGCGCTTTCGGCCGGCATCACGGCAAGCGGCGTCGACGCGTACATGATGTATGTGACTACCACGCCAAGCGTTGCGTATATCACGCGCACGGAGGATTTTCGCTTTGGCGTGATGATTTCCGCGAGCCACAATCCGTACCAGGACAACGGCATCAAGGTGCTTTCAGCTGACGGCGAAAAGCTTGACGAGGCAACGATAGCGCAGATCGAAGACGCGCTTGATCAGACGTCGGATGCGATTCCGTACGCGATGGGCGACGCGATTGGCATCACCAAGGACTACAGCATGTGCCGCGAACGCTACGCTGGCTATCTGATCAGCTGCCCCGAGCAGCGCTCGTTTAACCGACGCGTGGCGTTGGACTGCGCAAACGGGGGCTCGTACATGCTGGCCAAGCGCGTCTTCGAGGCGTTGGGCGCTGAGACGCACGTCATTCATTACGCTCCCAACGGGCTGAACATCAACGTCGATTGCGGGTCCACGCATATCGGGTCGTTGCGCGAATACGTGCGCAACAATGGCCTTGACGTTGGCTTTGCCTTCGACGGCGACGCTGACCGTTGTTTGGCCGTTGATGAAAACGGCGACGAGGTGAACGGCGATCAGATCATGTACCTGACGGCTGTTGCTCTGCACGAAAAGGGTCATCTCAAGAACAATACTGTGGTCACGACCATCATGAGCAACTTCGGCCTGTACAAGGCGCTCGACGCCAAGGGCATTGGCTATGAGAAGACGAAGGTGGGCGACAAGTACGTCTGGGAAAACATGAGCGCCAACGGCCATGTGCTGGGCGGCGAACAGTCGGGCCATATCATCTTCGGTGAATATGCGCGTACTGGCGATGGTATCCTGACCGCGCTCATGGTGATGCAGGTGATGCTCGAGACCGGCAAGAAGCTGAGCGAGCT
>CAYSZR010000082.1:2619-5011 GCA_964435565.1 uncultured Coriobacteriaceae bacterium
GGATTGCGCGATGTATCCGCAGGTTTTGAAGAACGTGCGCGTAGACAGTAAAGAAGGCGCGATGCAAGACGCCGCCGTGGTGGCGGCAATCGAGGCTGCGGGCGCCGCACTCGGCGATACGGGCCGCGTGCTGGTGCGCCCAAGCGGCACCGAGCCGGTAGTGCGCGTGATGGCCGAGGCGCCGGATGCTGCCGTGTGCGAGAAGCATGTCGATGACATCATCGCTGCAATGGCGGCGAGTGGCCATATCGTAGAGTAAGGGGCACGCATGAAGGCGAAGATTGCGGATCTGTACGACCTGTCGAATACGATCGCGGCTGACTATCTGGCCAAGTTCGAGTATCCGTGGGAAGCTCTCGCGGGGATCAAGAACTACATCCTCGAGCTGGGGCCGACGCTGCCTGCAAGCGAATACGAGCAGGTAAAAGAAGGCGTCTGGATTGCGAAGGATGCGACGGTGTTCGATTCGGCCTATCTGGGCGATGCGATCATCATCGATCACGAAGCGCAGGTGCGTCATTGCGCGTTCATGCGCGGACCGGCGATTTTGGGCAAGGGAGCGGTTGCGGGCAATTCTGCCGAGCTCAAGAACGTCATCATCTTCGACAAGGCCGAGGTTCCGCACTACAACTACGTCGGCGACTCGATTCTGGGCTTTCATGCCCACCTGGGCGCGGGTGCAATCACGTCTAATCTGAAGAGCGATCGCACCAACGTCGTGGTGAAGGGCGCCGGTGGCGAGGTCATCGAGACCGGGCTGCGCAAGTTTGGCGCGATGCTGGGCGATTGGGTCGAGGTCGGGTGCAACAGCGTGATGAATCCCGGCAGCGTGATTGGCGCGCATTCGCGTGTCTATCCGCTTTCGCGCGTACGCGGATTTGTCCCTGCCAATTGCATCTTCAAGGATCAAAATAGTATCGTTGAACTGCACTGACAACGATTTGCAATTAAAGGTAGCCTTTAATTGCAAAAGATTTGCGGAAGGGGAAGCCTGATGGAAGATGCAGCTATTGAGGCTCAGTATGATCGCTGGCTCAAGCTGGCGGAATACTGCCCATACGAAGAACTCGCGGCGTTGAAGGACGATGACGCTGCTCGTATCGATGCCTTTTTCACTGACCTCAAATTTGGCACCGGCGGAATGCGCGGCATTATCGGCGTCGGCCCCAACCGCATGAACGTGTACACGGTCGCACGCGCGACGCAGGGCCTGGCCGACTTCCTCAAGGCGCGCGTCGAATCCCCGAGCGTCGTCATCGCGCGTGATTCGCGCATCAACGGCGAGCAGCTCGTCCGTGCGGCGGCAAGCGTGCTCGCGGCCAACGGCATCAAGGTGCAGCTCTTCTTGCGCATCGAGCCCACGCCGGTGCTCTCCTTTGCCGTCCGCGAACTTGGTTGCAGCGCGGGAATCTGTATCACTGCAGGTCATAACCCTGCCGAATATAACGGATACAAGGTTTATGGTGCGGATGGCTGCCAGATTGCGGCGCAGACTGCCAACGAAATCGAGCAAGTCATCAGCGGGATCGACATCTTCGATGACGTGCAGCGTGCCGATTTCTTCGACGCCGTTGCCGATGGAAGCATCAGCTGGGTGAGCGAACAGCTGCTCGACTCGTATCTGGATGCTGTCGCTGCAAGCTCGATTGAAGAGCTGAAGGCCAACAGCGACGTTCCGCTTTCGGTTGTGTACACGCCGCTGAACGGCACGGGCATCGAATGTTTCCGGCGCATCTCAAGCCTTATTGGCGTCGATGAAGTGCGCATCGTGCCCGAACAAGCTGATCCCGACGGACATTTCCCTACCTGCTCAGACCCTGACCCTGCAGCGGCAACAGCGCTTGAGCGTGGTCTTAACATCTGCCATCGCACGAGTCCTGATCTGCTGATTGCAACAGACCCGTCGGCCGATCGCATAAGCGTCGCGGCACCGCGATCGGGTGGTTTTTTCCAGCAAGTGAGTGGCAACGAGCTAGGGGTCTTGCTGCTCGATTATCTTTGCCGCATGCGAATCGCGCGCGGCGAGAGCCTGAAGGATAAGGTTGTCGTGACGACCATCGTGTCAAGCGCGATGGCCGATGCGCTGGCGAAGCGCTATGGCTTTGAGCTGCGCCGCACGCTTGCGGGCTTCAAATACGTTGGCGAGCAGATTGGGAATCTGGAGTCCCAAGATCAAGTCGACCGCTTTATTTTCGGTTTCGAGGAAAGCTGCGGGTACCTTGCCGGCAGTTATGTGCGTGACAATGATGCGATTGGCATCGGCATGCTCGTCTGCCAGATGTTTCGTCATTACAAGGCGATGGGCAAGAATGTGATCGACGCCCTGGAAGATCTATACGGCGCTTTCGGATATTTTCGTAGCAAGAGTGTCTCGGTCGCGTATCCGGGAGCG
>CAYSZR010000083.1:0-4855 GCA_964435565.1 uncultured Coriobacteriaceae bacterium
TGCGCACCGTTATCAAGGATTCGGGATTTGGACATGCCTGTCTGGTGTTTCTCATCGCATTTATCGTATGCGCGCTGCTTGTATGGCTTCTCGACCCCAATGTCACAAGCATAAACGACGCCTTGTGGTTTTGCTTCCAGGTCGTGACAACCATCGGATTCGGCGATATCACCATCGCTTCCATCCCTGCCCGCATCGTATCGGTTGTCCTTTCCATCGTAAGCATCTTCTTTCTTGCGGTTATCACCGCAGCGGTAGTCAATTTCACCACCGAATCGATGAAAGCGCGCCGCAACAAAAGCCTCGCGCTCTTTCTCGACAAGCTCGAACATCTCGATACGCTTTCCAAAGACGAACTTGCCGATCTTTCGCAAAAGGTCAGGAAACTCGACACCAGGAACCTTAATGAGTGAAGAAAAGACGCTCATCGGCGATTATGGCGAGGTCCTGCATGGGATGCCCCGGTTTATCGCGATTCTGGCGATTCTGTTTATCTCCCTGATCATGGGCGTCTTTATCGGGTTATTCGTCCAGATTATGCTTCAGATGATGAATCTCGGGATTCATTTAGTCTGGAGCGTGTTGCCGCGTAACACGGATGTCTGGTGGTTGCCGCTTGCCATCTGCCCGACAGGCGGCGTAGCGATTGGTCTATGGAACAGGCACTTCAATGCCGCGCCCGAACCACTTACGCAGGTAATGGCGCAGGTCAAACGCGAGGGCGTCTATCACGTGAAAAACGTGCCCGCAGGCATCGTCGCGTTCTTGCTGCCCCTTGCCTTTGGCGGATCGGTCGGTCCCGAAGCAGGTCTCACGGGATTCATCGCCAGCGGAGCTACGGGCATCAGCGCGAGCTTGCGGCGCGCGGGCCTGCGTGTCAGATCGCTTGCCGATGTAACCGTATCCGCAACTATTTGTGCAGTGTTCGGCGCGCCTTTTGCCGGACTTGTGGCTGCAACAGAAAATCTGCCAGGAAGCTCTCCCGACGAACAGCGCTTCACCTATCGTCGCATCGTCAAAGTCATCCTCTATGGCATCGCTGCTGCCGGAGCGTTTGGCGGCATATGGCTCGTATCGCTTGTGTTGGGAAGCGCAGGCGGTCTTCCACGCTTCGCCTCAATAGAGATGCCACTTTATGATGCCGTGTGGATTTTTGTCTGCATTGCCGCAGGCTATCTGCTTGCGCTCGCATTCGGTGGGGCGAATCTAGGAGCTGCGTCACTAGGAAGAAAACTCAAAGGTCATGATATCGCAATGGGACTTATCGCAGGCGTGGCCCTTGGCGTGCTTGGCATGCTCTTTCCCTATGTGCTGTTTTCTGGCGAAGAGCAGTCACGTGAGATATTCGAAATCTGGCAGACAATCCCTGCGGGAATCCTCATCATCACCGCTGTAACCAAGGTCGCGATGACACCGTTGTGTATCGAAATGGGCTGGCGTGGCGGCGAAATCTTTCCCTGCATCTTTTCCGGAGTCGCCCTCGGACTCGGTATCGCTGGATTCGCAGGTATCGACCCCGTGTTCTGCACAGCATGCACCTGCGGCGCTTTCATGGGAGCAAAACTTAGGAAGCCCGTGCTCGCCGCAACGCTGCTGCTCTTATGCTTCCCGTTCAATTCGGTAATCTGGCTCGTTATCGCGGCTTTTGCCGCCTCTTTCATCCCCCAGCCAAAATCCATTTGCAATCAAAGGTAGCCCTTGATTGCAAATGCTCTCACCGTTCGTGAGCTGCTGTTAAAAGAATGGTATCGACAAGGACCGGTATTGTATACGGATTTGCTTCGGCATGCGCATGGGCGCCATATTCCTCAAGAGCGGCGGTGGTGATGGGGCCAATCGAGTAGCAACGCAGTCGAGCGAGCGTTTCAACCGCAGCAGCATCATCCCCCATCAGCTTCACGAAATTCCTGACCGTGGATGTGGATGTAAAGGTAATGGAATCGACCTCGCCTGCCCCGATCGCGTCGAGTGCCCGTTGCACGGCATGCCCGCTTGCAGGCACCGTCCGATAAAGCGCAACCACATCGACACGCGCTCCGGCATCGGCGAGCGCTTCAGGCAGCATCTCGCGTGCAACCTGGGCCCGCGCGATGAGCACATGCGCACCTTCGCCCACACCTTGTTCGATCAATTCGTCTGCGATGGCTTCGGCCCGATATTCCCCTGGGACAAGATCTGCCTTGATACCATGTTCAGCCAAAGCGGCCTGCGTCGCCGATCCAATGGCCGCTATGCTGACATCGGCCAGCGCACGGGTATCGAGCCCGCATGCGTCAAGCCGGGCGAAGAAATGCTCGACCCCGTTGACGCTTGTCAGCACAAGCCAGTCATATGACCCTACGGCAATCTGGGCAATCGCAGCATCTGCCACGCCATAATCGTCAAGCGGCTCGATTTCGATCGTCGGACACTCGATAACCTGCGCTCCAAGCTCGCGGAGCTTTTCAACGAGCACACTTGCCTGCGTGCGGCTTCTGGTAACGGCGATCGTATGCCCTGCAAGCGGCAGCGTATCATCGCGCCGTAATTGTTCGCGCAGCTCAACCACCTCGCCTACAACGATAATCGCCGGGGCCTGGAAATTCGCCTCCTGTGCACGCCGCGCTATATCGGCGAGGGTCCCCGTAAGCACCTCTTGTTGGGGCAACGTCCCCCAGCGCACAAGCGCGACAGGCGTATCAGGTGCCTTACCAGCCTCGATGAGCTTCGACGTGATGCGATCGAGATTTCGAATGCCCATATAGAAGCAGAGCGTCTGCGCGCCGTGCGCAATCCCATTCCAGTCGATATCAGTCTCCAGCTTAGTGGGATCCTCGTTTCCCGTGACAAACGCCACAGATGTCGAAACGCCACGATGCGTAACGGGTATGCCCGCCGCAGCCGGAGCTGCAATACCACTCGTCACGCCCGGAATAACCTCGAACTCAATGCCGGCAGCTGCCAAGGCAAGCGCTTCTTCGCCTCCGCGACCGAACACAAACGGATCGCCGCCTTTCAGACGCGCCACAACGGCGTCTCGTGCCTCGTCAACCAGCAGTTCGTTTATCTCTTCTTGCGTAATGTGCTTGGCAAATCCCTTTTTGCCCACAAAGATGAACTTAGCGTCTTCTCGTGCATACGAGAGGAGTTCCTGATTGGACAGATAGTCAAAGATAACCACATCGGCGGTTTGCAATGCCCGAGCACCTCGCACGGTGATTAGACCTGCATCACCTGGTCCTGCCCCTATAAGATATGCCTTGCCAGCCATATACGCTTTCCCCCGCTCATCGATTTGCAATTAAAGGTAGCCTTTGATTGCAAATTATCAGCTTTCTCGCAATTCCGCGAGTATCTCTTCTGCCCCTTGTGCAAGCAGATCATCGACCGCACGCTGCGCCGCGTCTTCCCCTTTTGCATGCGCAGATATCTTGCGGCTACCATCGAGTGCCGCAACCATCGCGTCAATGACTATCCCGTCGTCGTCAAAACGTGCCCAAGCCCCGATGGGCACTTGACACCCACCCTCGAGCACGCGCATTACATGACGCTCAGCTGCAACGCAGGCAAACGTCGCATCATCACACACGGCGCTGCACAATTCGTGCGCGAAGGCGTCCTCATCGCGGATCTCGATGCCAATGGCACCTTGACCCACAGCAGGAATAATCGTATCGGCGGAAATGCGCTCGACGATCTTTGACGTCCATCCCATCCGATCGATACCAGCAGCGGCAAGCACCACCGCATCTAACTCTCCGCTTTCAACCTTGGCGATACGCGTATCCAGATTTCCACGCAGCTCGCGATAGTCCAAATCGGAACGCACACTGCGCAGCTGCGCACGTCTGCGCAGGCTCCCCGTCCCCACCGTCGCCCCCTGAGGCAGCGTTTCAAGCGTCGTGCCTGTTGAAGCGACCAAAGCGTCACGCACATCGGCGCGTTCGAGCGTCGCGGCGAGCACAAGACCGGCAGGCAGTGCGGTTGGCATATCTTTCATCGAATGCACGCAGCAATCGACTTCCTCATCCACAAGCGCGCGCTCGAGCTCTTTGGTGAACAGGCCCTTGTCGCCAATCTTGGAAAGCGCGGTGTCCAGGATTTTGTCGCCGGTCGTATGTATGATGCAAATCTCTGTATCGATAGCGGGATATGCGCATCGCAATCTATCGGCAACATGATTCGCCTGCCATAACGCAAGCTTGCTTCCACGAGTGCCTATACGAAACAGGCGCCTTTCCCTACCGTTCATGCATCTACCTCGTCCTTCTTGACAACACGACCGAAGGGACACGATCCCGCCACCGCGACCGAACACGTATGTCCAGCGTTCATTGCGCAATGGTCGACACGATGCCCGCAAGGAAGTCCCAGCGGGTTGCTATCGAGACCAAAGAGGAAGCGTGCAGATTCAGTATAGATGTAGGCATCCGGATTAGCCGCCTGCTTACGCATGCGTATGACCGGACCATGAAGAATCTTCTTCGATACAGATGCCGCCAGCGCTTCGAGCACCGCCTGCTCTTCTGCACTTACAGCACGTCCTTGAACCTTCGCCAGTTCACGCACGGCATGCGATACCTCTCGATCGCACACGGTATCGGCTTTTTGGTAAATAGCCTTGATAGTTGGAACGACTTGGCGCTCTTGCAGCCAGAGCAGAAAGCTCGCAACTTCGCGTTGGACGAGCTCTTCGGCTTTCGCTGCCTCGATCTCGCGCTCATGACGATGCTCGTCGATAATCGCACCCAAATCGTCAAGGTCATGACAATACACGCCCTCTGCCTGAACGCAATCGGGGTCGATATTGCGTGGCAGAGCAATATCGATAATGAGAATCGCCTTGCCCTCGCGTGCATCGCTCACCCGTTCCATC
>CAYSZR010000084.1:0-4715 GCA_964435565.1 uncultured Coriobacteriaceae bacterium
GATATTGCTGCTCGACGAACCGACGAACCATCTCGATCTCGAGAGCGTGCGTTGGCTCGAGAACTTCTTGAAAAGCTATCGCGGCGCGGTCTTGGTGGTAAGCCATGACCGTGCGTTTATGAATGCCATGGTCGACCATGTCGCCGAAATCGCTAATGGTGCTGTCGACCTTTATACGGGTAATTATGATGCGTATATGCGGCAACGCGCCGACCGCCGTATCCAATTGGTGGCCATGAAAGAGGCGCAGGATCGCGAAATCGCCGCTATGGAGACCTTCATCGAGAAGTTTCGGTACAAGGCGACAAAAGCCAAGCAGGTTCAAGACCGGGTGAAGAAACTCGAGAAGATCGTGCGCATTGAGATTCCCGATGAAAAGAAGAAGGTCAAATTTTCATTTCCGCAGCCTGCCCGAACGGGCGATAACGTCGTGCATTTGGAGGGCCTTTCGAAATCATTTGGAGATAAGCAGGTCTACGATCATCTCGACCTTGATTTATGGCGGGGCGACAAGGTCGCGCTCGTGGGCCCGAACGGCTCTGGCAAATCGACCTTGCTCAAGATGATAGCCGGTGCGCTTCTTCCCGATGCCGGATCGATTACGTATGGCACCCATGTCGAGCTTTCATATTTTGCGCAGCATCAGCTCGAAGAACTCAACGTGCGCAACACGGTGTTCGCGGAACTGGACCAGGCCGCTCCTGGCTGGACGCAAACGCAGGTCAGATCGCTTCTGGGTGCGTTTCTTTTCACGGGTGATGACGTGGACAAGAAGGTCAGCGTGCTTTCCGGTGGAGAAAAGGCGCGCCTCGCCCTTGCCAAGACGCTTGTTTCTCCTACGCCGCTTCTCTGTTTGGACGAGCCGACTAACCATCTCGATATTCCCAGCGTCGACATTCTCGAGCAGGCACTCGGGGCGTTTGCGGGGACGGTCGTGCTCATCAGCCATGACCGCCATCTTATCAGGTCGTTTGCCAACCGCATCATCTATATCGATGGCGGCAATGTGACCGATTACCAAGGCGACTACGACTATTTCTTGTACAAATCAGGGCAGGTCGACATCAACGGAAACGTAGTCTCTGCTTTGCCTGAGACGAAAAACCCCAAGCTTTCGCAGCGCGATACGACGATGGATACGAAAGACGATGCACGCGCGAACCAGAAGCTTCGACGTACGGTACCGGTTAACGTGAAGGGCTCTGCCCCTAAGTCAAAGGAACGCAAGCGTGCGGAAGCCGAAGCGCGCAACCGTGTATACCGCAAACTTAAAAACGAAAAGGCGCGTGTCGTCAAACTCGAGGCGCGCATGGAAGCCGACGGCGCTCGTCATGAAGAACTTGTGACGATGATGGCAGACGAATCGCTATATGCCGATCAGGAACGTTTCGAAAAGGCCATGACGGAATATAATGAGTTGAAAGCGCGTATGGCCTCAGATGAAGCCGAATGGCTTGAACTGAGTGCAAAGATCGAAGAAGAGCTCGGTCAAGTTGGAGAAGAACAATGATAAGCAGTGGTCTCACAACACAGATCATCCAGATCGCCATCATGGTCGTTGCCTTCATTCCTGCTATCGTCCTGCATGAATGCGCTCATGGGTATGCAGCCTACAAGCTCGGTGACCCAACAGCGAAGAATGCCGGTCGCCTGACGCTCAATCCCGTGGCGCATGTCGACAAGTTCGGTACCGTCATCTTGCCCGCATGCCTGATCGCGATGTCAGTGCTCGGGGGCGGTGTGGGTATGATGTTCGGCTATGCAAAACCCGTCCCGTACAATCCGCGCAACTTCAAGGATATTCGCCAAGGGGAACTTATCGTCGGTCTTGCAGGCCCGGCCTCAAATCTGCTTATGAGCCTTATCGGCGTTGCCGTTGCCTGGGGTGGCATCTATCTGTATCGATATATCGGGCAGGTTCCTGAAATCGGCTTGTACGTTTGGTATTTCGGCGTTTATTTTTGCAAGGTCAATCTCTTTCTTGCGTTCTTTAACCTTATTCCGTTGCCGCCGCTTGATGGCAGTTCGATCATTGCCGTCTTTTTGAGTGACAACGCGTTAAGAACCTATTACAAGATACAGCGCTACTCGATGTTCGTGCTGCTCTTGCTCATACTCGTGATTCCATACTTCACCAACGTCGATATCATCGGTATCTATCTCAATGCGACGGCCGGCAATCTTTCCAACTTCATGTTGCCTATTTGATAACATGGCTACCTCTATGATAGACATGCGAAAAAACCACGATGTGCTTATCCTTGCGCTCGTGACGGTCGGGCTTTTCATCGTTTCGTGCATCGTGCGTATCATCATCGCCGATTATCCCAAGGGCGTCGGGGTGCTTCCCGACGAAGTGCGTTACCTAAGCTTGGCTTCGAGCTTGCTCAACGACGGGCAGCTGATTCAACGTGGCGGCCTGAGCAGCTTCCAGAAAATCCTCTATCCGCTTTCCATACTTCCGGCATATCTATTCGACGACCCGCATACGCGTGTTAGAGCCATTACGATTCTCAATTGTATTTACGTTTCATCGGCTCTTTTCCCGGCGCTCATCCTGGCCCGCCGCCTGTTTTCGAGCAAGGCGCCCGTGATCGTCTGCCTGCTTTTCACGCTAATCGTTCCGGACATGTGCTATTCGATGACATTCTTGAGTGAAAGTGCTTATCTGCCGCTCGCGCTCTGGCTGATCGCTGTCTGTCTGGTCGCCCTTGAAAAGCAGGGACGCTCGAAGATGGCCTGGTCACTGGGGTCTGGCTTGCTGTGTTATCTTGCCTACCTTGCAAAAGAGGTTGCGCTTGGCTTTGCACTCGCGTTCCTGATCATGCTGATCGTTCAAATCGCCCGCGATCAAGGCCATCGGCGTATCTGCTGTCTTTCGCTTGGCTTTTTTATCGCCGGTCTTGCCATTCCTTTTATCGTTCTCAAGCTCACGCTGTTTTCCGGGTTGCTCAATTCCTACAACCAGACCGACCCGCGTGTCTTGGCAAATCCCTACACATTGTTCTTTGCGTTGTACGCGCTTTGCATGGATTTCATGCACTATGCAATAGCCTTTGCGTTCTTCCCGCTGATTTTGCCTGCTCTTACATGGAGGAGGCTTACGCGCAGGGACCGTGAACTCTATCTGTTCTGTCTGCTCTCGTGTGCCTTCATCCTGCTTGCCGTTGTCTATACGATATCCATACGCGAAGACGTGGGCCATACGGGCATACGCCCCCATTTACGCTATGCGGCACCTATTATGCTGCCTTTGCTGTTTTTGACCGTAAAACAGGTGGCCAGGCGCGATGGTGTTGCCATTATGCGCAATCCCGCCATGATAACCGTTGCGTTGACATCAACCGTGGCCGTTATGCTCCTTGTCGTGTTCATGTTCGGATCGGGAGATTACTCGCAGGGCTTCGATTATGCGCAATTTCATGTGCTTCGTCTTGTGAAAGAGGCATGTGGTGCACTTCCGGTTGATCCGAACTTCGACGTTTCTGGCACGCTTGCGACCGATAGCATATATAAAGGCACCTGGCTTGAGATCAACCCCGGAATCTGGATGGCACGCATCGTCGTATCCGTCTATCTTGTGGCGGGCATGTTGCTGCTTATGGGAAGACAGCGCGTGGGTGGGGGAGTCGCAGTGCTTACGTGCATCGCCATCGCCATGATCGCGAATACCCTTGGCATGTACCAGTACAACACGTCTGTGTATAAGGTCAGCGAATCGTCGGTCAATGAAACGTGCATGATGGAAAACGTGATCGATACCTTGCCGCAAGGTGATCAGGTGCTCATCGTCTACGACGACGAGTCGTCTGCCATGAACAATCAGATGGATGTCTATATCGATAACAGCAGGCTTAATTGCAGCTATATTCAGCTGAAGGATTTCAAGAGCGTGCTCGAAGACGACGATGGTTCGCAAAAGAAGCTGCTCATAGAAAGCGATGCGACCATGGGAGACAATATATATGCGGCAAATGGGCGCACCAACGATGAAAACGCCGGGATAGCATATATACTCGTCCATAGCGGACAGGGTCTCAAGCTGTCTTCTTCATGTGCGCACGATGTGACACCTGATTGGATAACGGGCTATATGCTTTACCGAATAACTCCCGGCTCGGCCATCGCGCTCAAGTGATTCTGACTGCGCTAGAATAGATATCCGTTCTTCCGTAGATTTCAGGAGTATCACGTTTGTCGTATCGCGTTCGCATAGATGCCTATCAAGGTCCGTTTGACCTGCTGCTACGATTAGTCTCGCGGCAAAAGATAGATATTGGTGCCATTTCCATAGCAGAGATCACCGATCAATATCTTGCCGAAGTCGAGCGCATGAAGGACCTCGATCTTGATATCGCAAGCGATTTTCTTGTCGTTGCGGCGACGTTATTGCAGATCAAAGCGGCGTCCTTGCTTCCTCAAGAAAGCCTGGGCGCAATCGAGCTCGATGATGAGTTTGCTGATCTGACGCCTGAGCAGACCTGCGATATCCTCGTCGAGCGCCTCGTGACCTACAAGCAGTTCAAGAACGCCGGTGCGGCTTTGGGTGCTCGTATGGAAAACGAAGCCAAGATGCATCCGCGTCAGGCGGGAATCGAAGAGGGTTTCCTCGGCCTTATGCCTGATTACCTTAAGGGCATGACGCTTCACGGGCTCGCGGTCATATGCGCTGATATCGCCGCGCGACGTGATACGTTCTTGCTTGAGGCAGAGCA
>CAYSZR010000085.1:0-4634 GCA_964435565.1 uncultured Coriobacteriaceae bacterium
AATATTCAGCCGTGGCAAAACCTGCTGCATAAGCCACATGACACCCTGGTAATTGGCCCCAAACCACAAAGACCCGGTAACAAGCAGCTGGAGCACGCCGCCATTATCTGCCCGCGCGGGAGGCGTCCCCGCAGAGGCAATGCATACCGGAATAATTGTCATGCGATCTTCAAGCCCGCGCCCGTAAATCTCCAGCAGGCGTTTCCGGTCTTCTTCGGTAAGCACCACAAGGGCGTCCGCACGTTCCAAAACTCGCCGTTCGCGCTTGCCCGTCAGCCGAGAGGTAATCAGGCTCTCCAGGCTTTTCTCGCTTCTGTGCCAGCGCATGGCAAAGTCATATTCCACGTTATGCACGCGCACGATGACCTTGTTGCGCGCAAGATAGGGCAGGCAATAATCGAGTTTGGTGAAGTCGAGCACGACCGCATCGTATTGGGAAAAATTACAGTACTTGGCAAAAGACAGCCATGCACGGTAACGCGAATTCGTATTGCCCTGCAACGTATCGACAATTCGCAAGGGCAGATTGTGCGATGGCTCAAGGTAATGCCGTTCGTTGTACAACGCCGCATATTTCATATCCTCGATTTTGGGTCCCACGTAATCGACGACGTTGCCATCACAAATCGAGAGCAACGTCTGCGCGATGCCCAGATCGCCGCCGCCCTTATCCGATGGGGCCTGCGGTGTTATATGCAAAATTCTCATACGTTGCTTCCCTGCTGCGTTGCACGTTCTTACAAAGTACCATTAAAAATGGTCGTAAGCGGCAGGCACATCGAACTGTCAACCCAGAGATTCACGATGAAACGCGCCGAGATGTATGCCACCAGAAACGCCCATGCAAGTTGCCGCTGCCTTCGCTCGCCATAGCACGACATAAAGGCCATCAAGATGGGTATCTGCACGATATTGAAGAAAATGGATATGCGGGCAAATGCGAACGACTGAAACATCGTGCCCAGATAGATTACGCTGCCTAGCACGTAATTGTTGATGAAGCCGTCCATATCCGGCCCTTTATGCATGGTTTTTCTGTACACCAAGTAGCAGACAACCATCAAGACGCCAATATTTGCAGCGCCCTTTACAAGCGACACCAGAACAGTCGAGGCCGACATCCCCGTACCGCCGCCGATTTCATCGCCCGCAGCACCCTGCACGTATCCTGAAATCCGTTCTGCAACCTTTGTCGGCATAAACGAAGAGAGCAGCGCTGCAACGAGCCAGATGCCAAACGTGAACAGAAAAAGGAGTATTGCTGCTATAAGCATCTTTTGCGTAAAGCTGAGCTTGAGGTGAAACACAGGGTAGGCGACCAGAAAGACGAATGCGGATACATGGAACAGCCCCGCCACGACAACGCAGACGATAAAAGGAACGATCCGCTTGGTCTGAATATACTTAAACGCGAGCACGCAAATGCACAGCGCGATAGTCGAGCGAATAATAAAGATATCGGCCATGTACAGGCCCCAGAAAATGAAATAGGCAGTGAGTTCGTAGCCATTTCCGTTGCCATGCTCTGCCACATATGAGCCAAAATACATGATCGCCTTATACATAAGCACCGCGCAAAGCAGGTATTCGACCAACATGAAGACGGGAAAGCTGGGAATGCAGAATTTCACGATTCGAAGCAGGAAGTCGAATAGCGGCTCGTAAAGGTACACAGAGGGGAACAGCACGTCGGCAAACGTCTCTGATGAGACCATCACGTCAAAGGTTTCCTTATACTGCGCGTAGTCTGCCGCTGGAACCGTTCTTATGCACGCGATGATTGCCCAAAGCGCGATGAACACCGCGATAATCACCTTTTTCTGCGGCAACGCGATGCGGTGGAACACCTCGAGATATGAGAACACTATGAGTGCTACGAGAAAGGCGCTGTATATCACCGTGTGGGTATCTTTCTTTCGCTTGGCCTATTTGTTTGCAGCATCATTGTATATTTTGACGAGCTTTGTCGCAGAGCTGCGCCAGTCATACTCTTTAATTACACGCAATTCATTCGCAGATATCCGGGCACGTAGCGCTTCGTCTTGGGCAAGACGTCGCATTGCCCGGGCAAGTTCTTCGGCATTGCCCGGCTCGACGAGCAGGCCGGTGATGCCGTCTTCGATTTGTTCGACGATTCCGCCCGTACGCGTTGCCACAACGGGAACGCCATAGTCCATCGCGATAAAGATAACCCCAGATTGCGTCGCATCGACATAGGGGCAGATGCATACAAGGTTCTTACCGGTAAACGCGCTTTCGACCTCTTCATCTGCAATCCAGCGATTGACAACGGTTGCTGTTGGAAGCTTGCTGTAGCGCTCCTCGTATTCAGAGAAATCGCCATTGCCGATTACCGTGAGGGTCACCTTGTCGCCAAGGTAATCCGCCACCTTTCTATACGCCTGCGCAAGCACGTCGAGACCCTTGTATTGCGAGATGCGCCCAAAGAACACGAAATTGACCTTTTCCGGGTCGTATTGCACGATTGAGCGCTTGTCAACGCAGGTCTTGTAAAAGTCATGACGCCCAAGAGCAAGGTAGTGCGTCTGCTTTCCATAGGCATCGCGTACGTAATCGACAAACCGCTTGCTATGCACGAAGAGCAGATCGTAGGCATCATAGTGGTCTGGAATGAGCCTGGCCTTGATTCCCGTCTCGCCCGAATGCAGCATTGGGTCGTGAATGGCGATTCCGGTTACCGCATGGGGAAACAGCTTGTTAATTCTATACGCCCAGAAAGCCCCCATGGGACAGTAGATATAGTCGACCGTCTCGCCCGCAAACGCATTTCTGATCTGGGGCGCCTGCCTGCAGAAAAAGGTAAGGCTGTTCAACGCGAAGTCCATGTGATTCGAATAGGTATCTATCACGACGAGATGAGCCAGATCGAGCGCTTTCCAAGCATCGAGGTTTTCGATTCCCGATGACACGACCGCGCTTACCTTGTTGCCGTTTTCAACCAAGGCCCGCGTTATCTCGAAAGCATCGAGCGGACCTCCGCCTCGTCGTCCCGTATAGTTGACGAGGATATGCGCCGGACGTCGTTCTTGAGCATAGATGCGCTCAAGGTCGCCAGCAACGGCATCTAGGGCAAACGCGGAGAGCCTGTTGCGATTATAGGTGCCCATCGCTGAGCGTTCACCGCCATCTGCACACAGCAGGCGAACAAGAGCTGCCGCGACTTGGGCTTGATCGCTCGGATCGAAGAAGAAGCCGCCTTGGCCATCAACAAGATCGGTATTGCCCCTAATGGCACTGCATGCTACTGGTAACTCGCAAGCCATGGCCTCCATAAGCGAAACGGGAAGTCCCTCGCGATGCGATGGAAATACAAATGCGTCGGCCGCGTTATACATACGCTCTATATCCGGGCGCTGGCCAAGGAGCCTGACTGATCCGACAAGTCCTTCGTCGCGTATCGCCTGCACAAGTGTTTTTCTATCAGCACCTTCGCCTGCAATCAGGTACAGCGTGTTCTGAAGCTCGCCATCTCGTTTGAGCTTGCCCAGCGCATGAATCACGATTTCATGATTCTTGTTCGCGTTCAGCTCGCCCACGGACAGGAGAACAAACGCGTCATCCGGTATCTTCAGTTCGCTGCGTGCGGACTCACGTATGGCGATATCTTTGCGAAATGCCTCTGTATCAATGCCAACACCTGGGATGTAAATTGTCTTTGCCGCATGCAAATCCGAACATGCACGGGCATAATCCTCGCGATTAATGGTGATAAGCACGTCGGTGTAACGTGACAAGCGCCTTTCCACGGGATACCACAGCGCCCAGTTTGCAAGGGGCGCGCCATCGAAGAAGTGAAACCCATGGGCCGTGTACATGCAGCGCGTGCCCGTTTCATGGCAGGCCATACGCACAAGGGCACTCGCGATGGGCGTATTTGTATGCACAAAAGCATACCGCCCTTGAGCCATGAGGTCTCTTATCTGCCGATATGCCTGCGAGTGAGCGGTAATGTCCGCGGCAGAGCGCGTGAAGTCTATCTGCGTAGGGGCAACGTTCATATCCGCGAGCTTATCGATGAAAGCAAACATATCCACGCCGGCATTTGCCTTAGGCTCGAAGTTTGCGGCGACTTCGACCGTATATCCCAGCCTTTGCAAGATGCGGATATTGGGCACCAGAAAGCCGCTGATCGTGCTTGCGACCGTTGCGACGATAAGGACTTTTTCCTGGGGGTTAGATGTATTCACCGGCATTTATCCTCACAATGCTTCCGGTCATCATGGCAGAGGCGTCGGACAGCATATAGAGCACGCCGTCGACATAGTCTTCCGGTTCGCACATGCGCCCCATGGGCAGCGCGCCGGCAGCCCGGCGTCGCAGCTCAGCCTCCGTAACACCTTGCGATGCGCGTAACGCGAGTTCGCCCTCTGTTGGAGTCCAGCCCAGCACAAGATAGTTGCAGCGGATATGCTCAGCCGCATAATTCTTCGAGATATGCTCGGTCAGAATACGCAGCGCACCCTTGCTGCAAGCATACGCAGCTCGATCTTTCTGACCGCCCCACGCATGCGTGGAACCGGTAAGCACGATGGACCCGCCAGCGCCTTTGTTCAAGCGCATATACTTGACAGCGCTTTGACAGCAGAAGAAAGCCGCCTTGAAATTGACGTCCA
>CAYSZR010000086.1:0-4609 GCA_964435565.1 uncultured Coriobacteriaceae bacterium
CGAACGCGTCGCCGTGATGCTGGGCATCGACTTGCAGGTCTGGGACTATGAAGCGGAATACAAACGTGATGTCGTCGACTACCTTGTCGACTGCTATTCGCGTGGCCTCACCCCCAATCCCGATGTCATGTGCAACGAAAAGGTAAAGTTCGGCATTTTCGCCGAGCACGCCTTCGAGATTGGCGCTGACTACATCGCCACAGGACATTATGCTCGCGTTCTTCCGAGCGCCGATCAAAAAGTGCCTGCGCATCTTCTGCGTGCGCTTGACGAGCACAAGGACCAGACCTATTTTCTTTGGCGCGTACCGGGAAACGTTCTATCGCGCACCCTGTTTCCTATCGGCGAGATTGAAAACAAGACGTTAGTGCGTCAGATGGCTGCCGAACGCGGTCTTGAAGTCGCAACCAAACATGATTCGGACGGCATCTGCTTTATCGGAGACATCTCTATTCAGCAGTTTCTTCTTTCACAGATCGAACGCAAAAGCGGGCCGATCGTCGATTATGAAACAGGAGAGACATTGGGTACGCATGAAGGAGCGTTTCTGTACACACTTGGCCAGCGCAAGGGGCTCGACCTGGGTGGCGGACCTGCGCGCTACGTGGTGAAAACCGATACGGGTAAAAATATCGTCTACGTTTCAGCCGAGAAGAACTGTCCCGCACTCTGGACCGATTCACTCGAACTGACAGATACTCGCTGGATTGCCGATGATGCTCCTTTATCGGGACGCTACCTAATACGTACCCGCCACACACGCCCGCTTGTTGAGGCACAGGTGCAGGTTGAAGAAGAAACGACGCGCATCCTCTTCGACGACCAGGTGCAAGCGGTTGCGCCGGGGCAGTCCGTGACTATTCACGATGGCTGCGAGTGTCTTGGTGGAGGCATTGTCTCCAGATAGCGCTCGGGGAGCTTGCGCTCCCCGATTACCAACTTATTTGCCAAACAAGCGCCGGAAAAACCCTTTCTTCTGAGGCGGCTCCTCTTCAGGGGTTTCCTCTTCAGCAGGTGCCTCTGCGGTCGCAGGCTCTTCAGCCTTGGGCGGGATATGCGGCGCGTCACTTGCGAACGAACGCTCTTTCTCAAGCGCCTTATCGGTACCGGCATGATCGAGCATAACGTCTACCTGCGGTTCCGGTTCCGGTTCCGGTTCCGGTTCCGGTTCCGGTTCTGGTTCGAGTTCAAATTCGTGATCAAGTTCAAGAGCTGGCTGAGCCTCCAATTCAGGCTCGGGAGCCAATCCGAGTTCAAATTCGGCATCGTAGTTAGGCTTGACCTGCGGCTCATTTTCATCTGGCAAGACAGTTTCAAGTATGGTTTCTTCCCCATCCTGAAGTTCTTCTGTCAAGCCGAGTTCAAATTCAGCATCGAAATTAGGTTTAATCTCCTGTGCTTCAGTCACGATCTCTGGCTCTGGCTCCGGCTCTGGCTCTGGCTCCGGCTCTGGCGCGCCCTCGATTCTTACCAGAAACTCTTCCCAAGATTCGTGTTCCGTAACCTGGGCAATCTTTTCTTCCAGCGCCGAATCTGCCTCTGTCTGCGCGGGTATTTCGGCCACCGGCTCTTCGTCAGTCGCAACCTCGACGGACGGCTCAAGCGCAGGTGCAGGCTCAAGCTCTGCTTCAGCCTCTTTCTTGGCGGCCCGAGCTTCGTCAAGCCACGGCTTATAATTCACCGCCGATTCTTCTTTCGGCTTCAATCCCGACTCTGCCTCGGGCTCAGACTCAACCTCAGGCTGGGATTCTGGCGACGCGGCCAACGCAACATCGTACATCGGCTCTTGCTCGGTTTCTGGTTCAGGTTCAGGTTCAGGCTCAGGCTCGATCGGCGTCACCGTAACGGGTGCCACAAAATCCCTGCCCTCATCTTGCAGCGGATGATTGATACACCAATCGTGCAGGCAGAAAGGCTTATCAGGCGATTTCTCCTTTTTGCCATGCGAGCCCTCGACTTTCACGTAATCACCGCTTGGCTCGAGCATGCGTGCTTTCGTAGTGTCCTCGAACGTCTTTTCCAAGAACAGCAGAATCTCGTTGCGTATCTCAGGCGACTTAATCGGACAGGCTACCTCTACCCTATGGACAAGGTTGCGCGTCATCAAATCAGCGGAACCGATGAACATCTCAAGGTCATCGCCTTCGCCAAACGTGAAGATGCGACTATGCTCCAAGAATTGACCCACGATGCTCATCACGCGAATATTGTCGGTTTTACCCTCGACGCCTGGCAGCAGACAGCAGATACCGCGCACGTTCATGCGCACCTGCACGCCGGCCTGGGATGCTTTGGCAAGGCGGTCGATGATATCGCGCTCCGTTACCGAATTGCATTTAATCGTGACGCGCCCGTTCTTCCCCTTTTCGATTTCGCGATCGATAAGCTTCAAGATCGTGCGTTTGATCGATTTGGGTGCAACGATCAACTCTTCGTAGTTGCCCTTCAGGTTACCGATGAGCATATTCTGGAAGAACTCAACAGCATCGCGGCCAATGCCCTCATCGGCTGTGATAAGACTCAGATCGGTATAAAGCTTGGCCGTCTTCTCGTTGTAATTACCCGTGCCGATCTGCGTGATATTGGTTATGCGACCGTTTTTACGCTTGGTGATAAGGCATGCTTTGGAATGACACTTATAGTTCTCCATGCCATAGATGATGTTGCAGCCAGCCTCTTCGAGTCTGCCAGCCCAGTCGATATTGTTCGCCTCGTCGAAGCGGGCACGCAACTCCATGAGAACGGTCACTTCTTTGCCGTTTTCGGCGGCCTCAGCCAGATGCTGCGCAACGCGCGAGTCGCTGGCCAGACGATACACCGTGATCTTGATGGACACGACATCGGGATCATTGGCCGCCTCTTGCAGCATGCGCAAAAACGGATCCATTGAATCGTACGGGTAGAAGAGCAGGCGGTCGCGTTCTTCGACCTGCTCGATAATCGAGCGCGATACATCGATTTCGTGCGAAGCCCGCGGAGCAAACGGCGGATAGCAGAGCTTGGCATGCATATCGGCATCGATGCGCTTTTCCAGGCCAAACACCCAGTCAAGATTAATCGGCGCGCTGCAAACGAACGCCTGGTTCTTGGAAAGCTTCAAGCGCTTGAGCAACGCCGCGACCAGCAGCTTGTCGGGTTTACCTTCGATCTCGAGTCGCACGGGGTTCAGGCGATTGCGTTTCTTGAGCAGGCGGCTCACGTGCAAACGGTAGTCGCCTTCGTCATCAGAGAACTTCTCTTCATCGAAGCTGATGTCGGCATTGCGAGTAACCGAGATGATTACAGGTTCAGAAGTTTCGTAAATATCGAAGATCTTGCCGACGTGATACGCGATGAGTTTTTCAGCACGCACGAAATGCAGCGGGTTTTCTGGAACGCCGATGATGGGAGCAATATTCTCCGGCACATTGACGATGCCCAGATGCTGGCTGCCGTCTTCTTCGCTCAGCAGTGTAACGACATATAGTTCTTTGTTCTTCAGATGCGGGAACGGATGGCGTTCATCGACAACCTGTGGAGAAAGCACGGGTTTGATGAAATCACGGTAATAGTCGCGCGCAAATTTGCGCTCCTTTTTCGGCAGCTTCGTCAAATCGAGCTCTTCGAAACCAAGGTCCTGCAATTCGCCAGTGACCTGCTCGTAAATCTTGTCGCGTTCTTTAACCAAAGGCTTGGTCGCGGCAAATATGACATCGAGCTGTTCTGACGGGGACATATTCGATTTGTTCTCGCGGTCGTCAGGCGCGATGATCGAAAGGTCTGTCAGACTCCCGGCGCGAACCATGAAAAATTCATCGAGGTTAGTCGAAAATATGCTGATGAATTTCAGTCGCTCTAGCAGCGGGACACTCGAATCGAGCGCCTCTTCAAGCACGCGTCGATCAAACTGCAGCCAGGAAAGCTCGCGATTTTGCGTATAGCTGTAGTCGCGTTTCTTTGGCTTTTTCGCCGCATTCTCAAGTTCAAGTTCGGTTTCGAGCGTTTGCTGAATGCTGTCGGGCGTTTCCATTTCGGCATCGACCATGTCGCTTCCCCTCTATTCAGGCCACCGTTTGGATAATACTACACACCAGTTCAAAGTGGCTGACAATCAAATTATTTGAAGATATGCGCAAACGCTGATTTCGCTATCATTTCCTGTGGCCGATAGCTACAATTCGCTTAAACAAGTTCACTGAAACCTGAGGGAGAAGAGATGACCAAGACTGGAAAGCTCGCGTTTTTCGCGACATTGGCGTTTGCATGCATGCTGTGCTTTGTACTCGTTGGCTGCGGCGACAACAAGGCGAACTTTACCGGCGACTGGACTCTCGATTCGATGGAAGACGAGAACATCGGCACTATGTCAGGCGACGAGCTGGCCACAATCGGCATAACCATCGAGCTGAAACTCAACAGCGATGGAACCGGCACTTTCAACATGCTCGGCGAATCCCAGGATGTAACGTGGGAAGCAAAGAGCGCAACCGAGATGTCCGCGACAATCTCAAACAGCAATCCTGCGACCTTCCAGCTTCAAGACAGCAAGCTCACAAGCGAAGAGGGCACCTCGAAACTCGTTTTTAAGAAACAATCGTAGCTCTGGCGCCATTCCCAGAGAAAATTGAAC
>CAYSZR010000087.1:0-4349 GCA_964435565.1 uncultured Coriobacteriaceae bacterium
CTTTTTGCTTAATCTCCCGTTGAGCGGCGTAAATATATAACATATGACGAGTAGGCATGAAGCGTGGTATCCTATGAGGCTGTACGCAAATATAGCTGACAATGGGAAATAACGCACATGCATCAAGAAAACATCCGTAATATTGCAATTATCGCGCACGTCGACCACGGCAAAACAACGCTGGTCGACCGTCTACTACAGACCGCTGGCGTCTTTCGCGAGAACCAACAAGTAGAAGAACGTGTCCTTGATTCGAACGATCAGGAACGCGAGCGCGGCATCACCATTCTTTCCAAGAATGTCTCGATTCGATACAAGGACGTCAAAATCAATGTGATTGATACGCCCGGCCATGCCGATTTTGGCGGTGAGGTCGAACGCGTACTCAAGATGGCAGATGGCGTGCTCTTGCTTGTAGATGCGTTCGAGGGCCCTATGCCTCAAACGCGTTTTGTTCTCAAGCACGCGCTTGCTCTCAATTTGGCGCCTATCGTCGTAATCAACAAGATTGACCGTCCTGGCGCACGCCCTGACGAAGTGCTTGACGAGGTTTTCGAGCTCATGCTCGAACTCGGCGCAAACGACGAGCAGCTTGATTTCAAAACTGTGTACACAAGCGCGGTCAACGGGTTTGCACGTTTCGATGCCGATGACACGAATATGGATATGCTCCCTCTGCTCGATGCGATTATCGATCATATTCCTGCACCCGACGTCGATCCTGACGGCCCCCTTGCCATGCAGATATGTACAGTCGACCACTCCGAGTATGTGGGTCGTATCGGAACGGGGCGTCTGTATTCGGGTTCCATCAAGACTGGCCAGCAGGTTCTTGTCAAGAAAAACGGTGGCGACACGTCATACGTGACAGCTGTCAAACATCTCTATACGTTTGAGGCGCTTGGCCGTGAAGAGGCCGAAAGCGCAGAAGCGGGCGACATTATCGCTGTCGTAGGTGTGGATGACGCGGACATCGGCGATGTTGTGACCGATGTTGATAATCCAGTCGATATGGAACCCATCGAAGTAGAAGAGCCCACTTTGTCGGTTATCTTCGAAGCATCGTCTAGCCCGCTTGTCGGGAAGGAAGGCGATATCGTCGGTGGCCGTCAGCTTAAAGAGCGCCTGATGCGCGAAGGCGAAGCAAACATCTCGATGCGTATCGAAGAGCTTGAAGATAAAAGCGGCATCGAAGTCGCGGGGCGCGGAATTTTGCATCTTTCGGTGCTTATGGAAACGATGCGCCGTGAGGGCTATGAGTTTCAGGTCGGACGTCCTCGCGTGCTGTTCAAAACGATCGATGGCCAGCGCATGGAGCCTGTTGAAGATGCGACGGTGGAAACATCCGACGAATATGCCGGAAAGATCATCGAGCTGTTCGGTACCGCCGGTGGCGAGATGGTAAATATGACGACCCATCAGGATCAGACGCTCCTTTCTTTCAAGATTCCAACGCGCGGCATCATGGGCCTGCGCACGAAAATTCTCAACGTCAGTCACGGCGAGGCGATATTCAGCCATCGTTTTGCTGAATATGGGCCTTTGCGGGGGGAAGTCGGCGGTCGTAAGAATGGCGCAATGGTTGCCATGCACACAGATAAAGCCGTCGCCTATGCCCTAGATACGCTTCAGCAACGCGGCACGCTTTTTGTTGCTCCTGGTGACGAGTGCTATGAGGGCATGATCGTCGGTGAAAACGCCAAAGAAGGCGATATGGACGTGAACGTTTCCAAGACCAAGCAGCTTGGTAACCAGCGTGCTTCTTCGGCCGATAAGGCGATTTTGCTGACCCCGCCCGTGCAATTTACGCTTGAAGAAGCGCTTGAATACATTGCAGATGACGAGCTTGTCGAGATAACCCCCCAATCTATTCGCTTGCGCAAGCGTACGCTGGATAAAATCGGACGAAAAAAAGAGCGCGCCCGCGCATTGGGCAAATAGGATAGGAGCACTAATGAAACAGGAATTGCTGCGCCTGCATGATGCCCAGGTAAAAATCGACGGCAACGTGATTCTCGATATCGATGACTTCGTAATCGAGCAAGGCGAGCGTGTGGTCGTTCTTGGACCGAACGGCTCGGGCAAGTCTACGCTCATCAAATTGCTTACCACTGAAATCACTCCTGAATGGCGCGAAAACCCGCCCGTGCTCTTCATGGGTGAGCCAAATCCTTCGCTTGACCTTATCAATGAAACAATCGGTCTGGTTTCAACGAGTGTCCAAGACCGCATGATGGTGCACCGCACGGTTTTCGACGTTGTCCTTGGTGGTTTTTTTGGAAGCGTCGGAGTTCCCTTTCATATCGGGGCGTCTGACGAGCAGGTTGAAGAAGCCCGTCATGCTATTCGTGAGATTGGTATTCCCGGCTTGGCAGAGCGCGATATGTTGACTCTTTCTACTGGGCAGGTTCGTCGTGCCCTGATTGCCCGAGCCCTTATCAACGGCCCGGCGGTTCTCGTCTTTGACGAGCCTTGTGTTGGTCTTGACCCAGAAGCGGCATGGAATATGCGCCAATCGCTTTCTGCCTTGGCCAAGGCGGGACACACCATTCTTGTTGTTACGCATGATGTAAGCGATATCATGCCGGAATTCGACCGTGTCGTGATGCTGCAAGATGCGCGTATCGTTGCCGATGGTCCCAAGTCAGAAGTTCTTACGACGCAGCGTTTGCGCCACCTGTTTGGTGTTCCCATCACCCTTGTAGAAACTGACGGCCATTATCACCTGCAGTAAGTTTTGGATGCTGAGGGTGATTACGCTAAAATGAAGCAGTTACTGATACAACATCTGGAGGAGAGCCCAAATGGCTGAACTCATGGATTACGTGAAAGTGCTAGCCGATCAGATAGGTCCACGACCGGTAAGCACGGAAGAAGAGCACCAAGCCTCTCTTTATATTGCGCAGGAGCTAACAGACGACGGCTTGGATGTGAGCGCCGACGAGTTCGCGACTCCAACAGGGGTGCGGTGGCCCTATGCGGTCGCGTTTGGCGTGCTCGCGCTAGGGACTATTGTCTCTGGTATAGGCATCTTCGCACCGGGTATTTCGCTCAGCATGTTCGTCGTCGGGATGATCCTCGTTCTCGGCGGCGCGTTTATCTATTACACCGAATATAATAGCCAGCCGTTCTTGTCCAAGATGCGTGCAGGCGGTGTATCGCAAAACGTTGTCGCGAAATATGTGCCTTCAAGCGTCGCGCGTGAAACTCATCGACGCAAGATAATCATTGCCGCCCATGTTGATACGGTTCGTGTTCAACCCGAGGTCGGCCCCCAGTTCATCGCCTATAACCCCTTGCTTAGGAAGATTATCTTTTTTAGCGTGATTGGCATTGTCGCCGTAACGTTTATCAGGCTCCTTCCGCTTCCCTGGCCCGACGCCATCGATATTGTGCTTTGGGTGATCTCTCTTATTGCATCGATTTACCTGCTCGTCGCAGCTGCCTGTATTGTTGCCAGCAGGTTTACTCCGTATATTTCGGGCGGCAATGATAATGCGTCTTCGATTTCTGTCTTGCTCTCGGTGGCGCGCCGCTTGCTCGATCCCGAAGAACGTGAACGCTATGCGATGGAACGCCCTATCGCCCAGGATACTGACAATCCCGTCGAGACGTTCGCTCCACAGACAACGGGGCCGTTTGAGCCTATCGGAGCCGAACAAGACGGGTTTGACGATTTAGAAGAGCCCGTTATGCACGACGAGGACGAGGCGTATGCCCAAGGTGTCGTACCGCTTGGTGCCGAAGTCGAATATGACGATGATGCACGTCGCGGTGATGCAACCGTCGCTTTTTCTGCACTCGATCCTGAAAAACAGCTCGACGTCTTGGCGGATGCTGCTGCAGACGAGCTGCTTGAAAACGCCGATGAAACGGTGGCGTTCTCACTCGACGATGTCGAATCTCAAGAGGCGCCGGCATCTTCGCTTGGCACGCTTCCTGAAATCAAGGTGCCTGATTTAGATTTCACGTTGGACGAAGATGTTGAGAACACGCGAAAAAGCCGGGCAGAGGCACTCGACGACGCTGTGATATTCGCAGATTATCTGCCTAAAGAAGAAGTGAAGCCGGAGGAAACGCAGTCAGTAAGTGAGGACGTACAGGACAGCGCGCCAGAGGCTTCTTCTGTTGAAGAGATTTCTGAAACGCAGGAGCCCGCTGTCGCGGAAGAACCGCCTGCTCCAGCCCCTGTCTATGTTCCCATGGAAGCTCCCGTACGCCCCCGTCAAAAGCGCACGCAAATGGCACGACCCGTTCCTTCATGGTATGCCGCCGCCAAGGAGAAGGCTGCCAAGGATATCGAGAAGAAAACTGAAGAAAAGGAACCGGGTACGGTTTCGTATCGTTCA
>CAYSZR010000088.1:0-4137 GCA_964435565.1 uncultured Coriobacteriaceae bacterium
ATAACAGCCTCGGCATAGTTTGTCGCCATGCCAAGAAACGCAATGAGCCACATCCAGAAGATCGCTCCAGGTCCACCCAGCAAAATGGCTCCACAAGCGCCAACGATATTACCTGTGCCGACCTGAGCGGCAACGGCCGTGGCAAGCGCCTGGAAAGAGCTGATGCCACTTTTGTGCGATCCGCCGTGTAACGAAAACCCGCCAAATACGCGCTTCATGCCCTCGCCAAAACAGCGCACCTGAACGAAGCGCGTGCGAATGGTGAACCACAGGCCCAACCCGACGAGGAGTATGACCAGCACGTAATTAGATAGATACGAATTGATGGTGACGACAATGTCGTAAACGACATCCATTGCAAAACCCTCCCTGCTTCCGATACGAATACAGCTGCTAGAGAAGGTCTGAAATGCGCCTCTGTCCTTTTGCCTGAGAGTTTCGGCTCTGAATCAGAGCCTTGCACCTTCGGCACTCATTTAAGAGATTCTCCAGAGTTTTCTCCACTTCCGGTCTTGCGCATTACGACGCGATTCCGAAAGCTTCACAGAAAAACACAGCTGGTGCATTATCGAACAAGGAAACAGCTCATGCAAGAGATTTTTATAGCTCGTCCAAACAAGGCATTTACTGGGCCTTATATAAGGTCAATGTAGCGGCATCACCGCATATGCGAATCCCACCGCTCGCCTCGGTTGCAAACGTAGCTTCACCCAACTTATCGAGCACGCGTTCTATCTGGCTTGCCTCGAGTCGGGCGTCAGGGTTGACCACGAGCAGGCTTGCGCGCAAGACGCGCCGGGCCAAAGGGCGTACAAGCTGGGTAAGCACCTCGCGGGGGAACAACGCCGTCTCGCCATCCCAGGAAAGATTGCGATAGACGATTGACTCCGCCTGCTGGCAAAGCATCTCGTCTTCCTCCGCCAGCAAATCCATAGTCTGCGCAAGCGGCTTTTCAAAACCCGGGCGCAAGTCCCTGAGCACAGGTATAAGCTTCAGGCGCACCTGGCTTCGAAAATTCGTTCCGTCCGTATTTGACGCGTCTTCGCGCCATAAAAACTCATCTGAGACGCCGGGATGCCGAAATCGCAGCCAATCACGCAGCTGCGCGCGAGTAGCATCCAGCAAGGGACGACGCAGGTTGCCCCGCCTGCGCGGAATCGAAGACAGACCCCCAGGGCCGGTACCCACAAGTGAGCGCATATAAAACGTCTCGATGCGGTCATCAAGGGTATGTGCCGTGCAGATGACGCCATCTTTACAGAGCATGCGCGCAAAGCGATAGCGCTCCTCCCGTGCCACAGCTTCCATGCCGCCTTTTCGGGTGCTTGTCAAAGCGGCAATATCGACACGCCGTATCTGACAAGGCACATCAAGATCAGCGCATCGTTTCGATACAAAGCGCTCGTCAGCATCGGCATCATCGCCACGAAGCATATGGTTAACATGCAGCACCGAAAGCTCAAGCTCTTCCGGTTGAGGAAGAACGTGCGCCATCATTTTCAGCAGATCGTCGCAAGCCGCATCTTCCCCATGCGCATACGCGCTGGCAAGCTCAAGCAACGCAGTCGAATCAGAACCGCCCGATACCATGAGTAGCACAGGCATCTTTGCGCTCTTCGCGTTCAAATGACTACCCCCAGTACTGGCCGACGCCCTCGACCGTCGAAGGCTGTTTAGATGAATGAATACGGATGTTGGCAAACTGCAGCAAGATCATAACGAAAAGGAGGCACATTTCGGCAAGATATGCGATTACTGCACCCATAAGACCAATGGAATTGACAAGGGCGAGCGTCGAGAGAACGGAAAACGCAAAGGTGATCAGATAGAGCTTTACGACCGTGCCCTGTCTGCGCTGCACTGTAATGACCTGATAGATGAAATCAATGGCCGCAGTAACGCCACCAGCGATAATCATGAGTATCATCAAAACGCGAAACGGCTCGAAATCCATGCCGTATAAAACATTCATGACAGGAATGCCAATCCAGGCCATGATAATCAGGACTATGACGGTTATGGCAACAATCGCGCCAAAAATCGACCACATGATGATGTTGAACGTGCGGTGGTCATCAGGGTCATCCCATGCAGCAGCCAAACGCAGCAGCAGCGGCTTGTAGATAAGTCCCGCGCTAAGCAAGATGCCTTGTGCGGGAAAGTAGAGCACGTTGAAATAGAGCTGATTGTCATAAGAGAGCGCGCCCTCCATCAAGAATTTAGGCATATTGTCGATAAGCGAGTACAGGAACAGGGCGACAAAAAGCGGAAAGCACTCTTTGAACAGATCCACTACATTCTTGAATTCCCAATGCCGTGATTTCGGTGTCTCCATATACGCGAGCGGAAGCGTGAGAATGACAAAGCCCGCCACCGCAACAATTGCCATGACGATGCAGGCAAATCCCAGATTGCGTGTGACAAACAAAGCGATGGTGAATACGATAAGAACGGCAGCAGAGCGAAGAGCCTGCGAAATGCCCGCAAGGTACATCTTGTCGCTTTGCTGAAGCCGCCCTTCGTAAACATCTGCGAGCGCATCTGTCATGCGGTAGATATACACGCCCATACTGATTGTGGCCATGTCCGATGCATATCCACGAATCGAGCAATAGGCATACCCCACGACGACCATGATGATGCAAGTAAGAACACGATTGATTTGATAATCGGCAAACGAATGCTGCTCATCAAGATCTGAGACCTGATAGGTGCGCACGCCATAATTTGCCAATATCATGAGCAAGGAACCCGTTACAAAGGCAAGCGAGAACACGCCCGCCTGCTCAACGCCAACGCACTGCGTCACGATGATGGTGAGCAATGGGAAAACAAAACCCCATACGCCAATACCCACGCTATTGAAAAGATAATCGCGTTTCGTCTTATGCGATGAATATTGCTCTTCTTGTTCGGTAAAAGAGCCCTGCGATGCGGCGCCGACAAGGCGGTCGACCCAATGATTGACCAGCCTGCCAATTGTCCCTTGTCGACGTTGTTTATAGTATCTGCGTTCCATAGCAGTGATTATAGGAGATTACATAGAAACGGGAGAAAACGTTTCCAAGTGGAATCATACGAATCATAACTTCCAGCACACGCGTGCTTTTCTGCATACGATTCTGAACAATTTCACTTGAAGTGCACACGCTCGATTCGTATTCTTACATAATGAGCTTGACGCCACACGAGGAGGCAACCATGCCTGACAATATCATGCGCGATGAAGTAGCGTTTCCAAGCAGCGACGGCAAAACGCAGATTCAGGGTTTTACCTGGAACGACCTTTCTATTGAATCGCCCCGCGGCATAGTCCAGATCGCACATGGCATGGCAGAACACATCGAGCGCTACGATTCTTTCGCGCGCTTTCTTGCAAGCCAGGGATTTATCGTTGCAGGCCATGACCACCTGGGGCATGGCAAGAGCGTTTCAGATACCAGCCAGTGGGGCTGTCTTCCCACCCATACGGGTGCCCGCATCCTTGTTGAAGATGTGCACCGCATGCGTTCGCTCGTGACGGCGCGTTTCTCTTCGGACCTGCCCTATTTTCTGTTCGGGCATTCAATGGGAAGCTTCATCACGCGCTCGTACATCACCAAACATCCGCAGGGACTTGCCGGTGCGATATTATGCGGAACAGGTCATGTCCCCCCAGCCACATCGCATGCTGGCAATCTTGCCGCGCGCGCGATGTCAAAGGTGCGCGGAGAAAACTTCAAGAGCAAGATGCTCGACACTATGGGCATTGGAGCATATAACAAGCCGATCGACACTCCCCGTACCAATCTTGATTGGCTGTCTTTTGACGAGGAAAACGTCGATCGTTATATCGCAGATGGAAACTGCGGCTTCATGTTTGCAGCTGGCGGTTATGCAACGATCACCACCCTAACTGGCGAGGTCTGCACCCCTGCAAGCGCAGCGGCTATTCCCCATGACCTTCCCCTTCTGTTTATATCCGGAGATGGAGACCCTGTTGGCTCAATGGGCGCCGGCGTTCAAACAACAGCTGCCATGGCACGTGAAGCAGGCGTCAAAGATGTCGAGGTCAAGCTCTACGAACATATGCGTCATGAAATCTTGAACGAGACGAATAACCAGGATGTATTCGATGATGTCCTTGCCTGGATTGAA
>CAYSZR010000089.1:0-2403 GCA_964435565.1 uncultured Coriobacteriaceae bacterium
AGGAAAGCCGCTCGCATGCGGCATAGGACCTGTCAACGAAAACGGGGCAGATTCAGATTCATGACGCTGATCGCGGGCGACCCGAAGATCGGAAAGTCCTGGTTCGGGCTGGACCTGGCGCTCTGCGTGGCGTCGGGAGAGCCGTTCTGGGGCTTCGCGACAGCGAAGGGCACTGTCCTCTATCTCTGTCTTGAAGATACCTTCAATCGCGTCCAGGGACGCTTGCAGAGACTTGTTG
Source organism: uncultured Coriobacteriaceae bacterium (assembly GCA_964435565.1). Taxonomy (GTDB): domain Bacteria; phylum Actinomycetota; class Coriobacteriia; order Coriobacteriales; family QAMH01; genus QAMH01. Next base: position 239 of record CAYSZR010000089.1, read on the forward strand.
ACGAGGCCAACGATAACCTGTGCTGCGTCGTCTCTGCACAGCGCATCGGAAACGGCCTGATGGAGCAGTTCGGCGCCTTCGCTGACGGGCATCCCGACCTGAAGATGGTCATCATCGACACGTTCCAGACGGTGCGAACGCCCGGCAACCAGAGTGTCTACTCCGCGGACTACGAGGACATGGGGGCATTGAAATCCTTCGCGGACGAGCGGAAGGTCGCGATGCTGGTGGTGCACCATACGCGGAAGATGGGCGATGGCGACGTGTTCAACACCATCAGCGGATCAAACGGCTTGATGGGCTGCGCGGATGAGACGATGGTGCTTCGCCGCAAGGCCCGCGGCAGCAGCTCCGCCACGCTCAACGTCACAGGGCGCGATGTGAAGGACCTGGAGTTCAGCGTACGGTTCGTGAACTGCCGCTGGGAGCTGGTCGAGAAGGTGAGTGACGAGGAGCTCGAAGCGCGCGCTGTGCCCCAGGTCGTCCACGACGTCATCGACTTTGTCGAAACGCGCGAGGCTGCGGAATGGAGCGGCACGGCATCGGACCTGCTGGCTGCCGTCGGTGGGGAGGTGAGGTCGAACGTGCTGAGCAAGTATCTCAACGAGCACTCCGACTTCATGCGGCGCGAGGGCATACGCTTCTGGCGGGAGAAGACCTCCAGTAACAAGCTGATCCACCTGGATCGCATGACGGTCGTGGTCGATGAGGTCGATGATTCGGGCATATAGGTTTCCATCGACCATGACCGACCACATCGACCATGGCGACGAAAATGAGGCTGCGGTACGGGCGTTGCCGCAGCCCTTCTTACATTGCGAATCCAGCAAGTAGCCCGCTTTGTGTTGCGTTCTCCGAAACGCTCGCAAAGCACCGCCGCCAGGGTTCCTCCTGGCGGCTGCGGGGGCAACCCCGCTCCCCGTTGTTTGTTAAGAGAATGAACGAACCCGCAGGTGAGAGCGACTGGGCCAAATTGTCCCAGTAGGCAATCGGGGCGTGGGGAAAGCCCCCACTGGCGCTGCGCCGAGCAAAGCGAGGCTTTGCATTATTTATTCTGCATGAGCGCAAACCATCTCATTTGGAAAACGTGACACGAGATGGGCTACTGGCTATGTGGATGCTTAAGAGTCAGCTTGGATGATTGAGGAGAAATAATTGCCCATGCTATTCGTGGAATAAGTGTTGCTTTCAGCTTATTTAGTCCTAGAATTAGGACATTACACTTAGGAGGCTGATATGGAATACAAAACCGCGATGGAAGTTTCGCAGGCGTGGAAATGCGACAGAAGCTTAGTTCTTCGGTATTGTCGCGAAGGAAGGATTAACGGTGCGAAAAAGGCGGGCAACAGTTGGCTGATTCCAATCAACGCGAGTAAACCTTTCGATGCTAGGAAAAAATCGAGAGAAATCACCTCGATCGATCTCTTTTCCGGCCCAGGTGGACTTGCGACTGGCTTCCGATGGGCCGGCATTAAGCCGCTGATAGCCGTAGAATGGATTACCTCAACTGCGTTGACATACTGCGAGTCTCATGGAGCCGACAGGTTAGTCCTCGCAGAGTATCCGGCGCTTCTTGAGCTTGATAATGAAAAAGATATCGAGTTGTACGTGAATGGCCGAGAAGAGCTGAAACGCCTCATGGCACCGTCGGATGCAACTATCCTCCTTCAGGGCGATGTTTCTCTTGTGTCCGCTGCGCTTATTCGCTATATCCTCAAAGAACGCTTTGGGAGGTCAACTGTTGATATCGTAACGGGAGGCGCTCCCTGTGAGAGTTTCAGTATGGCTGGCGAGCGTAAGGAAATTGATTACCGAAACGAGCTGTTTAGGAATATTCTTAGAATATCTCAGGCCGTTAATTCCCGTGCGTTTCTCTTTGAAAACGTTAAGGGTCTTTTCTCGAAAAAGCATGAGGGGAAACGTGGCCTAATGTACCAGGTTGTTTGCGATTCCTTTGAAGAAGCGAGCGAAGAAGGCATTTCATATCGTCTCGCATCGCGCGATAAGGACGTTGTTTTGCTAAAGGCCGCTGACTACGGCGTTCCTCAAATGCGAGAGCGCCTGTTCTTGGTCGGCCTGAACAATGACGATCCTTCTCTTTCATTCGAGTATCCGATTCCAAGTCATGGCCCCGACGGCGAATTTCCCTACGTTACGGTGGAAGA
>CAYSZR010000089.1:2413-4018 GCA_964435565.1 uncultured Coriobacteriaceae bacterium
GGAAGAGGCGATTATGGATCTTCCACCTCTGGAGCCTAAAGAAGAGAGCAATACTTATAGTTCAAAAAAGAAGAAAGGCGCAGAGCAACGTGACCTGTTCTTGTCTTATATGAGGGGCGATTGTTCCATGCCGCCTTCTCATATCGCATTTGGAAAGAAGACTTTGACTAGTCACCTTGCTCCTGGCCATACACCTAAAATGCGCAAACGCATTGAGAACATTCTCCCTGGCGAGAGCATGAAAACTGCCTATGAGAGATTGCTCGCCGAAGGCAAGGATGACCTTGTGAGCGAGTGCTTTCCAAAGAAGATTTATGGTGCGCGAAATCGAAGGCTGCGACTGGGCGAACCTAGCTTCACAGTGACGTCTCACTGTTTGGACGAGATGGTTCATCCTACGCAGAACAGGGGTTTGACTCCAAGAGAGGCTGCACGTTTGCAGTCGTTCCCTGATTGGTACATTTTCCAAGGAGACTATGTACAGTTCCATGGCGACCCAGAAGAGGATAGGTACGAACAGGTGGGAGATGCTATTCCGCCCCTTTTGGCGAAAGCGTTGGGGGATTCACTTGTTTCGATGTTGGAGAACGACAACTAGTGCGTTGTCTTCATTTTGAACTGAATCGACCTGCCTCTTTGCCCGCTAGCAAATGTCCAATCAAATGGCGTTCCCATTTGTAACGGTTCTTCATCGAGGAGTATGTTTACGTACTCCTCGATGCTAAATATCTTATCCGTATAGTTGGATCTGTTTCCTTTGCGAATCAGAATCCAGTCTGCGCAGTTAATGTCTGGGCTATTTGCTCCATGTCCGCCAACAACCCATTTCGTGAGTACGTACAGGTCATCTCTGCTGAGTCCAGATTCTATTGCGCTCTTTACAAACTCAAAACCATTGGTGCCGTATCGATCTTTCAATGCGCTCCCTGAACCGCATTCTTCGTACATCTTGATAGCTTTTGCAACGTCGGACTCGTCATCCTTTTTAAGCACCCGAATGATGTCTTGAGATGAGTACTGGTTTACGGACACCTTGTCTTTTAAAGTCCGCTTGCAGCTTATCTTTTGTTCAATGGTGCTTCCGTCCTGCATCGTATAGCGAACGACTACGTCCGTTTTTCCGGGCCCACCGCTTGGGAGTGAAGGGATATCGTTTGTCGCCGATATTGACGAAATCTGCGAAGCATCAATGCCCATTGCATCAACGGTCATCTTGAAGAGGGTGAAAGAGTAACCCGACTCATTGCTTGACGAACCTGCTTTAAGCCTTTCTAAGTTGCCGTTATGCTCCATTACGCTCACGACCAGGCGTTCAAAACTCTTTCCTCTTCGGTCGCCCTGTACGCCACTTGAAAGCCCTGCGGAGCTCATCGCCTTTTCTTCTAACATGAGCTGAAATTCGGACTCGGGAACGATGAAGTCAATATAGGAATAGTAGGTACCGCTGTCGATAGACTCGGCCTTGTTCTCGAAAGCCTTTCGCTCTTTTTCGCTAATCGAATCTGGGTAGACAAGGCAGGCGTATTCAATTCGATCGTCTAACTGCTTAGCGTTGTAGGCATCCCAAAGCTGCCCTTTAAACCTGTCTCGCATGGAGGTTGTTGA
>CAYSZR010000090.1:0-2133 GCA_964435565.1 uncultured Coriobacteriaceae bacterium
ATCGATTCTGATGTGCACGGGCTGCCACACGAATGTGACTCCGCCAGACGGCTGGTTGACGTACCAGCAGGGCCAAGAGGCCTATGCGAATGGCATTAAGGGCTAATCGGCTTCGAAATGCTTACAATGGTTCCACGGTGTTATTTCAGCCGTGGAACCATTTCTATGTGATGACGTCGCGTTTTGCGGTTTGTAACGGGAATTTGCAATCAAAGGCTACCTTTACCTGCTGATGATTTTGAAAGGAAGCGCACGTGAGTAAGTCGAAGAGGAATCGCTTCATCGTGGTGGCGCTTGTCATCGTTATCGTCGTGATCGCGGCGGTGGCGTATCTAAGCGCGGGGACCACGGCAACGACGATGACCGTCGCGCAGGCGGCAGATGCCAGTGCCCACGGCAAGAAGGTGAAGGTCGAAGGCGCTGTCGTGGATAACTCGTTTGCCATCGACGGCGACACGCTCACGTTCCAGATCGTCGACGCCAATACCGCGCAGCCCAAGTTGACGGTTGTCTATGATAAAGGCGTGGCCTCGACCTTCGGAAACGGCGTTACGGCTATCTGCACGGGTACTGTTGACAGCAGCGGTACGCTGCGCGCAAGCGAACTCATCACCAAATGTCCATCCAAGTACGAATCATCCAATGAGGCGCTGAGCGTTTCGCGCCTGCTCTCGTACGGCCCCGACATCGTCGACAAGCCGGTCAAGATCACCGGCACGGTCGTTGCCAATACTATGGGCGATGTGAATTCCGTGACGCGCTTCGTGTTCGCGGACGCAGCCGACCCATCAGCGACTGTCGGCGTTAAGTATACGGGCGCCATCCCCGATGGCGTGACAGATGGCACCAAGCTTGTGCTTACGGGCTCGCTTGGAAGCGACGGGCGCTTTACGGTGACCGATCTTGCCCTCGATAGTGAAAGCAAGAGGTAGACCATGGCACTTGTCGGAACGGTCGCGCTCCTCATCGCGTTTATCGTCTGCGTCATCAGCGCCGGCGCCTTGCTCGTTGGTGCTGGCTTGCGCAACAGCAAGCCGGAAGCTGCGAGTTCTATCAGTTGGATTGGGCGTATCTGTGCCATCGCCGTTTTCGCGGCACTCCTGGTTTGCTGCGGAATCTTAGTCATTTGCTTGATGAATGGCGATAATACCATCAAATATGTCGTCGATGAACGAAGCGGATCGACGGGTGGACTCGCGTGGCTCTACAAGCTTTCCGGTCTTTGGGCGGGCAGGCAAGGATCGCTGCTTTTCTGGGCATGGACCATTGCGGCCTTCAACGCCTATATCGCCTATCGCCACATCGAAAGCGAAAAGCGCCTCGACGACATCGCGCTGGGTATTTCGAGCTTGGTGCTGCTCACCTTTGTGGCCCTGCTGTTCTTCAGCGAGTCCAATATGCCCTTCATCGCGACGCCTGCCACCTATTTCGATGCAAACGGTCAGCTTATCGGTGCTGATCTGCTGGGAATGAATGCGCTGCTCGAACACTGGGCCATGGCCGTGCACCCACCCACGCTCTTCATTGGCTATGCGGGCCTCACCTTGCCGTTTGCCTACGCGTTAGCGGCGTTCATCAGCGGTGACGATTCCCCCTTGTGGGTCATGCGCGTCAACGGCATCACGGCGTTTGCGTGGGTGTTTCTGGGCATCGGCATCGGGCTGGGCGCCGTGTGGGCATACGTGGTGCTGGGCTGGGGCGGTTATTGGGGCTGGGATCCAGTTGAGAATGCGAGCCTGCTTTCGTGGCTCGTATGCACTGCGCTCATGCACAGCTTCACGCTTTACCGCACGCGCGGCACCTTCAAGCGCTGGAGTGTCGTCTGTTCGTGCTTCGCGTTCATGTTCGTGATTGTCGGGACATTCATCTCGCGCAGCGGCATCGTCCAAAGCGTCCATGCGTTTTCCGGCGACAATGTGTCGTTGGTGCTCTTCGTCGCGCTGATCGTAGTGGCGTTTGCGGCCGGTGTCTTCGGAATATTTGGACGTCGCAAGAGCTTTGCGGTGTCGAATGCCGATGCCGCAAAGCAGGCCGAAGCAGAAGCCGAAGGATTCTTCACCAAGGAGATGGGCTATTTCTTAAGCAACGTCATCTTGGTGGTGGGCGCGTTCGTCCTCGCATACATGACGCTTG
>CAYSZR010000090.1:2143-3955 GCA_964435565.1 uncultured Coriobacteriaceae bacterium
TTCCCTCGTGGATGCCGCTGGGCGGGCAGTCCATTGCCGCCGACACCTACAATTCGCTCGCGCGTCCGTTGGGCATTTTGTTGCTGCTGATCGTGGCGGTCGGCCCCATGATGGGGTGGCGCAAGACAGACGGCGCGCGCTTCTGGCGTCGTGCGAAGGTGCCTGCGCTTTGTGCTGCTGTGCTATTCGTGCTGCTCATGGTGCTCTTCGTCGTTGTTTTGCTTCCGGCTTACACTGCGAACATCAACGCCGGGGATACCGCCGCTGCAAGCCTGGCTGCTATGGGCCCCGCATGGTATTACAACGGACTTGCCATCGCGGGTTTTGCCGTGGCGAGCCTGCTCGTCTTCAATAGCGGGTATCTGCTGATGCGCGCTCTTAATTCGTCGCCTGCGGCCGTTTCCTTGACGGGCGCCGCTGGTAAATCGCTTGCTGATCTGGGACGCGAGGCAAAGACGCAGCCTCAGGACGCGCCCGTTGCGAATACGGGCCTGCGAGCCCGTGCAGCGACCATCGGTGGCATGCTTGCGCACGCGGCGCTGGGCATCATCCTCATCGGGCTTATCGGCAGCTCCATGTACACGACGGAACATTCCGGCTATCTGGCTGCGAGCAGCACGTCTACCGCCGCGCAGGAGTTTACCATTCAGGATTATTCGCTGATTGCGGTCGATGTTTCCTCGCAGAATGCGGGCGGCGATGGCTACCTTTACGGGGTCGTGCTCGACGTGACGAAGGGCGGTCAGCCGGCTGGGCAGGTTAAACCCATTGTGCAGGTCGATCCTTCCACGATGGAGCAAAAGCTTGTGGCAAGCGTGATATCGACACCGTTGCAGGATCTTTTCGTGGTCTATCGTGGCGTGAACGCTGCTGACGATTTCTCGCTCGACGTGCGCGTCAATCCGCTTATCAGCTTCGTGTGGGTGGGCTTTGTGCTGCTAGTGCTGGGTACGGCGCTGGGTTGTGTGGCAAGGCGGCCGGTACGCGGCTTGAAAGATGCGGAAGGCAGCACGAGCGCATGACGCAGGCGCGAACAGACATGGGGTTTGCCCTCGAGGCCACAGGGCTTGCAAAGCACTTCGGCCGTCGCAAGGCGTTGCGCGGCTGCACGTTTGCCCTGCCGGCCGGTGCGTCGCTGGTGATCTTCGGTCCCAACGGAGCGGGCAAGACCACGCTCGTGCGCATGCTCGCGACGCTCGATAAGCCCACGTCTGGCAGTGTCCACGTCTTCGGCCTTGATGCCCATAAGCAGGCAGACGAAGTCCGCGCGCAGATTGGGCTCGTCAGCCATGCACCCATGCTGTATCCCGACCTTACGGCTGCAGAGAATCTCAGCTTTTACGCACGCCTCTATGGCGTGGCCGACCCAGATGCACGAGCTCGTGAGCTGTTGGACTTCGTGGAGCTTTCCGCTCGGCGCGATGACCCGGTCCGCGGTTTTTCGCGCGGCATGACGCAACGCGTTTGCCTGGCGCGCGCGCTGGTCAACAACCCAGCGCTCGTGTTGCTCGACGAACCATATTCCGGGCTCGACCCACATGCGTCGCGCATTGTCGATGCGCTCTTCACGCAGGCTGCGGGAAACGACGCCGCTCGCACGCTGGTAAGCGTGAGCCATTCGCTCGAACGTGGATATGCGCAGGCGACGCACGTGCTGTTGTTGGCGCATGGCAAGCAGGTGCTCTTCGCGCCCGTTGCAGATCTGCCCATCGACGACCTTCGTGCGCGTTTTGCCGAACAGATGGGCGAGGTGGTGCTCGCATGACTCGCCCCTCGACGTTTGCGCAGTACCGAACGCTGCTTGCCAAGGAC
>CAYSZR010000091.1:0-3362 GCA_964435565.1 uncultured Coriobacteriaceae bacterium
CGCATCGCTGTCGACCATCGCCTGCGCGAGTCTTTCGATAAAGCTCGGTTCAACCCAGTCATCACCGTCCACGTAACTGACAAGTTTGCCTGTCGACACCTCGAGCCCGGCTTTGCGCGCGCTGACCAAGCCACTGTTTTGCTTGTGAACAACCCGTATACGAGCATCCTTTCGGGCAAACTCATCGCAAATAGAAGGACAGTCATCCGATGAGCCATCATCGACAAGAATTATTTCAAGGTTTTGATATGTCTGGTTTACCAGGCTTTCGATGCACTTGGGAAGATAGCGCTCAATCATGTAAATGGGGACAATAACGCTGACCTTGGGATTTTGGTCATCACAGCCGGCGGCTTCCCGATATGCCGGAAAGAAGAAGGTCGTATCGGTCTCACCTTGCGAGCGTATCTTGGCCTTCTTGCACAAATCATCGTACACGGGCTTATTGAAGACCTTGGTGCCGACATAAAAACGCAACGACGCATTCCTATTGAACGCCTTCTTGAATTTGAAGAGGCCGTCTTTTCCCGAACCGACTCCGCCGCCCAGATGGAAAGTGCGAAACCCATGTTCGTAACCCCAGAGAGCAGCTTTATAGAGCAGGAGATTCGTGGCGTCAAGGCTTGAATACTCTTTGAGAGACCCCGATAGATGATAGTTCATGCATCCGTCTGCAAAGATTATAATCGCGCTGCTGATGATGGTCCCATCGGGAATCTGCGCATAGAAAACCAGTGCGTTGTGGGGCAGACATCTGCAAATAGACTCGTAGAATGCCGATTCGAAATAGTAGTATTCATCGGCATCGTCTCTGGCCATGGTCTGGTCATAGATAGCCTTGAACACCTTGAAGAGCTCTGGAGAGTTCCCCTGGTGAATCTGCACATCGTTCCTTGTGGCCTTTCTGATAACGTTTCGATTCTTGCTTGTCAGATTCGACCAGATGGCCTCGGGCGACTGCAAGTCCATAAGAACCGTCTCTCCAAGGCCGGAAATCGCATAGAAGCCTTTGCAAGCTATGTGGTTTTCAAGTACCGGGTGAAAACGCATGAATTCGCAAACAACACGGTGCTCAAAGCACCAGGCCTGGTATTCTTCCAGAGCTTCCGCCCGGTCTTGCAAGTCCTCATTGCCCTCGAAAAGCCATCCCCCATATCCATAGGGTGTTGAAAAGTCATAGCAGGCTTTGGCTGGAACCGTTCCCCTGAGTCGCTCGGCTTTTGCCACATCACGCTTCATCACGACGTTTATAGCCCGAAGCGTTCCACTCTGACCGATATGCTCGATATAGAATAAAAGCGGTTCTCCATCGCCATGGGCGCGAAACGCCCTCGTGTAGCCGCTCAGATAATAGACATCATAGCGTTGAAACGACCGGACACATGTATCCCATTCTGTGGCGTTTTCCAGTGTGTATATCCGCAGCATCTTGATCACTCGGCAAAATCGCAAGGCACGAGTCTAGGCTCGTTTTTGACGAATCTCGGCAAGGTTTCCCTCGTCAGCGGAATCAACAGCAACCCCATCATGCACGCAGACCTTTTCGATGGTTCTCAGAACTATTCTGACATCTGTTGCAAAGGTGATGTTTTCTGCGTATGCAACATCCATTTCCAAGCGATCGTCCCAGTCAAGCGTATTTCTTCCATGGGTCTGTGCAAGACCGGTCAGCCCGGGCCGCACCGAGTGGCGAGCGTGTTCCCGCTTCGAATAATAAGGCAGATAGCTGACCAGCAAAGGTCTGGGCCCCACGACGGCCATATCGCCTTTCAGGATATTGAAGAGTTCTGGCAGCTCGTCCAGACTCGACATTCTGATGGCCTTGCCCACGTCGGAAAGCCTTTGAATGTCGGGCAAAAGCCGTCCATTCTCATCACGCTCGTCAGTCATACTTCGGAATTTATAAATATCGAATACGCGTTCGTCTTTGCCCGGTCGTTGCTGTTTAAAAATGACTGGACTACCGAGCCTGGCACGGACAAGAAGGGCAGTTGCGCCCATAACCGGCGCAAGCGCAACTGTCGCAAGGAGCGCGCAGGCAAAATCTTGCGGCCGTTTGACGTGACGCTCGTAAAAACCTTGGGGATGGCCAGCAGGTTGCTCGTTCTTGCCCTGGTCGATAACCTTGGTCGCAACGACAGATGTTGCCGCAAGCGCAGCAGCGCCTATGGCAACGTTTCGGGCTATGGTTGCAAACCTATTCAAAACAGCACTTCACGATTTCTATCACGACATCTTGCTGCTCGGGAGTCATCTTGTTGTCACTCGGCAGGCACAGTCCGCGCTGGAAGATATCAGCGCCTACATCGGGCATACCGCCTTCAAGGTAGGCGTTGGTTTGCGCGCGTCCGTCGCCCAGACTCGTCACAAACGGGTTCATGCGATAAATGGGCTGCATATGCATGGGTTTCCAGATGGGGCGCCCTTCGGCGTTCTTGCTTGCAAGGGCTTCCAGAATCTGCGTGGGACACGTCTTTCCAGGCTCGCTGATATACAGCGAAGCGGTCTCCGAGCGAACCTGTTGACACAGGGCATCGTTGTCGATAAGCAGGCAGCTCAGCCAAAAATTAGGCTCGCTGTTTGCCGCATCGTAAGGATTCATATGCACGGGCAGATCTTTAAATCCCTCTTTATAGCGGTTATAAATAGCTTTCTTCTGAGCGATGTGTTCTTCCAGATATGGAAGCTGACCACGCACCACGCCGGCGATAACATTGCTCATGCGATAGTTGTAGCCAAGTTCTTCGTGCTGATACCAAGGAGCCGCTTCGCGGGCTTGGGTGCTCCATTTACGCACCTTGTCCGCATCGTGTTTGCTGTCTGTCAAAAACATGCCGCCAGCGCTACCCGTTATAATTTTATTGCCATTGAAGCTGATAGCATTGAAATCGCCGAATGTGCCCGTCTGCCGGCCTTTATAGGTCGCGCCGAACGACTCGGCGGCATCTTCGATGATTTTTGCTCCGTAGGTATCGCAAATCGCCTTGATTTCCTCGATTTTGCCAGGTGTGCCATAGAGATGGGCAATAACGACAAGTTTGACCTCGGGGTGCAGCTCGAATGCCCGTTCAAGCGCCACGGGGTCCATATTCCAAGTATCGTATTCGGTGTCGATAAAGACGGGCACGCCGCCTTCATAGACAACGGGGTTCACCGTCGCGTCGAAGGTCATATCGCTGCAAAAGACCTTGTCTGCAGGCTTTACACCCGCGAGCTTCGCGGCTAGGTGCAAGGCGGCGGTGCCGGCAGAGAGGGCAACCGCATAGGTGCAGCCAATTTTCTCACATACAAGACGCTCGACCTCGTCGATATTCTTCCCTACCGTCGACATCCAGTTTGTCTCAAACGCCTCCGTCATATAT
>CAYSZR010000091.1:3372-3672 GCA_964435565.1 uncultured Coriobacteriaceae bacterium
GGCGAAGAAAGCCAAAGCTTCGTTTCAAAGGGTTTGATGGTGTCGAGAGACATCGCGTTATTCCTCCCCTGCCGCCTGCGCGGGCATTACCTCGGCAGGATGATCGGCGGTCGCGTTGTTGGCGCTGGCGGTTCCCGGCGCTTCTTGTGTGCTCTCCTTGCGCAAATCGGGCTTATACGTGGGCACGATCTGCGCCATAAGCTGCTTGATGGTCGTGCTTTCATCCAAACTGGCTTCATCGAGCTTCTGCAGCTGCCGGCTTACCACGGCATCGTCCATATTGATGGGCGAGCCAATATG
>CAYSZR010000092.1:0-3560 GCA_964435565.1 uncultured Coriobacteriaceae bacterium
CTTGAATCTTCAAATCAAATGCAACACCTCGGAGTAGTGAATCTCGTACGGTGTTCGGTAGCCCAGGCGTTTGCGCGGCCTGCGGTTGAGCTTATCGTACACCTCCAGCACCCGCCTTTCGCTGACATCGTCTAAGGACTCGCCTTTCGGGAAGTACTCCCGCAGGAGCCCGTTGGTGTTTTCGTTGGTGCCCCGCTGCCATGGATGGTGGGGCAGGGCGAAGTAGAACTCCACCCCGATCTCGTCGGTGACCTGGGCATGGGCGGCGAATTCCTTGCCCCGGTCCAGCGTCACCGACGCCAGGGGCTGGCCCGCGAGCGACGACGGCATCCTCGCCCGCACGCACTCCGCCGTCTTGCGCCGGCATTTGCCGCCCACGAGGAAGCCGTCGCTGCGGTCCACGAGCGTCAGCAGGCATGCGCCGCCCGCCTTGCCGGCGACCGTGTCCCCCTCCCAATGCCCGGGCTCGCTGCGGAGCTCGGCCGCCTGCGGCCGCTCGGAGATCTCGTGCGTGATCGGGATCCTGCCGCGGCGCTCATCGGGCCCCCGGCGGCGCTTGCCCCTATGCCTGAGCCTCCTTTTGGCCTTGCGGCCGCCGATGCAGCCGTCGAACCTGCCCGCGTGTATGCCGCGGTAGATCGTGGTGTCGCTCACGGGGCTCCTGCCCATCTCCAAGGCGAGGCGCCCCTCTATCTGCTCGGGGGACCACTGCTGCTCCAGGAACTTTTCCCTGACCAGGTCGAACACATGCCCGTCGTCGAGGATGGCCCGTCGGCGGCACGCCTTCCTGCGCTCGTCGTAGCGCCTTTGGGCGGTCGAGGCGCGGTAGGACCGGGCGCACGAGTTACGGCTCAGCTCGCGGGAGACGGTCGACTTGTCGCGCCTTATGGCGCGGGCGATCTCGGAGACGCCCTTCCCGTCCCGGCGCATGATCATGATGTCCTCGCGCTCGTGTAGTGTAAGATGGATGTGGTGGCCCATGGTCCCCTCTTTCGTATGATGTTCTAGGCAAACACCATTCTACCGAGGGCCGTGGGCCGCTGTTCGCTGCGATGCGTTGCATTTAGAGTGAAGATTCAAGTATGATAAATGTCTTATTGCAAGCGGGGCTTCTCCTATGGTGAAGGGGTTTCCTGCTATAGGGGGATATGACCCTCTCGTTTTGCGCACGATGGACGATGCGCGGCGATTCAAGGAAGCGCTGACACAAATTGCCAGCCCGCGCGTGCTGGTAAGTGGCACATCGATGGTTGCCCTTAAGGCTGTCGAGGCGTGCATCGAACGTGGGGCGCGCGTGACATTACTCGGGCGCGGTTCTCATATATTGCGTCATAGCGCCCTTGTTGAGGTCGCCGAAGCATTTGAACAAAGCCTTGCATCCCGTGGTGTTGAATTGCGCTTCGACCAAGCGGTTCTACAGGCTGGTTTGAAGGAGTCTGGCCTGATCGAGGCCGAGTTTTCGTCAGGGGATTCGGATCTGTTCACCTCGATTCTCATTGCGCACGGAATGCGTCCTAATCTGCAGTTCCTTTCTCCGGATTCGCTTGAAGGTGACCTGGGTGTCCTTGTGGATGCGAATATGCGCACGAGTGATCCGGATATTTTCGCGGCGGGAGACGTGGCTCAGGCTGCCGATTTGGTGACGCGTACGTATCTTCCTTCGGGTCTATGGCGCGAGGCATGCCTGCAAGGGGCATGCGCCGGCCGCGCGATAGCGGCCGATCTGGCTGGCGTGGAGGTTTCGCGTGATGCCGCGTATCCGGGTTCGGTGCGCAATAACAGCATCTCTGTCTGTGGGGCAACGCTTCTTGCGGGCGGATCGGTGCGGCTCGGGTCTGATCGGCAAGTCGAGCTCGAAAAATGGGATTTTGGACTCGTCGGACGTATCTATGCGGCCAGGGACGATAATGATGCCGCACCGACGCGGCACCTGGTTGGCTATAACGTCTTTTCTCCTGATTGCAAACCGGGGGATGCAGCATACGATGAAGCAGAGCAGCTTCTTCGTCAGCTAAAAATCGATCTTATCAATCGAAGGGGTTAAGCGAATACGTGCGCTAACCAAGGTCCGTATTCGCCACTCCACATGCTCTCAAGCTGTTGGAATATGGTTTCCCAGTGAAAATCGTTTTCGAAGATAAGTTCTAGATAGTTCTTGTTTTCGATAGCACGGGGTGCGCTAGCCAAGTGAAACGCATACGTGTATGTACAGGTGGGGCATGCTGATATAAGGGTCTGACCGTCGCTGACCTGGTCAAGTTTGCGTTCTACTTGACTGGCTTGCTGTACGGCGTCAAACGAGTTTACGGCACCGCCCGCACCGCAACAGCCCTTGAAGACGGTCGTGGCAGAGTCATCAAGTTCAAGCAGCGAGCTGATACCGCGCAGATATGAACCGTCCAGGTCCTGGCAGGATCGCGCGACGCAGACATTCGATCGTGGCGTATCGCACACGGGGTTGAAATCGTGTGCGTCCAGATAATTGGCGAGGTTTATAACAGGGATATTGATGTGGCGTGCAGCAAGTGTTGCTTCTAAGGTGTTTCGGCACCCAGGGCAGGCACAGATCACGTGTTTTGCACCGCATGCGACGATTTCATCTGCGATCTTATCGCAGAGAGCTGCAGCCCTGTCATAGAATCCAGCGCTGCGTAGGGGGGATCCGCAGCAATGATCGAGCATTGTCGTCTTGCCCCCTATCTCCTCGATCGTTGCGAATACCTCGCGCGTGAGTTCAGGGGCATAGGCGGCCAGAGAGCACCCGGGGAAGAACGCCACTTCGAAATCGTTATATGCAGTGTGCTCCTTGGTGGCAAGATGACGGATGAGGTCGTTATACCCGATGCCATAGACAGCGCGATATGCGGTGAAAATATCCCATTCTTCATCGACAAGAACGCTCGACCAGGTTGAACGGGGAAGAAGCCCAAGATTCTGGAAATCCTTGCGCGCGGTATAGACAAGCTCGGAAATATCGTTATCGGCAAAGCATGCACTTTGGCAGGTTGTGCATAGAAAGCAGCCACGCACGGCTTGCATGACCTGATCGTTTGCGAGTATACGTATGCTGGCATCTTCGACGTCGTTCGTGCTTACGCTGACCGTGAGAAGACTCTTTGCTAGCTTGCCCATGGTCATGTCGGCTTTAGTGAGCGACGGACAGGCAAGGGTGCACATGCCGCATTCGGCGCACTGACCGACAAACTTCCAGTACGTGTCGGTACCGGCAAGACGACCCATGAACTGACTCCTTTGCAATGCATGCGAAAGCACAACGGATGCTAGTATAGCGTTTCGCGCAAGTCGTTCGATGGTTTCGTGCCGTATATTCTAAGGGCCGGTGATTGTCGATTGGTGCCAAGTGTATGCGCAGAATGGATTATTCCGAGTATAATCATCCTACAGATATTGCGATACGGGGAGTGGTGCATCGATGTCGAACCTGCACCAACAGATCAAAGCGCTTTTTCTAGTTGCTGCGGTAAGTGTATTGCTGCTTGCGGCCGCGTGCGGTCTTGTTGTCGCTCCCAGGGCGTTTGCCGTCGATGGGCAAGACGCGC
>CAYSZR010000093.1:0-3416 GCA_964435565.1 uncultured Coriobacteriaceae bacterium
GGCAGCATCTTGCTCATCGCCCTCGGGCTTCTCGAGCTCAGTCACTTCGATCTCGATGCCGAGCGTTTCGGCGGCAGCTTTCATCGACAGGCTGATACGACGACGGTCAAGGTCGACGTCCATAACCTTCACCTGGACGGGATCGCCCACATTGCAGACCTGGCTCGGCACGTCGACGTGACGCGATGCCATTTCAGAGATGTGAACGAGGCCTTCGATGCCGTCGCCCAGCTCAACGAATGCGCCAAACGGCACGAGCTTGGTCACGACGCCCTCGACGATCGAGTCAACGGGATAGCTCTTGACGAGCGTGCGCCACGGATCCTCGGTGGTCTGCTTCAGACCAAGGCTGATGCGCTCACGGCTCATATCGACATCCAGAACCTCGACTTCGACTTCCTGGCCAACTTTGACGACCTCGGAAGGATGATTGACATGGCTCCAGGAAAGCTCGGAGATATGGACCAGGCCGTCGATACCGCCAAGGTCGACGAATGCGCCGAAATCGACGATGCTGGAGATGTAGCCCTTCAGACGCATACCCTTGGCAAGCTTGGTCAGAACCTCAGCGCGCTCGGCCTTGCGGCCCTCTTCAAGCACAACGCGGCGAGAAAGCACGACATTGTTGCGATTGCGATCCATCTCGATGACGCGAGCCTCGAGCGTGGTGTGAATGTAGTTGGAAAGATCCTTCACGCGGCGAAGGTCCACAAGTGACGCCGGCAAAAAGCCGCGCAGGCCGATGTCGATGATGAGGCCGCCCTTGACGACTTCGATGACTTCGCCTTCGACGTTTTCGCCGTTGTTGAACTTCTCTTCGACAGAAATCCAAGCGCGCTCATACTCGGCACGTTTCTTGGAAAGGATCAAACGGCCGTCCTTGTCCTCTTTCTGGAGGACCAGTGCCTCGATCTTATCGTTCAGGTTCACGACCTCGCTCGGGTCAACATCGCGGCGAATCGAAAGCTCGCGCACGGGGATGACGCCTTCGGACTTGAAGCCGATATCGAGCAGAACCTCGTCGCGGTCAAGCTTGACAATGGTGCCAGTGACCAGGTCGCCTTCTTCAAATGGATTGATGGTGCCATCGATAAGGGCATTCATCTCCTCATCGGAGATCTCGGTTGCATCGATGACTTCAGGATTCTTGATTTCGCTCAAGAGGACCCCTTTCACGTACGGGGCCCGCGAATAAGTCGTAATCGGAACGGTAATTACTCGAGGGCCAACAGTTACATCACGGTGCGGCCTATTCCGCACACAAACCGACATTGTACCTGAATCCACAGGGAAAGCGAGTGATTATTTCAAAATGAAGCCCCCATATTTGCACGAGAATATATATTTGCAGTATTATCCTTGTTTACAGATTGCATCTCTAAACATAGCGTAAACGAACTTAATAGGGGAACAAGAATGCAATGCACCACGTGCGGCTTCATTAATCCTGAAGGTGCAACAATTTGCGAACAGTGCGGTGCGCCGCTTATTGCGAGCGCGCCTACCGAACGCAAAGTCATACGACTATCTTCTCATCGGGACGAGCAGGCTCCTGAGCCTATTGAGCGACCCTGGGAAGTCCGCGTGCCCAAACGCGTCAGGAAAACAGCCGGCGCTACGGGAAAGATTCCGAAGGCAAAACCATCTGCAGAAAAGCCAGAGGTCGCTGCAGATGAAAAACAGGAAAAGGCCGGCAAGGCCATTGCAGGCGCAAGCATCGGGGGCGCTGCAGCAGAAACGATTGCGTTCAAACCCATCGTCGCAAACGCAGCAGAGGCCCAAACGACTCCGATCACGCAAGAAGACGTGCCTTCGCAGGCGACCATCCAAGAACAGAAGCCGGTGCCCACGCCGCGTCGTGCCACGCGTGATATCAAAGCCCACACTGCGGCAACAAGAAACGCAAGCACGCGTAGCACCAATGGTGGCGTTCTCGCCCGCGCATCCAAATCGGGCGACGGAGGCAACTGGAAAAGGAACGTGCTGATCATCGCTCTTGTCGCATGCCTTGTCGCTGGCATAGGCTATTTCGTGTCAGCCGGGACAAACAAGAACACGGTCTCGTTCGTCTCAAACGGCGGGTCAAGCATCGCCGAAGAAGTCATCGTCGATGGTGGCCAGCTCAAACAGCCCACCCCACCAACACGCAACGGTTATACCTTTGATGGCTGGTTCTACGATGCTGAATTCACGTCTCCCGTCGAATTCCCCATTGCCATTACCGAGAACTTGACCCTCTATGCAAAATGGTCGCCCGCAAGCGCGACCAGCGGATCGACTTCGGCCTCTTCGAGCGCATCGACAACTGCAAACGCATCAAGTGCTGCATCGAGCAACACGAGCGCGGGATCGGGCAATTCGGGTTCCGGTGCCTCCGGCGGATCTGATACGGGCACTTCAGGCGGTTCCGATTGGTCAAGCGACTCAAGCGGGTCGGACGAATCAGGCGACGCCGGCGATTCTGGCAGCTCCGGTGATTCCGGCGGAACTTCGGCTTCCACCACAGCCGATGTGAGCATGCTTGCCAAAAGCGGCGAACAGCTCGTTGGAACGGTTCGCCTAACCGATGGATACGTCATTCCCGATTCGAGCACGCATGCCTATAGCGTGGACGAACTGCGGGCGCTTGGATTAAACGAAGCCGAGCTCTGCATTGCTCGCAACGAGCCATATGCACGTGTTGGTTATGACTTCATGAATTCGGGCTTGCAGGCGTTCTTCGACAACACCGGCTGGTACACGAATCTGGGCAACGACGAAAACGCCCTGCCCACTGGCAGTGCCGGCTATATAACCGCTGTCAACCTCAGGAAGCTCGCAGAAGAAGATCCCAGCGGAGCTGGCAGATGGCTTGACCTGGCGGAGTCGTAACGTATCCCTGCCCCGCGACGCAGTATGGCACTAATGCGCAATCGCCCAATTAGGGCCTGTCTGCACATCGACGATAAGCGGAACCTTGAGCCCGACGACGTTGTCCATGACATCTGCGACCATCTTCGAGAGAGCTTCGACTTCGGCTGACGGGCATTCGAAGTCAAGCTCATCGTGCACCTGCAAGACCATGCGAGCGGCAAATCCCTCTTCGCGCAGGCGGCGTGCAACCTGAATCATCGCAAGCTTGATGATATCTGCCGCCGTACCTTGCATGGGGTGATTCATTGCCGTGCGCTCGCCAAAGTGGCGCAGATTCGCATTAGTACTGTTAAGTTCGGGGATATGCCGCTTTCGACCAAACATCGTAGATGCATAGCCATCCTCATGCGCCTGAGCGACAACGCCATCTAGATATGCGCGCACACGTGGGTAGGCATCATAGTAACGGTCGATCATCTCTTGAGCTTCGGCCATGGGTATATGCAGTGATTGCCCCAGCCCAAAAGCCTGCTGACCATAGACGATGCCAAAATTCACCGCCT
>CAYSZR010000094.1:0-3315 GCA_964435565.1 uncultured Coriobacteriaceae bacterium
TGAGCGCAATTTTCCTGCCTGTTCGCTCGCCAGCATCGACCTGGGCGTTGTACTGAATGATCTCATCGTTTTCCGCCGCAACGGCATCGTTAAGACGTTTGAACGATGATTTTGGCATATAGACCTCGCCGCGCACCTCAATGGATTGCGAAAAACCCGTCGCGCCGCTTTCGATCGTAAGATGCTGGGGAACGTCTTTCACCTTCACCACATTGGCCGTAACGTTTTCGCCGACAGTTCCATCGCCACGTGTCGCAGCACGCGTGAGAGTGCCGCGATTATAGGTAAGCGCAATAGACGAACCATCGATCTTGAGCTCGCAGCAATAGGTAAGCGAATGTCCCACGGCCTCGCGCGTCCTCTTAAGCCATTCGTCGAGTTCGTCAAGGTCCATCGCGTCATCAAGAGAATACATGCGCACCGCGTGTTCGGCAGGAGCGAATTTCTCCGCTACTCCCCCACCTACCGTTTGCGTAGGAGAATCCGCCGCGAGCAGCTCGGGGTATTTTGCCTCGAGACTTGCGAGCTCGCGGTTCAATGAGTCGTATACGGAGTCGGGAAGTTCGGGCGCATCTTCGAGATAGTACTGGTCACGCGCACGTTGCAAAGTTGCACGCAACTCGTCCACGCGAGCCCGATCAGAATCACTCGGCTGCGGATCAATCGAGTCCAATAACGAATCCTGATGCATCTCTTCAGCCACGCGTTTCCTCTTCCATCCAGTTCCAGGCGTTGCCGCCCATGGTACCCTGCATTATCCATGAGTGCCATTTGCAATTAAAGGCTACCTTTGATTGCAAATCCCTCTGATTGCAAATCTCAGATCCTATTGCAAATCATTCTTACGCAGGTCAGTTGCAGATGCACGCTGCAAAGCCGCAGTTCTCATAATGGAACGATCAACCTCGATGGGCAACGCCATAACATCGGCCCATATCTCGATGGAAAGCGCCGCTTGCTCCACGAGCATTTCAAGGCCATCCATCGCGATAGCACCCCTCTCGCGTGCGCCACCGACAAGCTTGGTCGTTCCATGCGCGTAAACCGTATCAAGGACAATCTGACCCTCATGCAGCAAGTCCGTGTCTACAACCGAGTCGTCTTCAGGATGCATGCCAAGCGGCGTCGCATCGACCAGGACATCGGCGCTTCGCACAAACCGCGCGGCCTCTCCATACGATGCACCCCGCAAAACGCTCGATGCCTTGCTGGCGAGACTCGTGCGCACGCGATTCACACATGAAACCGCCTTGGCCTCATCACGTGACATGAGAACGACCTGAGCCGATCCAGCTTCTGCACTCGCAGCTGCAATCGCGACCGAAGTCGGGCCTGTTCCGCAAACAAGCACTCGCTTGCCGGCAAGTTTTTCTCCAGAGACCCGTTCGATCGCGCCCACAGCACCGTGACCATCGGTATTGTATGCACGAAGTTTATAGTCGACATCGCGTACCAGAACATTTGCCCCGCCCGACGCATCGGCTGATGCATCGGCGAAATCCGCCTGCTCAAGGGCCAGTCTTTTCCAGGGCATGGTGATGTTCATACCGCGATAGCGGCCCGTGCGCACAAGGCTGATCTCATAAAGCGCGCTTTCGCGATCCTGGCAACGAACCGCGCTATAACGCCATTTCGAAAAAGGCCATTTCACCTTTGCTAATTCCTCGTACGCCTTGGTATGCATGACGGGCGACAACGAATGGGCAACGGGATCGCCGATCAAAACGAAATCCAGATGTGACTGGGGAGTTGTATTGGCATGAGCCGTCATTGGGCATCTCCTCGTACCTGCATGTCTCTCACTGCCAGGGCATCGAGTATTCGCAGCGCGCGCGTATGAATCGGATCGCTTGCGTTTTGGGGTTTCACCATAAACGCATCCATATCGAGCCTATGGGCGCCAAGTATATCCGTATAACTTTGGTCCCCAATCATAAGCGCATCGTCGCATGCTATGCCCAGACAAGCGCAAGCTCGCACATAACCGCCCGTCAGCGGCTTGAATGCATTGCGTACAAGACAAACCTGCAGGTCCTGAGCAGCGCGGAGCACACGTTGTCCATTGGTATTGGATACAAGTGCAACCTTGAGGCCCGCCGTCTTGAGCGACTCGACCCATGCGGCAACATCAGCCGGGACATGGTCATGTCCTCGTGGCTGAATGGTATTGTCGAAATCGAGCAAAACGCCACGGTATCCCTTCGATGCCAATTCACTCGCATCGATATCCAGAACCGTCGCAAAATATTCTTCAGGCTTGAGAAATCTCATCAGTCACCATACTGCGCCCAGGCGGCATTGAAGTCGGCATCGTTGCTGAAGAACATAGTCTGGCCTTTGCTCTTGGAAAAGAAGAAGTAAAGGTAATCGACCTGTGAAGGATTTGCCGTTGCCGCTATCGTCGAAACAGACGGACTGCATATCGGGCCGGCAGGCAAGCCGTAGTGGCTTGGATTGCGCGTGTTATAAGGGCTGTTGCTCGCAAGATCTTCTGCCGTAAGCTCTTCTGTCATATCCTTGCCGACTGCATAGTATGTCGTCACATCACTGCCTAAAACGATGCCCGCATGCAAACGGTTATAGAAGACAGCAGCAATAAGCGGTTTATCCGATTCGGCTTCATATTCCTTTTCCACGATCGACGAGAGCGTGACGATATCAAACATCGTCAGATTCTTTGACGCCGCATATGACATATCAACAGTCGCGATCTTGGTCTGGAACTGCTTGAGCATCATCCTGATGACATCGTCAGCCGTCGCATATGTCTCGACGCGATAGGTGTCAGGGTACAGAAATCCTTCCATGGAGTTGTTATAGACCCCTTTCAAGAAGGAAAAATCACTCGCATACGATGAAGCGCTCTGCGTCAGACTGTAGAATTCGTCCGCATCGATTCCGCAGGTCTTCTCAACTTCAGCCGCTATCTGCTTAAGGGTATAGCCTTCGGGGATGACGAGCTGCCTGCCCGTCTTGCCGCTTACGAGGGTTTGGACGATAGAGTCGATATCCGCACCGCCGGTCAGCACATACGATCCCGACTGAAGACTCGCTGCCTTACCGAGTTTTTCCGCACGCTCGATAAATTCCTTTTTCGATGCGACAACGCCATTGTTCACGAGTATGCTTGCGATCTGATCGGTCGATGAGCCAGCAGGAATAACAACATCTATCTGCTGTCCTTGCTTGACGGTTCCTTTCGTATCACCACAAGATGGCACGATAAAGACGACGGCGGCTATGATGGCCAAGACGACTATACCGGCGACGATAATCAGCGGCAGCTTCGGATGCGAGCTTGTGCGCTTGCTCGTG
>CAYSZR010000095.1:0-3090 GCA_964435565.1 uncultured Coriobacteriaceae bacterium
AGCAAGCGCCGCCAGCCGTGCCATCAGGGCTCTTTTTGTCTGCACGAGCGTCATCAAGACGCTCCTTTCTTAATCATTCGCTTTTCATCAGATGCAATGAGGTTCCAATAGTACCCTTGTTTTTGCAAAAGGGCGCCGGCTATTATGGCCGACGCCCTCCAAATTTCTTTCGGTCGAGCAAAAGACAGGTTAGCCTGCGAGCTCGAAGCCGTACTGGCTGAAGATCTTCTGAGCTTCGGCGTTGGTCATGCAGAAGTTCAGGAAGTCAGCAGAAGCGGAAGCCTGTTTCGTCGCTTTGGTCACGGCGCCGGGATACTTGATCGCTTTGTGAGCGTCGGCGGGAACCGTGTAGATGCTCTTGATTCCGTCATATCGATAGATATCGGAGCTGTACACGAAGCCGACGTCGACTTGACCCTGCTTGACATAGGAAGCGACGGTGCCGACCTTGTCAGCGCCCGTGTTGGCCTTGGCCTGTACGGCCGAGTTGGTCCAGGTGATGGTTGTGCCGTCGTCGGCAAGCGTCAAGAAGCCTGCGGTCTGGAGGCTCTGGGCGGCATATTTGCCCGCGGGAACCGATGCCGGAGCGCCAATGGCGAAGCTCTTGATAGAGTCGGTTGCAAGGTCATTCAAGCTGCTCATCTTGATGTTGCTGCTTGAGGCAGCGCAGACGACGAGGTCGTTCTTGAACATATCCTTGCGGGAATTCGCGTCGATGCTGCCGTTTTTATCAGCGGTGTCCATCGTTGCGGTGGAGGCGGTGATCAGCAGGTCGGCTGCACCAGAATCGGCTTTGAGCTGCTCGACCAGATCGCCAGAGGCCTTGAACTGAGTGTCCTTGAAGGTGACGTTCGGATTCTGTTTGGTGTAGAGAGCCTGAACCTCGGGCAGAGCTTTCTCGAGTGAGTTGGCGGCGAATATCTGCAATTCGACCGTCTGTCCGCTTGCGCTGCTCGACTTCGAGCTGCTTGAGCTCGAGGATTCGCCGCAGGCTGCCAGGCCGAGCATAGCGATCATTCCGACTGCGACAATGCCGCAGATAAGTAAGCTACCGAACTTTTTCTTCATATAGGTTCCCCTTTCATATGTCTTGACGGGCGGGGAAGTCCCACCCCTGTATTCGAATCTATTGTCTCAATAGAGTTTATTTGAAGCAAGGAATAATCTCAAAAAAGTATCTAGAATTTTTTGCAATCAAAGGCTACCTTTAAATGCAAATGGGGTTTTCGCAGGCGGGGGTTAGTTTTGGATGAGTCGGGCGTTTTCCTTGGCGCGTTTGTTGCGCATGTTAAGGACGTGCCCTTCCATGCCATAAGGGATATAGGTGAGTGCGTCCAGGTCCTCGGGTAGGTATTCGAAAAGCGACAGCATGGCCGTCTGCTCGCGAGTGTAGGGGCGGCTCGTCTTTATCGCGCGGCATGCGTGGACCTTGGCTCCTTTGTCGCACAGGCGCTGCTCGTATTCGGTTAACGGCTCGTCGGGTCGTTCGGCACGAAGGTCCGTGCTGCTCCATGCGATGTCGTATCCGGCAAGGTCAAACTGGATGAGCGAGAACTCGAAGAACGGCGGGCTGTCCGTCTTCATATCGATTGTTCCGTTTTCTGTAAGCAAGGGCCGGTAGGCTATAAGTTGGTCGACATACGTCAGACGCTCGCTCGCGTGTTTTTTGCGCGGGTGCGGCGTTGAGAAGTTGAGGTATATACGTGAAAGTTCGGCATCGGCGAAAAATGCACCCAGGTCCTCTGCATCTGCCAGCGCGAAGACGCAGTTCTCAAGCCCGAGCTCGCAGGCTTTCTGCGCTGCAAGCGCGATACATCTGCGATCATAATCGAGTCCGACAAAGAGCACGTCAGGATGCAGCTGTGCCTGTGCAATGGCAAATTGCCCCTTGCCGCATCCTAAATCGAGGTGCAGCTCGCGCGCCTGGGGATAATAGTGTTCGACCCAAGCACCCTTGCGCTTTTCTGCTTCCAGCTCGATTGAACGAGCGTACCACTCGTAGCGCTCTTCTAGGTTTTTTAGGGCGCGCGCGTGCGCCCCGTGTCGTTTTCGTAATTCAGCCATAGTATCCGATAGAATAGCGATACCCATGACAGGAAACCAGCTGAAAATAATTGCGCTTGTTGCGATGACGATCGACCATATCGGTGTTGTCCTATTTCCGCAGCTTGGAATCCTGCGTATTATCGGGCGTTTGGCATACCCGATTTTCGCCTACATGATTGCCGAGGGCTGTTTTTACACCCATAGAAAAAGCCGTTATCTAGGAGGCATCTTTTTACTTGGCCTCGCCTGCCAGGTTGTGTATTTCGCTGCCTTGGGAAGTCTTGAGCAAAGTATCTTGACCACCTTTGCGCTTGGCATTATCACCGTTTATGCAATGCAACTGGCTGATAAACGCCGCGATATCACGGGCGCGGCGGCTGTGGCGGGCGCGATTTTGCTTGATGCATGCGCCTGTTTTGTGTTGCCTGCGCTGCTTGTGAGCACGGACTATTCGATAGATTATGGGTTCTGGGGAGTGCTTTTGCCGGCGATTTGCTATATCCCGCGCATTTTCTTTACTGACATGGAAGAGACGCGAAGGCGCCTGTTGACGCTTGCCTGCTGCGCTGTCGGGCTTGTTCTTGTGAACCTTGAAATGACCAGTATGCAGGCTTTTCAGTGGTGGTCGCTCGTCGCGCTTGTGCCGCTCGCTTTCTATAACGGAAAACGAGGGAAGTGGCATATGAAATACCTGTTCTACATCTATTACCCCGCGCATCTTGTTGTGGTCTGGGCTATTTCCCTATTGCTTGCTTATTGAGGGCGTTAGGGCAAAAAAATCATACAAACAGTCAGCCGAATTCAGCAATTATTGACTGTTTGTATGATTTCGCAAATTATCAGTGAGTATGATAAAGATTTGAAAAGTAAACATGCAGGTCAAAGAGTTGCTGATATGTCGATACTTGGGCTACCCCAAAACTACCCCTCTAAAATCATACAAACAGTCGCAAAAATCGAAATTATGCTGACTGTTTGTATGATTTTGTGTTCAATTTTCTCTGGGAATGGCGCCAGAGCTACGATTGTTTCTTAAAAACGAGT
>CAYSZR010000096.1:0-3079 GCA_964435565.1 uncultured Coriobacteriaceae bacterium
ACATGCTCTGCACTTACCCGAATCATTGTGAGTGATGACGCTATTCTTGCGGGTACCGGTCTTCCTGATACCAAGACAGCTGACGGAACGACTATTCGTAAACCTTCTGACGGCATGTGGGAAGCAACTGAAGGTCTTGCGAATGGCACGTGGTTCGATTGCACGGATCGCCTTGTCGTGCGTTATCCGCTTGCGGGAGATGACGTGCCGCGTACTGCAGGAACGATTACCTATGTCTGGCAGGCTGACACGCGTGGTGGCCGCTTCTTCAAAGACGGTGTGACCTGGTGGAGATATGATGAGGGTACGCGCAAATTGACTATCGGTACCGATGTCGCGGGTGAGCAGATTGCATGGGATGCTACGACAACGGCGCTGCCTTGGGCATCAACCGATGTCGTAGGCCTTGATAACATCGATTCGGTTGCAGGCCAGGGCAATGCGGTTCTTGTTGCTCCGGCACAGTGGTTTGCCGGCTATGACAATCTGACGAGTTTCGATGGTGCGGGTATGGACGTTACGGGTGCTACGAGCATGGCTGCGATGTTTGCGGGCAGCGAGAAGCTTGCAAGCCTTGCGAACATGAGCACCTGGCATACAGCAGGGGTCCAGAACTTCTCGCACTTGTTCGATGCTGTTTATGATTCTGAGCTTGCAGGCGAGACAGATGCGCTCGCCACAATGGCGGCCGGTCTGGATGATGCTGATTTCGCGCAGCTTGCCAGTTGGGATACCAGTGCGGCACAGAATATGAGCGGGATGTTCCGTGGCTGCGTGGGTCTTGCAGATATGAACCCCTTTGCAGGCTGGAAGACTGCCCGTGTCACAGACTTCAGCTATATGTTCGCTGGCTGTTCGGGCATCATCTCGCAAGAGCCCATAGCTGGTTGGAACACGGGCGCAGCCGAAAATATGTCGCACATGTTCGATGGTTGCAGCAAGCTTGCCTATGTCGATCTTGCAAGCTGGGATATGACGCATCTAACCAGCGTGATCGATATGTTCGGTGGTTGCGGCTCTCTTCTGCGCATCAAGGTGGGCATCAAAACCGTTCTTTCGACATCGAGCACCGATCTTGCTTTGCGCGACGATGCTCTTCTGGGTACGCGCGATGCTGAAGCTGGCTCGTGGAACAATGAGATAGGCAGTTGGTACGATAGTTCCCAAAACCTCTCATTGCGCTATCCGTTCTCTGGTGCGGGCAGTACCAATCCTGCAAGTATCTATAACTGGACTCAGATCGTTCGAGGACGTTTTGCGAACAATAACGTATGGTGGACATATAACACGGGCACTCAGACGATCACCATAGGCGTACTCGATACCACTGGCGATACTGAAGTTACCGAGCTGTACAATGGACTGCCGTGGGGCGGACTGGCACCACCGGTTGCCGACAATGTAAAAACCATCGTCTTCATGGACAAGATCAAGATACTGAACCCCGAGCGCTGGTTCGAGAATTATAAAGCGCTTAAAGAGATCAGGAGTTTTAGCGGTACTACCGAACTGACAGACCTCGCCAACGTCGACGTTACGAGTGCAAGTTCTCATTCCGTTGCGGGGATGTTCAAAGGCGCAACTGCGCTTGCCACGCTCGACCTTACGGCGTGGGATATGAGAACTCTGGATGTTACCGACCTTATCGCGGGCGATACCGCGCTGGTCACCCTCACCTTAAATGATACAAGCGTTCTTGCTGGTACCGGCTTTGCCGCCTTGGGCATTGCTGGTTCGACTCGTGTCGATTTCTCGGGCATGTGGATTGCGGCTAATGATGAAGCGTTTACGACATCTCAGGTTGATACTATGTATCCCGCTGCGGGTCAAAGCGCATCGCGTCCTTCTGCCACCTATACGTGGACCCTTATCAACACCTTTAAGTCAAATCCTGATGTCAAGTGGAAGTTCACGGATGAAGACGGTGATGGCATTGAGGAAACCCTGACCATCTATTGCGATGAGGGTCTTGCGAACAAGGTAGTGACCGAATCTCCTGACAGCGCTGACTATCCGTTGCCCTGGGCAGCTTCAGTTAAACCCGAGTGGATCAAACATATAAAGACGAGCGGGGGAGTGGCGCCCGCAACGCTTGCCGGCTGGTTCAAAGACCATGCGAATCTTATGAGCTTTGACGGCACCGGATTTGACGTGAGCGCGACCACGACCTTTGCCAACATGTTCTCAGGCGACATCAGCCTGACCACTATTGATATTCATAATTGGGATATGGTATATGACACGGTCACCACTATCATAGACGGCGTCAATACGACATCGCCGGCGGAGGGCGAGAATCGCAGCGATAATCCCACGCTCACCGACATGTTCAAGAACACGAAGCTTACGAGTATCACGCTTGGCAGAAAGACCGTGCTCACAGACACCGGCTTCGAGGATTACACGACAGACGGCACGCCGCGTGCTCTGGCAAATGGCATGTGGCGCACGGATCCATGCGCTTCCACGAATTTTAATGATACGTGGTTCGATAGCCAGGAAAAGATCTATGCGAAATATTCGACGACCGGCAATGACATCGGTGAAAAAGTTACCTATGCATGGACGCCGGGTATCGGCGCGTACTTTAGCGACAATGCGAATGCTTGGTGGATGTACGATAGCGCCACGCATACCCTGTGGGTTGGTGCAGGCATTGGCAGCAACAAGAGCGTGATGTACGATGCGTACAGGGCAACAGGCAAGACCTGGGATCAAAATGGTGACTATTATGCTGATTATGCTTTCGCACCGTGGCGTTCTAGCGTTGCAGCAGGCAATATCTGGCATGTCGAGACCACAGGGGGCATTGCGCCGACCACGCTTCGCTGGTGGTTCTTCAACAATACAACGTACAGGGTGAATATGGCTTGGAATTCGTACTACGAGTACTGGTATTGGCGAAGTACGTCGGATTTCGATAACGGGAAGTACTATGCCAATCTTGTCTCGTTTGACGGCGATGGCATGGACGTGAGTAATGTCACGAATTTCGGTGGCCTATTCACGGGATGTTCCAATCTGAAGGAAATCAACCTTAGCGGTTGGAATATGGCAACAACGGCTACGTATATCACCT
>CAYSZR010000097.1:0-3066 GCA_964435565.1 uncultured Coriobacteriaceae bacterium
GGGCGTCGCACCTGCGATCTGACAGATCTTTGCGGCGGCATGGTTGGCGGCCGTGACGGCATCGCGCCAGGATTTGCCGGCGCATAGTGCAGCAGCGACAGCGCCCACATGCGCGTCACCAGCACCGATGGTGTCGACGACATCGACGCATTCGCCGGGTACGAGCTCGCAGACGGGCTCTGCGCCGGCGGCCGGCCGCGTGAAGAGCCAGGCGCCATCTGCGCCGGCGGTCACGATGACGGTGTTATCTGCATGCTCGCACAACGTGATGCCTGCGGTGAGCACATCGGGCTCGCTGGTAATGGCCATGACCTCATCGTCGTTCAGATGCCAGATGGGATGCAGTGCGTCTATGCGCTTGGCCAGCCGCGCGTCGACGTCTGCGAACAGCGGGCCGGGCGCATAGATGACGGTCAGTTCTTCGTGCGCTTCCAGGAAGCCGACGATGTTGCCGCCGCCGGAACCGCAAAGCTCGAAAGCGCTTACGATGGCGTAGCTATAGCCGCGCGTGTCGATCGCATCGAGCCACGAGCGCTCGAACATGCGCTCCACGCCGGGCAACGTGATCATGGTTCGCTGGCCCGTGGGCTCGACCAAGCAGATGCAGGCGCCGCAATCCAGGCTGGTATCGACATGCATGGGCGCGATGCCGCGCGATGCGAGCTCGCTTTCCAGGAAGCTTGCATAGCGGCCGTGTCCGATGGGCGCGACCAGCGTGCATGCGCCGCCCGAGCGCTTGATGGCGCTCGCGGTATTGAAGGCGCAGCCGCCAGCCGCCATTTGCGTGCTGGTCGCGGCGACTCCCATTCCGCTGGTAGGCACATGCGGCACCTCGCAGATGATGTCGGCCATAACGGCGCCGATGACGAGTGTGCCTTGCTGTTCCGTGCTCATGCGTGCTCCTCTAAAGTGTTGGCGATGTGCAGCTCATCCTACACGATATGTGCGGTCGTATGCCCGTGCATCAGCTCTTTCAGAAGTTTCCCGCGGACGATTCGGGCCGTGCGTGCATCCAGCGCATCCAGGTAGGATGCCGCATCGAATTCGCCTAAGCGTTCCATCTGGCAGGCGATTGCCCATGCGACGTTGTCGAGCCGAGACAGGCTTCGCATGTCATATGCGGTGACGGGCACGACATGAACGCCCAGTGCCTGGAGCTCGCGGGTTCGGATGCGATCGGTCGCTGCTTTGTGTTCGGCGCCCGCCCGCCAGCGCTCGAGCTCGCCCGGAGCCCAGTTGGCCGTGATGGGATCGAGATGGAATTCCGAGCTCTCGTATTCGACGTCTATGAAGCAACTTTGCAGGTAGATGTCTGGATAATAGGAGTGCTGCGAAGCAAATGCCTGGGCATGGTCGGGTGTTTTGATGCGTGGGTTTACGAGCACGGGGCCCATGCCGTAACCACCTGAGTCAATGGGAAGCTGCAGCATGATTGCAAGGACGCTTTCCATGGGGGAGGCAGAGCGCTCAAGCGCGGTTTCGAGCGCGGCGCGCAGGACCTCACGCCCGCGCATCATGCGAACGCGCCGCGCAAGCGCCCGGATGCGTGCGACCGACGTCACCGGTGGGATGCCATAAGCGCTGCCGCCGTCCTTCATCGGCGAGATCGTATAGAACCCCGACAACTCCATGATGAGCAGGGTTAGCTGTGCAATGCTCAGCTTCGACGCAAGTTGAACAACCACAAGCTCGGGCGATGCAAAGCACGTGTGCTTGCCGGCTCCAATCAGCGCTTCTCTTGGTAGATCGGGGCGCAGGAGCTTCGTATGCAGTGAGTCCCGGTAGGTTTTGCGGGCTTCGTCGAAGATGCCCAGTTCAAGCGGTCGCAGGTCGGCCAGAAGTTCACTTCCGTTTATATATGAGCAATCGACTGACCTGTTTGCGATGACTGCTTCGAACGGAAACGAGGCATCTGACAGCTTTTCTTCGAACAATGATGCGGGGATGTCTGAGAGATCGGTCTCGTTTTCCGCGGTGCTTTGGTCCTCGTCGGGCAAAAACGCGGCAGGCGCTGCTGGCTCGACCTCTGGAAACCACTCCTGAGCTGCTGAAGCGCCCTGAGAGCGAATGCAGCGAATGACTTGCAGAGCCGATGCTCCAATAAGGACGTGCACGCGCTTCTCCTTGCCGCAATAAGCGGTATTTAGCAAAACCGCCCCGAACTCAATAGAAATGATAAAGCATTTAAAATCCGAACTGCGAAAAGCATCAAAAATTATTAAGAACGGGGCGATATTCGATGATTTAGCGCTTGGGCGATTTGCTTGATGGCACAGGTCATAGGCGCATGGTTTAAGTGCCCTATGCGCACCGTGCGTTATAGGCACTTCCAAAGCTGCAGGTAGACAAAACAAAAAAGGGTGCGGTTTGGCTACCGTGGCCAAACCGCACCCTTTTCATGCGTTTTTAAGGAGGTACTTTTACCCCTGCCGCGCCCTAAAACGCGTCAGACGGCATCCTCGTGCGTCGCTACTTTTCAAACGGGAACCTGTAATCCAAACCGAAGGCGTCGCGAACATCCATGAGCTCCTTTTGCACGGCCTCGCCCACGGGCACACCCTTGTCCTTACGGTCGAGCCATGCCAGATATTCCTTTTCTCCTGCGGTATAGATACGTTCTTGACCAGGAGCTTTCTTTGATGCTCGCAGCGCTCGACAGATGTCACCGGCGATTTTCTTGAAGTTGTCGCGACCAGCGAACGCCTCCGGATCGATCACGAAGAAGAAATGACCAAGGTGATACATCTGCGGATCGCCATCAGGGGTTACGCCTGTAAGCGCTTTCATGAACTCGCCACCAGCCAGCGCAGCAGACAGTATCTCGACTACCGCTGCATATCCATAGCCTTTGTACCCGGCGGTTTCCTCGCCGATGCCACCAAGCGGCGCAAGCGCCGCCGTGCCGTCGACCAATGCCTGCAGAATCGCTTCGCTGTCGGTGAGCGTGCCGCCGTCTTGCGTGACCACGGCGCCTGCCGGCGTTTCTTTGCCGCTGCGCGCGTAGTATTCGATCTTGCCGCGTTGCATGATGCTGGTCGCGCAGTCGATGCAGAATGGGAACTCCTC
>CAYSZR010000098.1:0-2742 GCA_964435565.1 uncultured Coriobacteriaceae bacterium
CTCTCTGACCTGCATGTTTACTTTTCAAATCTTTATCATACTCAGAGATAACTGGCAAAATCATACAAACAGTCGAAATTGGTGCATTTTCACGTTCAGATTTCGATAAATGCGTATTCGATTTCGTCATGGAGACGTTGACGCGTCTTTGCGAGCTGATCTTTTTTGAGTTCGCATTCCCATACGATAACGACTTGCCACCCTTCATCTTTGAGCTGGGCGGTTACGCGCTCATCGCGCGCTTTGTTGCGGGCAAATTTCTGCTCCCAATACTCGATGTTGCTTTTGGGGGTGGTGGCATACTTGCAGTTTTCGTGATGGTGCCAGAAGCAGCCATGCACGAAAATGGCGATCTTGCGGCCGGGAAACGCGATATCCGGATGTCCGATGCATTTCTTCCAGTCGCAGCGATATCCGGTCCACCCGGCATCGCGCAACATGTGGCGAACCACAAGCTCGGGTTTGGTGTTGACGCGTTTGTTCGCGACCATCGAATTATGTACTGCTTCAGTAACCATTACGACCATGATACCGCTTCGATACAGGTACGTCCCCGCCTGCACGCCCGCTTCGCCGATGGGATATTATGGAGTTCGTTGTATGCGAATTGTATTCGAGAGGCTGCCCATGTCTGATCGTTCCATTGCTGTGATTGACGGCAATTCATTGATTCACCGTGCTTATCACGCTGTCCAGGCTCCTATGAACGCGCCTGACGGCACGCCAACAAACGCCGTATTCGGTTTCATGCAGATGCTGCTTAAGATGATCGAGGACTTTCATCCGGATGCCATCGTATGCGCATGGGATGTGCACCGTCCCGATTGGCGCATGAAGCTGCTCGAACGATACAAAGCGCAGCGCCCGCCCATGGACGAGGCGCTAAGCGTCCAGTTTCCCATTATCCGTAGCCTGCTCGAGTCTATGAATATCCCCTGCATCTCTATGGAGGGCTACGAAGGCGACGATATCTTGGGAACTATGGCGGCGCGCGGCGAGGAAAATGGCGATCGGGTCTATCTTATCACCGGTGATAAAGATGCGTATCAGCTTGCCAGTGCGACGACAAGTGTCGTCACCACCAAAAAGGGCATGTCAGATGTCGTTATCTACACGCCCGAAAAGGTTGTGGAACGCTACGGCATAACGCCCGAACTCGTGCCTGACTTTCTGGGCCTCAAGGGGGATACGAGCGACAATATCCCTGGCGTGCCTGGGGTGGGAGAAAAGACCGCGACAAAGCTGCTCATCGAATACGGCTCGCTCGACGAGTTGCTCGATCACGCTGACGAGATCAAGGGCAAGATGGGGGAGCGTCTGCGCGAACACGCCGAGGACGCACGGGTGAGCCGCGCTGTCGCGACTATCCGTCGTGATGCGCCTATCGAGATATCCCTCGATGATGTGAAGTTTCCCAGCTTCGATCCGCACGAGGCGAGCGAGGCTTTTGGCGCGCTGCATTTCAACCGCCATCTGCGCACGGTCCTCGCCTTGCTGGACGATGATGCGAACGTAGCGGCTGCAATGCCCGTGTCGTCGGTTAAGCTCAGCTATCACGTTTCCAAAGACGCCTCTGCGTTTGTCAAGGCCGCCCTAAATGGCAATCGCTGGATTTCGATTGCCCTTGACGAGCCTGCGGAACAGACGCTTTTTGCCCAGGAGCCAAACGTCGTGTTCTCTGATGGCGCGGGTTTGGCGGCAGCCCCGCTTGCAGAAGCTGCGTTGCTTATTGCCCTTGTGTTGGCCGAGGGCCATCTTGCGGCTGTCGACTTGAAGCATGTCTTGCGCGAAGTGTTTGCGCCGGGCAGCGATGCGCCCGAGCTCGACGAGCTTGATGCGACCCGAATCTTTGACTGCAGCCTGGCTGCATACTTGCTCGAGTCGGGCAAGAGCTATGGCGTATCCGAATTGGCCGAGCAGTACCTCGACCTTGTAAAACCGACGGGCGAGCATGCTCCGAGCGACGGGCAGTTTGAAGCGGCTGTTGCCGAAGCCTTAGTCGAGCCGCTATCAACCAAGCTCAAGGCAGATGGATCATGGAAGCTGTTCTGCGAGGTCGAACTTTCGCTGCTGCCGGTGTTGCTGGGCATGGAACGCTGCGGCGTGGCGATTGACACCGGTGTACTCAAAGACATCTCATCCCAGATATCGGGGCATATCGACGCGCTTCGTCTGGAGATCACGGACCTGGCTGGCGAGGATTTCAATATCGATTCTCCCAAGCAGCTCGGCCACATCCTCTTTGACGTGCTGGGCCTTGATACGCGTAAATCGAAGAAGAACCGCAACGGATGGTCGACGAATGCGGCTGTGCTCGAAAAGTTGCAAGACGACCATCCATTGCCCGCAAAAGTGGTGGAATATCGCGAGCTTGCCAAGCTGCGTTCGACTTATCTTGATGCGCTGCCCCAGCTCATTAGCCCAGTCGATGGTCGAATCCACACGAATTTCAATCAGGCGGTGACCGCAACTGGGCGCCTGTCGTCATCGGATCCGAACCTTCAGAATATTCCCGTGCGAACCGAACTTGGTCGCAAGATTCGAGAGGCCTTTATCGCGCCAAAAGACGGCGTCTTCCTCTCAGCCGACTATTCGCAAATCGAGCTCAGGCTGCTCGCGCACCTGTCTGCAGATGAAGGCCTTATCGCGGCGTTCAATAGCGGCGAGGATTTTCATGCCCATACGGCTGCCGGTGTGTTTGGTGTCAGCGTCGATGAGGTCACTCCTCAGATGCGCAGTCGT
>CAYSZR010000099.1:0-2706 GCA_964435565.1 uncultured Coriobacteriaceae bacterium
GAGATCACTGCGGATTGCTGCATGGATCGCACGACTTCCGCATTCTATGAGTTGCGCGCCAAAGGCGGCGCTGCGGCGGTTACCGCAAGCGAGTGCATGGTGCATCCAGAAACGGATGCGAGCTTCGCCTTCCATCTGAATACTAAGACGCCCGGATCCCTTTCGGGGTTTGCCCATACGGCCGATGCTATCTCGCGCCATGGAGCTGTTGCGAGCTTGGAGCTTTCGCATTCTGGCCAATTCGCCGGTACGTATCTGACCGATAAGATGAAGAAGGGCACTCTTGCCCAATATGGACCAATTGACACCGTCCGACCTGACGGCAAGCCGGTCAAGGCTTTGTCTATTGGCCAGATCGATGATATCGTCGCGGCTTATGGCGAAGTCGCTGAACTTGCGAAACGCGTGGGCTTTCGCATGCTTATGGTACATGCTGGACATGGATGGCTGCTCAATCAGTTCCTTTCGCCCTATTTCAATAAGCGTGAAGACGAATACGGTGGCTCGCTTGAAAACCGTGTCCGTTTGACCGCCCGCGTTCTTGATGCCGTGCGCCAGGCGGTTGGTAGGGGATTTCCCATCGAGCTGCGCATGAGCGGCTCCGAATTTTTCGAGGGTGGGTACGGTCTCGAGGAGGGCGTGCGCATCGCGGAGATGCTGCAGGATAAAGTCGACCTGTTTCATATCTCGGCCGGGTCATATCAACGCGGCTTTTCCATCACGCATCCTTCTCAATTCCGCGAGCATGGATGCAATGTCTATTTGGCTGAAGAGATCAAAAAGCATGTTGATAAACCGGTTGCCACTATCGGCTCTTTGAACGATCCGGCGCAGATGGAAGAGATTATTGCCAGCGGAAAAGCTGATGTGGTCGAAATGGCCCGCGCGCTCATGGCCGATCCATTTCTTCCACGCAAGACAAGCGAGGGGCGTGCGGACGAAATCGTTCCCTGCATGCGCTGTTTTGCATGCATGGCCGAACGTCCCGTCACAGCTACGCGTCGATGCGCGGTCAATCCTGTCATAGGCCGCGAGCTTGATGGAGTTGAGATAGCGCCGGTCATAGAAGCTGAGCGCAAGAAAGTCATGGTCGTGGGTGGTGGTCCAGCCGGTCTCGAGGCGGCACGCGTCGCTTCTCAACGTGGACATGACGTCACGCTTTTTGAGGCGCAAGATGTCTGCGGCGGCTTGACGTTAACGGAACGCGAGACCTATTTCAAACGCGAGATGTACGAATTGGGACTGGTGCTTACTCGACAGGCAGAACAGGCGGGCGTCACCATTAAGACGTCGGTGCGCGTGACGGCAGACCTTGCTCGGTCGTTTGGTGCAGATGTGATCGTCGTTGCCGCCGGATCGAGCCCCCGTATGTTTCCGCTGCCTGGTAAAGACGGCGACAATGTCTTGATTGTCAACGACTATTACAAGAACCCTGCAATCGTGGGCAAGTGCGTCGTCGTTGTCGGAGCGGGTCTTTCCGGCACCGAGCTTGCTATCGAACTTGCGGGCAAAGGCAAAAAGGTTACCCTGATCGACGCGCTTCCCAATATCTGTTCCGAGGCCAACGTGCGTCAACGTCCCATCTTGCTCGATGAGGTCGAGCGTTTGGGAATTACGACATATACCGGGTGTTATGCTCGTTCGATTCTTGA
The DNA here is from genome assembly GCA_964435565.1 of uncultured Coriobacteriaceae bacterium. GTDB lineage: Bacteria > Actinomycetota > Coriobacteriia > Coriobacteriales > QAMH01 > QAMH01. The sequence goes on from CAYSZR010000099.1 coordinate 1,653, forward strand.
CACGGGGCTTGACTGCAAGCTCGCAAGCGGCAAGGACCTGCATATCGACGCAGATACGGTTGTCCTTGCGCTTGGACAGGAATCGAATATGGGGGTATATGAGGAATTGCGCACGTGCGCACCTTGGGTCGTGCCCATTGGCGACTGTCTTAGGGTCTCGAATATCACCCATGCGATGAGCGAGGGTTATCGCGTTGGACTTGATATCTAGACGCTTGTCATGCGCATGTGCCTGCGGAGCCTTTAGTTTTGGCGGCGGCCTTAGGACTTGCCGTTGAGCCTGTCGATGATATGCGGCAGTTCTGCATTCACTTTGTCGTTATCAAGTTGACAGGTTCCTGCATTGGCATGCCCGCCGCCGCCGTATTCCAGACAGAGTTCGCCGATATTGACGTGTGATGCTCGATTGATAATGGATTTGCCGATCATCACTGCCGTATTCTGCCTCTTGAAACCCCAGGCTACATGCATGCTCAGCTCGACTTCGGGCCACATCGCATAGACCATGAAACGATTGCCCGTATAGATGGTCTCTTCGGTGCGCAAGTCGATGATGGCTACTTTACCGTCGATACGCACGATGCGCCTGAGTTGTTCGCAGAACTTTTCCTGCTGCTCGAAATACATGTCCGTACGCTCTTTCACGTCGGGCAGCTCAAGTACCTGGTCAATGTCGTGGTTCACGCAGTAATCTATGAGCTCCATCATCAGCTGGTAGTTCGAGATGTGAAAATCGTGGAAGCGGCCCAGGCCGGTCCGCGCGTCCATGATATAGCCCATAAGCACCCATCCTGTTGGGTGCAAGATATCCTCTTCGGTGTAATCGGCCGAATCTGATTTATCGACTGCCGTCATCATATCCTCAGTGACAGTCGTGAAACGATCTGCGCCGCCGTAGTGGTTGTATACGACGCGCGCCGCCGACTTCGCGTGCGCTTCGATGATCATCTTGTCACGATGCTCTTCGGTCCGGATGCGGTCTTCTTCGCTTTCGTGATGGTCGAAGCATAGGCCGACACGCGGGTCAAAAGGAAGATTGGTGGTGATATCGTTT
>CAYSZR010000100.1:0-2548 GCA_964435565.1 uncultured Coriobacteriaceae bacterium
TAGGGACTAACATTGAGGTTGGTACTGAAAACGGGGGCAGGGCAACCAAGGAAGCGATATATCGCAACTTGCGATGGGGACGATGCGTCTTCCCAAGACATCGGATGCCGAAGCCGACATCGACATCGCGCAGACAGAGGAAATGCTCGCGCTTGCGATGGATGGCGGCATCAATTATTACGACACGGCGTGGGGCTACCATGACGAGCGCTCGGAATCCGTGATGGGGGAGTTGCTCAAGGCCTACCCGCGCGAGAGGTTTCATTTGGCTACGAAGTTTCCTGGGTATGACCCGTCCAACTGGGGCAAGGTTGAGGAAATCTTTGAAAAGCAGCTTGAGAAGTGCCAGACAGAATATTTCGACTTCTATCTCTTTCACAATCTGTGCGAGATGAACGTAGATGCATACCTCGACGATGCCACGTATGGCATTCACTCATATCTTATGGAGCAGAAGCGCAATGGTCGCATCAAGCACTTGGGATTTTCCGTGCATGGCGATAAAGACGTGTTCGATCGCTTTCTCGATGCACATTGCAAAGACATGGAGTTTTGTCAGATTCAGCTGAACTGGCTCGACTGGGAATTCCAAAGCGCAAAGTACAAAGTGAAGAGGCTTAATGAGCTTTCCATCCCAATCTGGGTGATGGAACCGCTGCGTGGGGGCAAGTTGGCCAACGTGCCAGCCGATATTATGGCTCCGCTTGACGCTCTGCGCCCCGGCGTAAGCGCGGCCGAGTGGTCGATGCGTTTTTTGCAGAGCATCCCCGGTGTGACTGCCGTTCTTTCCGGAGCATCGACCATAGAGCAGATGCGCGACAATCTGCGCATCTTCGAGAAGGACGCGCCGCTCAACGATGCCGAGATGGAGGCACTGTTAGCTGCGGCACGCAGGCTCACAGATTCGTCGGTTCCCTGCACGGCGTGCAACTATTGCCGCAGCCACTGCCCGCAGGGGCTCGACATAGCCAAGCTGATCGCGCTCTATAACCAGCGCATGCTTACGGGCGCGGGTGACTTTATCGCACCGATGGCATTGATGGCGGTGCCCGACGACAAGAAGCCGGATGCCTGCATAGGCTGCCGCTCGTGTGAAGAGGTGTGCCCGCAGAAAATCGCTATAGCAGACGTTATGTCAGATTTCGCGAAGCTCATAGCCTAGATATAGCCAAAACGAGCCAAATGGAGATAGGTGCTTGACCGACGAATGAAACGTCTAATCTCTTAATGGCGGAATAAAGAGAGCAGCGCAAAGGCCAGCCCATGTTGATCGTCGCCCATATTAGGAGTCGTTATGGCATGGGCTGCCGTGTCCGTCTGTTCTTCGCCGCCCCCTGGCGTGGGCGTGGGCGGAGGCGTGGGCGGAGGTGTGGGCGTTTCAATCTGCGTCGCGCGTAATACCAGCACATCGTCATCATAGACGGACGAGCCCATCACATAGAGCCATCCTCCCGTGTACGCAGACGTTGCGTAGTAGAGGGGAGTGCGATAGACGCGCTTTCCGAAGTCGACGAAGCTTGCTCCGGCATCCTTCGAGATGAACGTGTCGGTATCGATGAAGTCAGTATACGTGTCATCTGCATAGGCGAGCACGCCGCTGATGATCAACCCATCGGGTATCGCTGCGAAGCTGTAGATGGCGTGCAGCGTCTTATGCATTTCACTGAACGGCGCCTGTATCCTGGGTAGCGCATCATTGAGATCGACCGCCGTGTACCCGCTTCCGTCCTTGGTGAGCCGTTGCAGGTCGCCGGTAGCCGAAGTCCCGGTTCTCGACATGAACCTTCCCTGCGCGACATAAAGGACGCCATCGCTTATGGCCACCTTGGGCACAAGGCTGCCGGATTGAAGGCTGCCGAGCGTCGTGACGGTTCCACTGGCAAGGTCGAGCGCGGCGATGTTGTTCTCGGCAAGCGGGGTCAGCGTTATAAATATAAAGGACTCAAATTGGTCGCTACCGCCGATCAGAAGCAGTTGCCCATCCACGTTGACGATCGTGGCCGCGTAGGGAACATGCGTTGCGTCTTTCGACTCCCAGGTTCCCAAAGCGGGATCGTAGACGTAGAGGACCGATGTCGCCTCAAGGTTATCCCAGTCGATGACGGTACCGCAGACCACGAGCTCGCCCTCGTAGACCGTCGCCGAAAGCGTATTGAGCTGGATGGGGAGGTCGGGGCACTGGGTCCAACTCCCACTGTCCGCGTTATAGCACCAGAGGTGCTGGTAGATACCGTACTCGAAGGAGGACTGCGTGTCGGATTGATAGGCGGCGCGGAACTGGTCTTGCGGGAACACATAGAGCTTGTCGTCCATGCCGATCATGAAGTTGTCCATGCTGGTGGTGGAGAACCCTTCGGGCAGGGCGATATCCTTCTCAAAGAGCGCCTTGTTGCTTGTGGATGATATCTCCAGAAGGAATCCGCGTGTAACTGAGCCTGCATCGGTCTTCACCGTGATGGGAAGGACGCCCGCACTTACCCCGTCGGGAACCGTGATGACGATCTCTTTGTCGCTCCAGCTGACAACTCCCGCGTCCTTGCCGGAGATG
>CAYSZR010000101.1:0-2145 GCA_964435565.1 uncultured Coriobacteriaceae bacterium
AAACGACTACATCAGCACCGAGCGCCCGCTCGTTGTCGTAACCGCGCCGGGCCCCGGCTCCGGAAAACTCGCAACCTGCCTTTCGCAGCTCTATCACGAAAACAAACAGGGTATCAACTGCGGATATGCCAAGTTTGAGACATTCCCCGTATGGAATCTGCCCCTTAAGCACCCGGTCAACATCGCATATGAGGCAGCAACCGCTGACCTTGACGATCGAAATATCATCGATCCGTTTCATCTTGAGGCATATGGCGATGTCACGGTAAACTACAACCGCGATGTCGAAACATTCCCCGTCCTCAAGGCGATGATGAAGCGCATTGCCGGCGAAAGCCCGTACCAGTCCCCCACGGACATGGGCGTCAATATGGTTGGATATTGCATCAGCGACGACGACGTATGCCGTGAAGCGGCAAAGAACGAAATCATACGTCGCTACTTCAAAGCTGGTGAGCAGCTTGCGCGCACGGGAATAGGCAAAGACGAGGTCTCGAAAATCGAGCTCCTCATGAAAGATGCGGAAATTGATATCGATTTCTCGCCCGCACATGCCGCCGCCTTACAAAAGGCAGAAGACACCGGAATGCCCGCTGGGGCCTTGGTCTTGCCCGATGGGACGCTTGTCACCGGCAAAACCTCAGAGCTTTTAGGTGCAGCTTCATCATTGCTGCTCAACGCTTTGAAGGTCATCGTGGACATTGATGATGATACATACATCGTGAGTGATGATGCTCTTGAGCCTATCTGCCGTTTGAAAACCGAACATCTGCACAGCATCAACCCACGTCTTCATTCCGACGAAACGCTTATTGCACTTTCCATCAGCTCGGCGACTGACCAGCTTGCTGAAAAGGCAATAGAGGCGACAGAGCAACTTAAGGGCTGCGATGCATATTTCTCGGTAATCATCTCTTCGATTGACGAAAAAACGTACTCAAAGCTCGGAATCAACGTTTGCTGCGAACCGGTTTTCGAACGCCGCGCGTATTATCACCGCTAAATTCAAATTATTTGCCCCAAAATCATACAAACAGTCAGCGAAATCCCGAAAACCGCGACTGTTTGTATGATTTTAGAGGGGTAGTTTTGGGGTACCCCAAGTAGCGGCCAAACTACAACACGCTGACCTGTATGTTTACTTTTCAAATCTTTATCATACTCACTGATAATTCGCAAAATCATACAAACAGTCAGAATTTCGCTTTTCGGCATGGAAATACAGATAAGGCGCGTCGCCGTAAACCGGCGACGCGCCTTATTCTCGCTTCTATCAAGTACGAACTAGACTATGCCTTTTTGGGCATATTGACCGCAGCTTGAGCGGCTTTCTTGATGATCTCAGCATCAGCATCGGACATGCCCTCAGGCTTGTACCCTGCTCCCATGAGGTCATCGACCTGGTTCATGGCCTTGCGATAATGCGTCTCGCCCATAACCGAACGGCCGAACTTGGCATTGTAGATAAGGAACGTGCACAGGCCCGTGAAGAAGAGGAAGAACACGGCAAGCAGGAAGGAGCCAAGGTGCACAAGGCCCTCGCCAAACTGACCAACGGCAAATGCAGCACCGACGTTATACATGTTCAAACCGCCGATGGGGATCATAACCGCAAAACCCTCGCCAAACTGATTGACAAGAGAGCCACTGATGCCAAACGGGGCAAGAATCGCGCCCACCATCCATGCGAACATCAGGATATGCACAGGTGCAGCCTTCTTATAAACAGCTTTGAACGCAAGATAGCAAATCTGGAAGACCGCGCAAAGAATGCCGCCCATGATATATGCGTTCACGAAAAGCATTGCACCCTCGACCTTGGGAGCAAGCACAGGCTGAACGCCAGCCATTGTGCACGCGTATCCAAACAGGATGCAAACGACTGCGCCGACGACATTGAACCAGATAACGAGCCACAGGCCCGGCCAAATCGCTTTGCCGATACCTGCATTGTCCTTGGTCCACGGACCAATCATCTTCATGCCGACAGCCATCGCAAAACCTGAGAACGGAAGCAGCGCGCCAAACGTCGCCCATTTCTCAAAATACTGATAGTTCGCGAAGCCACCCAGAATGCAGCCCACAACGCCCATCAGGACGAGAACAGCACCGCCTGAGAAAAACGCAAGCGGCGTACCCGGCAGG
>CAYSZR010000101.1:2193-2420 GCA_964435565.1 uncultured Coriobacteriaceae bacterium
CGAGGTGATGGTAAGGAAAACCTGTGCAATAAGCGCGAACAGGCCCCCCAAGAAAAAACTGTAGATAACGGTTGTTACTGGCGAAACCTTCATAGTACCCCCAACAGATCTCGAATTTCACTGAACAGCCAGCCGACTCCAACGACTAGCCGCGCATGCCCTCCTTGTTTGAGCATGTTTGCACACACCCCCCTCTGGGCGTGTAGCTTGAACAGTATATCGGTTTT
>CAYSZR010000102.1:0-1741 GCA_964435565.1 uncultured Coriobacteriaceae bacterium
ACGCGCGTATTGCAAGAAAACACGGGGGCAACGCCTATCGCTTGGCTCGACGCGAAGGACTTTGCGCAATCAGAAGAGCTTCCCCAAACCGCCTATATCATCTGCAGCCCGGAATTCGAAACGCGCGCTCCGAAAGAGGACTCAGCCGAATATCAGTTTGTTGATGCCAACTATGACTGGGGCGAAAAGCACTGGGTCGATGCCAATGGCATGGGCGGTATCTGGTATTGGGAAATCCATAAAAAGGCAAACGCCTAGCACGCGGATTTTGCCAGTTCCTCCAAATAGATTTCGCCAGACTCGATATAGCATCTGGTAGTAAATTCCCCTGCGCCGCCCGAGCTACCGCCTTGATGATGCGTCACCTGAATCTCCGGGTCATATACCATCGTCTTGCCCATCCGTTTCATGCGCAAGTGCAGTAACGGCTCCTCGAAATAGAGCGTTGTCTCAGGAGCGAATATGGCTTGCTCCGCTTCGATAAACGAGCGTGAGAGAAAAAGGCACGCCCCCTGCAACACCGCATCGATATGCGGCTCATTGCGAAACGCTGCATATTTGCGCGCGGCCATTTCAGCATATGATTTGAAATAGACCCGATAAAGGTTGTTCCTAATCCACCAAAAGGCGGCATTGTTCTGCGCGGAGCATATCTTCTCAAGCTCAAGCCTCTTGTTGCCCACCTGCTTTCCCACAAAGCCGGCTGCGGATTCATAGGGGTATTTAGGACTCTGATGCCCCTTTGAAAACCACTCGCGTTCTGCCGGACAGTAAATATCCGGGCCTAGAATATCGAATGCATACGTCTTGCCATCTGCACGCAGCTTCGCAACTGCATCGGGGTCATTGAATTCGATGTCGGGGTTTGTGACAACCATATACTCGATGTCGTCATAGTGTTCGCGCAGGTATTTGTATCCCAAATTGTTCCCACGCGAAAATCCCAGGTTTTCCTGACTTTCGAAAAATTCGACCGTCAGCTCGGTCAAGCCCAGCGCATAGTTCTTGAGCTCGCCCAGTTTCCCGTCGGTAGATGCGTTATCCATCACCAAGACCACGGCTTTGCCCAGGTCGTTGAGCTTGCAAATGGATTCGATGCACTTTGCGGCGAAAGCGGACGAATTATAGTTGAGAATCAGAAACGCAATCACCGGTCATATCTCCAAACAATCTTTGTGTGTCTATTCTACACGTGCGCCGACCCTGCGATACGCAGCTTGGCGTCATATCCAACCATGCCTTTCGACGCGAATCGTTCAAAAGGCGCTCTCAGCCCGGCAAAATATCGTGCCTTTCGCATAAAAACACGCGAAGGGTTCATATTGTTCTACCGAATCCGTGCCCTTCGTGCCAAATTACGCAAAAGGCTCGCCAAATCTATAGCGCAAATGAGCCTTTCGGCAAATTCTGTACGAAGGGCACTCGCCCTGTTCAAGAAACCCTTCTAGACAGCAGGCTTATGCAGCCTCGACTTAACGATACCGATTCCTTCGGTACAGCCCATTTTCAAGATCGACGCCGGATTCAAATGGTATTCCCTGAAAATCCACAACGGCCATTTCCAGTTGTTATACATAAGCTGCACAAAGAATTGCACGAACATCAGACCGAAGATGCCTAAACCAGTAAACGCACCAACACAGAATTCGCCCACCACGACGCATACCGCAGAAATCAGCGAGGCTTTCAAATAGGGCACGGTATTCGACATTTCGATGATGCCGGCAAAAACAGAATGGTT
>CAYSZR010000102.1:1751-2260 GCA_964435565.1 uncultured Coriobacteriaceae bacterium
AAACAGATATAGACCCATAAAGAGCACCATTAGAAGAGGGATTTCCGTTTCCGCCTTAAGAAGGCCCAATAGGGGCAAACCTGCAATCACCAGCACGATCATCTCAAGCACATAGGTGAACCAATACATCGTGACCGAAAGCGAGACCGATTTCACGAACTCGTCTCGAGTTGCCTCTCCCCCGATCTTGAGCTCGGTCATCTTAGGCTTTTCGGTGTTGAAATAGATCATGGCGACACCAGCGACGGCGGTGATGATCTGCAAGCACAGGCCATACGAAGCCGTTTCTGAAAGGCCAAGATACGCAGAACAGATAAGAGTAGTCGATTGCGTAATGCAAAACGTGGCCACTGCATTAAGCCCGTTCTTCTTAGCATTGAACCAAATCTTCTTGAAGTTCTCGGATATTTCCGAACGGGCAATCTGCGATTTGTGCTGCTTATATGCTTCGCGAATGCTCTCGTACTTCATAAAATAGCGCCGAGCAAGTATCCGCAATATAAGCCCGC
>CAYSZR010000103.1:0-2258 GCA_964435565.1 uncultured Coriobacteriaceae bacterium
AGACGTGATTGAAAAGCATATTTGCACATCGCAACGAGACTATTAGCACAAAGGATTAAGGAGTGTCTGTTTGAAGAAGATGACATCTTCACTGAAGCGTGTGGGCTAACCGGGAGGTTGGCAGATTCGCACACGCCATTCCTCCCAAGAGGTTGTAACCCACATCTTCAGGAGGATTGAAAAATGAATCGCGAAAACAAACGCAAGAGTTTTGAGAAGGGGTACTACAAGACCCATTCCTGTAAAGACAGCTTCACTTGCAAGGTCTGCGGTCGATTGGTTACGCCGGAAAACGCCGGCAGCAACCATCGCAACCACTGCCCGAATTGCCTATCCAGCCTCCATGTGGACCTGGAGCCGGGTGACCGGGCGAGCGATTGCGGAGGGGTTATGGAGCCGGTGGCAATTTGGGTACGGCGCGGTGGCGAGTGGGCGATCATCCACCGCTGCCGCCGCTGCGGCGCACTCGTCTCCAATCGGGTGGCGGCAGATGACAATCCCATGATGCTGATGAGCATCGCCATGAAGCCGCTCAGCCAACCGCCCTTCCCGCTGGAGCGTATCGAGGAGATGACCGCTCTTATGGGCGGAGCTGGAAGTATGGAATAGCAAGACAATGGAAAGGATCTGGATATGAAAGAACTTATCGCCTATTGCGGGCTCGATTGCGAGAAATGCGATGCGCGCATCGCAACCATCGACGATGACGATGCACTTCGGGAAAAGGTCGCCGCGCTCTGGAGCGAGATGAACCAGGTGACGATCACGAAGGAGATGATTAACTGCATGGGCTGCCGCGTCGACGGCGCGAAGACACCGTACTGCGACAGCATGTGCGAGATACGGAAGTGCGCATCCGCCAAAGGGTACACCACCTGCGCAGATTGTGGCGATGTTGAGAACTGCAAGACAGTCGATATGGTGCTCGAGAACAGCTCGGACGCACGAGAGAACCTTAAAGGAATGAAATAGGAAGGGGATGTTTGTCTCTGCAGACAGTGGAGACGGCAGGCTGATGAGAGAAAACGTTGGGGAAATACAGATGCAAAAGGATGGACTGCGCGCTGGTGAATTCGCCGATGCAGCCGCCTTGGGCGCCCAGGGTGCGATTGAACAGCCCCTGTCAGCGAGCGGGCGACCGCTCGCTGACAACTGGCTGATGGTTATCGTCGTCATCTGGGCAGGGCAGGCTATCTCGATGATCACGAGCTATGCAGCGGGCTATGCTGCCGTGTGGTGGCTCACCGAGAACACGGGCAGTGCACTCATGCTTGCTTTAGGCAATATCTGTGCGTTCCTGCCGCAAGGCGTACTCTCACCGTTCGGCGGCGTGATAGGCGATAAGTTCAACCGTAAAAAGGTTATGATCGCCGCCGACTTATCAGTCGGTTGGTGTCGCTCGCCCTGGCTATCGTCATCGTGATGGGGCATATGAGCGTCGCACTCATCTTGGTGATGGTGGTAGTGCGCAGCGTCGGCCAGGCGTTCCACGGTCCAGCGATGATGGCTGCCATGCCCATGCTCGTGCCCAAGCGGCATCTCATGCGCATCAACACGCTCGACCAGGCGCTCATGAGCATCGCCGCCATCGGCTCTCCCGCCTTCGGTATTATCCTGTATACGACGGTCGGGTTCCAATCGGTGATGTTTCTGGACTTCGGTGGTGCGATTGTTGCGGTAGCGGCGCTCATGCTCGCGCATATCCCCACCGTGCACGATTCCTCGATGGAGGGCCAGCACGTCATGGCGAACCTGAAGGACGGTTGGAATGCACTTGCCGCCACGCGCGGGCTGGTGATCCTTCTCGGAGGGATCACGCTGGGGATGATGGCGTTCGGACCGGTCGGAGCGCTCTTCCTGCTCATGACCTACGACCACTTCGCAGGCAACGGCTATATGGCAGCGCTGGTCGAGGGTGTATACGGAGCGGGCATGCTCATCGGGTCGGTAGCCCTCATCATGCGCGGAGACGTGCATCGGAAGGCGCTGCTCATCTGCATCTCCGCCCTCATCGTCGGTGCCACCACCCTGACGTGCGGACTGCTCGCCCCCGATATGTTCCCCGCGTTCGTCGTGGTGTCGGGCATCATGGCTCTTGCCTGCGCGTGGTTCAACACGCCCTTGGTCACGCTCATCCAGACGAATGTGCCTGAGGAGAAATCCGGTCGTGCCCTCGGGCTGGGAAACGCTGCCATCGGCATCGCGAGCCCGGTGGGCATCGCAATCGGGGGGCGTGGTCGCACAGCAGATAGGCGTCG
>CAYSZR010000104.1:0-1976 GCA_964435565.1 uncultured Coriobacteriaceae bacterium
ATAATAGGGGCCTTTACAGTACTATATCCCGTAGTCTTTTCGAAGGCTGCACGGCTCTTGTCAAGATAACCGCCGATAATGGCGTCATTTTGAATGGGACCGGGCTTGCGGCGCATGAAAACGCCGTAGGGGCCTGGAAGAACACTACCGATACAGCGCTCGAGTGGCTTGGTACCACTCTCAACCTGCGTGAACGCTACAATTCTTCTAAAACTGGTGAGGGCTCGGACCTCGGCCCCATTACATATGAATGGACTGCAAACGAAGTTGGTGGACGATTCACCAGCAACGACGCTGCTTGGTGGCGATTCTTTGCTAACGCGACCGAATGGCATGGCAAGACCATCGAGGCAGGAACGCTTGTCTTGGGTGTCGATAACGTCGGGTCGTCAACCACGGGATCTTTGAACGTCACCGAATATGGTACCGCGATGCCCTGGCGCGCCGTGCTTGCTCAAGGTTCGGTGAAGCATATCCTGGCCGATGACTTTTCGGGCAGCAAGCTGCATCCTAACAACCTCACGAGCTGGTTCTATAACAACGACGGCTTCTACAGCGCACTGATAGACGCTGATCTATCCAACCTTGCAGTTGATGCAGAGACCGTCGCCTTCACCAATCTCTTCCGCGATGACAAGGGCTCCGTCACGTTCGTTTCGGTCGATATCTCAACTTGGCATATGGCAGATGAGGCATCGGGCGACGTCAGGACAGCCGATCGCACAGATATGTTTACGGGAACAAACGACAGCCTTGTCGAGCTTAAGCTTGGCAATGGCGTGATCTTGACGGGTGCGGGTATAAGCCACATCGATGATACCAACTGGCGTTGGCGCATTGACGATATCGACACGACTGGAAACGTTTCGACCGATTACACGTTCAAGGTGGGCGATTCGTTCGTGACCACAGGCAGCCTCGATAGCGGTGCCTTTGGTCCGGCGACGGGCATCGTGCTCTTCTATCCCACGACGCACAATACGCACGGCACCATTGTCTGGCATTACTATACCGGCGTGATCCTGCAATTCCAAAAGAACGGTCTCGAGGCGAACGATGCTGATGTAACGGGCAAGATGACCGACACGTTTGTCCGCTTTGGCGGACAGTACACCATCCCCGGTCCGAAAGAGGGCGAGACGAGCTGGGATGGCTATATGAAGGAAGGCTATCGTCTGGTGTGGTGGAGCACTACGGCAGACGGCAGCGGCGCGAGATGGCGTTCACTTGCCACTATAACGCCCGATGCGGAAACCTTCCCTGACAAGACAACCAAACTCTACGCTGTCTGGGCTCCCATCCAGGCTGTTTACGTCAAATACGACGACGGCGGTCGTGATACGGGCATCGAGCAGAAGTCCACGACTTCGGTGAATGCTGGTACCGAAATCACGGTGACGGACCTAGATGGCTATTTCAAGTCACTGGGTTATAAGATCGTGGGATGGTCGACGCAGGCCGGGCATACCGATCTTGACGAGATGGTGTCGGGCAGCACGACAGAGCATTATCTTAAGGAGGGCCAGAATTACTTTGCACTGGGCAGTGCATACCGCCTGCGTTGGAGCAGTGACGCGTATGTCACGGTTTACGTTGATGAGAACGCCAGTTCTTCAGGGGATGAGGGTGCGGCTAAGACCGTATTTCAATATCTCTATGCTGTCTGGGCGCCATTCGAGAACTTCGTGCTTAACTTCAACATGGATGGCGGTGCACCGGCCCTTAATGATACGACCGGTCTTAGGTGGGACGATACGAACCTTGTGCCCAGCACCGTACCGACTCGAGATGGCTATACGTTTGACGGCTGGTATTACACGGACATGTATGGCCAGGAAAACAAACTTACATCTGCCACGCATTACTATGAGCTCGCGTATGTCTATGACAAGGCGAGCACCACCTATGTGCAGACCGATGACAATAAGATCGCCCACGGCGTCAAAGCGCATTGGAGAAGCGGCACGCTCGTTATT
>CAYSZR010000105.1:0-1960 GCA_964435565.1 uncultured Coriobacteriaceae bacterium
AGACGACGCTGTTCACGGGAACGCTTGCTGACAATATTCGCTATGGCAATGCCGATGCAGACGACGAAGAAGTGAAGCGGGCTGCAAAGGCCGCTGTCGCCTATGAGTTCATTATGGAGAAACCCGAAGGTTTTGCTACGAAGGTTACGCAGTCGGGTGGCGGTCTTTCTGGCGGGCAGCGACAGCGCGTAGCCATTGCCCGCGCATTGGCCAAACCATCGGGGCTTTTCATCTTCGACGATTCGCTTTCCGCGCTCGATTTCAAGACGGATTCCCTTGTCCGCTCTAATCTGCGTCGAGCGACAGCGGGGGCGACAATGCTTATCGTCGCGCAGCGCGTCGCAGTTGCAATGGATGCCGATGAAGTCATCGTTCTTGATGATGGCAAAATCGATTCGATAGGCACACATGGCGAACTTATCGACACGAGCGAGGTTTATCGCGAAATCGTTGCCTCTCAGATAACGCAAGAGGAGGCGCGGTAGCGATGGCGCAAATGGGCGCAGGACCTCAAAATAGACGCGGGGCTCATGGTCCCGGCAATCTTTCGCGGCCAACCGAGAAGGCAAAAGACGCGCGTGGAACTTTGCGCCGTTTATTCCGTTTCGTTGTTCCAGAGTTGCCCAAAATACTGTTCGTCATGCTATGCGCAATTGCCGCCACGTGTTTTGATATCTTCGCTCCGCGTCAGCTTGGTCTTGCCACGACCGAGATATTCCGTGCCGGGGTTGCCCTTGCCAGCGGCGAACCGGGGGCGGGTGTTGATTTCGCGCTTCTACGTTCTATCCTGACCGTTCTTTTCGTGCTGTATGTGGGGTATTCGATTTGTGCCTACCTGCAGGCGTTTCTTATGGCGCGCGTGACGCAGAATATCGTCTATAACCTTCGGCAGCAGACTGAGGAAAAACTCAATCGCATACCGCTTTCGTATTATGATTCGCATTCTAAAGGCGACATACTGTCGCGTGTCGTCAATGATATCGACCTTATATCGTCGACTTTGCAAGATGGGCTGACACAGGCCATCACCTCGATCATCACCATTGTGGGCGTTCTTATAATGATGGTATCGATGAGTCCCTTCGTTACGCTTGTCGCGCTTTGCACCCTGCCCATCTCGATTTTTCTTACAGCGTTTGTTGCAAAACGGTCACAGCGTTTCTATCTGGCGCAGCAGACGTCACTTGGTGTTCTTGATGGCCATATTGAAGAGACATATGGCGGACATACCGAGGTAAAGGCGTTTTCGCATGAAAGACAGGCGGTAGAGCAATTCAATCAGATCAATGATGAATACTTTGGCCATGCGTGGCGTGCTCAGTTCGTCTCTGGTCTTATTCGCCCGCTCATGATGTTCGTGGGAAATATGGCCTATATTGCCATTATCGTCATCGGCGGCTGGCAAGCTATCCTTGGCAATATCACGGTTGGAGATGTACAGGCGTTCACACAATATATGCGCAATTTCACCCGTCCAATCACTCAGCTTGCAAGCATAATCAACACGATTCAGGCGACTATTGCCGGAGCCGAGCGCGTGTTTCAGATTATGGATGAGCCCGAGATGGGCGATGACGCGGCGCTCGATAAGCGCGAGGAGCGCGTACGGGGCCATATTGAGTTCGACCATGTTCGTTTTGGTTATGATCCTGAAAAACCCGTTATTCACGACTTGTCGGTTGAGGTTCAACCGGGGCAGACCGTTGCTATTGTTGGTCCGACGGGTGCTGGGAAGACGACGATAGTCAACTTGCTCATGCGCTTCTATGAAATAGACGCAGGTTCGATTCGCTTAGATGGACGCGATATCCGAACATATAGACGAGGCGATTTGCGTGCTCACCTTGGTATGGTCTTGCAAGATACGTGGCTGTTCAACGGCACTATCTATGACAACATCGCCTATGGCATTGACGATGCGAGCGTCGAGCAGGTCGAGGGCGCCGCTCGTGCAGCGCAT
>CAYSZR010000106.1:0-1731 GCA_964435565.1 uncultured Coriobacteriaceae bacterium
TATGGCTATGGATGCAAAGGCGACGTACTGCTGGGCATTTCGACATCGGGTAATTCCGAAAACGTGGTGCAGGCGGCTAAGGTCGCGCTTGCCAAAGAGATGACGGTCATAGCGCTTACGGGTGAATCCGCCTCTAAACTATCGAAACTGGCAGACGTATGCATTCGTGTGTCGGAAACTGAGGTCTTCAAAGTGCAGGAATTGCACCTGCCCATCTATCATATGCTCTGCGCTGCTGCAGAAGCCGAGCTGTTCTAGAGCATCCCTGCAAACGCCAGAAGATCCCGCACGCTTGCAAGCTGGCCGGCTTCAGGCGCGTCCGCTGCGGTGTTGGCTATAAGGGCGGTTTTGCACCCGGCAGCTTTGCCCGCGAGGATGTCGTTTTCGCTGTCACCGACCATCCACGATTCCTTAAGGTCGATATTGTAATCGCGTGCGGCCTGCAATAGCATGCCCGGCTTGGGCTTGCGGCAGTCGCATTCTATCTTCAGCTCGGGAATTTCGCCCTCGAACCCCTTGTCGGGATGATGGGGGCAGTAATAGATGTCATTGACGTATGCGCCTTGCTCTCCAAGCAGCGTTTCCATCTTATTGTGGATTTCGCGCAGTCCTGGTTCTGTCACCTCGCCGCGCGCAATGACGGGCTGGTTGGTTACGACGATGGCCAGATAGCCCGCTTCGTTGATCGCCCGTATTCCTTCGGCGGCATGTGGCAGGAGCTCGAGCTGTTCTGGCGCGCGTACGAATCCAGCGTATCTATTTATGGTGCCGTCGCGGTCTAGGAACACGGCTTTTTGCGCGTTGCGCAGGCTGTGTTTAGCGGGAATGCCGGCCTCGACGTCTCTGATAACCGAATAGTAGCGCTCTGGCGTGCCCATGTCTTTCAGGTATTCGGGGCTTTTGTAAGCGTAGAGCTTGTTTTGTCTGCAAAGCGGCTTGAGGATATCGCGATCAAGGTCATAGGTGGTCTTGCCCGGCTGGCGCGCATTTTCGATGGCCTGCGGCGCCACGACGTGTATGCCCGCGTTTACCAGATTGGCATACCAACCGCTGCGATCGTCTTCTTTCGCCATCCATTTGACGACCTGGTTATTGCTGTCGACAACCAGAAGCCCACTGTCGAAGGGATGGCTGTTGGGATGCGCCATAAGCGTCACCTGCGCGTTGTGCGTTTGGTGAAACTCGAGGAAGCGGGCAAAGTCGATGTCGAACATCGCGTCGCCATTGAGCAGCAGGAAATCGTCATGAAGGCTGCCGGCGTCGAGCAATTCGAGAAGAGCCCCGGCATTGCCATAGGGGCGGTCTTCCACAAAGTATGCGATGTGAACGCCAAAGGGCTTGCCGGTAGCGGGGGAGATGCCACTTCCGTCGCCAAAATAGGCGACGATTTGCTCGTGCATATGGTGGACAGTGAGGATGATGTCGGTGAGGCCCTGGCTTGCGAGGTTCTCGATTTCGTATTCGAGCACAGGCTTTCCCAAGATGGGAATCATTGGCTTGGGCACGTCGCCCACAAGCTGCGCGATACGCGTTCCCTTGCCGCCTGCCATAATGACTGTTTTCATGAGCTCCTCGTTCGAATTCAGGGATAACGCCCACTATTCTAGCAGTGGGGAGTCACGCGCTGAAGATGCCGCTTGTCCTTCGTCCCTATACACGGATTCTTACTTTGCAGCGGGCGTCGCACCTGCGATCTGACAGATCTTTGCGGCGGCATGGTTGGCGGCCGTG